>JBIOTX010000342.1:0-20393 GCA_044866315.1 Thermoanaerobaculia bacterium | reverse complement strand
CCGAACACGGCAGTTAAGCTCCGCATCGCCGATGATACTGCGCGGGTGACTGCGTGGGAAAGTAGGACGCCGCCGGGATAATTTATGAAAAGCCGCTGAGATATCAGCGGCTTTTCGCTTTTCCGGGGCTTCCCGCTACACTGCTCGCGTCCCATCCGAGAGAGGCCCCAGGTGAGCTCCTACTCCGATCCCACGGAACGGCTGTCCGGCGACGGTGCGGCCGGCGACGGCCATGCGGCGCCGGGCCTGATCGGGAAGCGGCTCGGTCCCTGGCGGGTCCTCGAGCTCCTCGGCGAGGGCGGCATGGGGCTGGTCTACCTCGGCGCGCGCGACGATCAGACCTACGAGCAGCGCGTGGCCATCAAGGTCATCCGCCACGTTGCCGCCGGCACGGCCGAGGACTTCGCGCGGTTCCGGAGGGAGCGGCAGATCCTGGCGCGGTTGGAGCATCCGGGCATCGCCCGCCTGCTCGACGGCGGCACGACCGACGACGGCTCGCCCTACCTGGTCATGGAGTACGTCGACGGCGAGCCGATCGACGCGTACTGCGAGGCGCGCGCGCTGCCGATCGAGGAGAGGCTGCGCCTCTTCCGCGGCGTCTGCGCGGCGGTGCAGTACGCGCATCAGAAGCTGGTCGTCCACCGGGACATCAAGCCGGCGAACATCCTCGTCACCGCCGAGGGGAAGGCCGTGCTGCTGGACTTCGGCATCGCCAAGCTGCGCGATCCGGAGCAGACCGAGTCGGTGCTGCCGCCGACCGAAACGGTCCTGACGCCCGCCTACGCCAGCCCCGAGCAGGTGCGGCACGAGCCGGTCGGCACGGCCACGGACGTCTATTCGCTCGGGGTGGTGCTGTACGAGCTGCTCACCGGCAACCTGCCGTATGCGGCCCGCTCGACGTTCGAGATGATGCAGGCGATCTGCGGGGAGGAGCCGCTGCCGCCGAGCCGCGCCGCGCCGCCCCGGCTGCAGCGGCGGATCGCGGGCGATCTCGACGCCATCGTGCTCCTCGCGCTGCGCAAGGAGCCGCTGGAGCGCTACGGCTCGGCCGGCGCGCTGTCGGACGACATCGACCGCTACCTCGGCGGCCGCCCCGTGCATGCGCGGCCGGCCACATTCGGTTATCGCGCTGCGCGCTTCATCCGGCGCAATCGCCTGGCCGTGGGGGCAGCGAGCCTGGCGCTGCTGGTCATCCTCGGATTCACGATCGCCCTGACGATCCAGTCCTCGGCGCTGGCGCGCGAGCGCGACCGGGCCATGTTCGAGCGCGACCGGGCCCAGAACGTCCTCCAGTTCCTGGTCGGCCTGTTCGACGCCCAGGATCCGGAGCAGGCGCGGGGCGTGGAGCTCACCGCCCGCGACATCCTCGACCGCGGCACGGAGCGGGCCACGAAGCAGTTCCGCGGCGATCCGCTGATGCGGGCGACGCTCCTCGGCACGATCGGACGCGTGCGCTGGGGCCTCGGCGATCTGGAGCGGGCGCGCCCGCTGCTCGAGGAGTCGGTGCGCGTCAAACGCGCGCGGCTGGGCGACAGCATCGACACCGCGGAAGCCATGGCCGACCTCGCCCAGTGCGTCGCCGATCTCGGGGAGAGCGACCGGGCCCTCGTGCTTTACCGCGAGTCGCTGGCGATGCGGAAGCGCGTCCTCCCGGCCGACGACCCGAGGATTGCCAGCGCGCTCAACGACCTCGGGGCGATGCTCGCGGACGACGGCGATCTCGCTGCCGCGGAGTCCCTCGAGCGCGAGGCGCTGGCCATCCTCCGCAAGAGTCGCGGCCAGGACGAGGAGGTGAGCAGCGTGCTCACGAACCTCGGGTTCCTCCGTTACCAGTCGGGCCGCTTCGCGGAGGCGGAGTCGTTCTTCCGCGAGGCCCTGGCCACGCAGCGTCGTGCCCTCGGCGGCGATCATCCGCTCGTCCTCACGAGCCTGAACAACCTCGCCAATGCCGTGAACCAGCAGGCGCGTTTCCATGAGGCGGAGCAGTTGTTCCGCGAGGCCATCGCCCTCGGCGAGCGGATTCTCGGCCCGCAGCATCCGGACATCGCCCGCCTGTACAAGAACCTCGGCTCGACGCTCCTGGAACAGAAGCAGACGGCGGATGCGGTCGCGGCGATGCGCACTTCCTATCAGCGGAGGCTGGACGCGCTCGGGCCGGCACATCCGGACGTGGCGCGAAGCGCCTATTCGCTCGCCGCGGCGCTGGTCGACCTCGAGCCTTCTCAGGCCGAGGCGCTCGCGAACGGGGCCTTGCACAAAGGCAAGAATGTTCCCGACGGCGTGCGCGGGGATCTGAATGTCGCTCTCGCCCGGGCGCTCAGCGCGCGCGGAGCCGACGCCGAGGCCGTGCGCGCGGCCCGTCGCGGCCTGGAGCTGCGCACGAGCGGGTACCCGAAGGGGCATTGGGCGATCGCGGACGCGGAGAGCGTGCTCGGCGAGTGTCTGGTGCGCGCCGGGCGTAAAGAGGAAGGCGCGCCCCTGCTGCGGCACGGCTACGAGCAGCTCGTGGCGTCTTTGGGCGAGAAACTGACGGCGACGCAGCGCGCGAGAGAACGGATGATGATGCTTCGCGAGCGGTGAGCTCACGCCATCGTCTGCATGTACACAGCCTGCAGGTCTTCGCTCTGCAGCCGCTCGGCCGGAATGCTCGCGCACAACCGGCCGTCGCGCATGATTCCGACGATGTCGGCGATCTCCCGGGCCCGAAAGATGTCGTGCGACGACATGAGGATGGCCTTTCCCTGATCGCGAAGGGACACGACGAGCTCCATGAACTCGTTCGCCGCTTTCGGGTCGAGCCCCGAGGTCGGCTCGTCGAGGAGCAGGTTGTCGCATCCTTTGACGAGAGCGATGGCCACGGCCAGGCGCTGTCTCATTCCCTTCGAGAACGTGCCGACCCGCTGATTGGTCACCCGCTGCGGCAATCCGACCAGTTCCATCAATTGCTCCAGCTCCGGGGACCAGCGCCCCGACTTGCCCGACAGTTCCCCGAAGAAAGCGAGGTTCTGTCGCGCGCTCAGCGCGCTGTACAGCATGACCTGCTCCGGCACATAGGCGATGCGCTCGCGCGCGCGCAACGGCTCGGCGGCCACGTCGATGTCGTCCACGAACGCGGCCCCCGAGGTCGGCTGCACGTAATTGAGGAACAGGTTGATGGTGGTCGATTTCCCGGCGCCGTTGGCGCCGAGCAGACAGTACACCTGCCCGTTTCCCACCTGCAGGGTCAGAGCGTCGAGCGCCCTGGTGCCGTCGTCGTAGACCTTGGTCAGATTCTCGGCGCGGAGCATCAGCAGGACCTCATGTGCGAGCCAGGCGCAACGCGAAATAACCGCCGCCGACGAGCAGCGCGATGACGCCGCCGCTCAGGAAGATGACGGTCCAGGGACGACTGGGAGGGATGATCCGGATGCGGACGATCCGCTCCTCCCCCTCGACGCGCCTGCCGAAGGCGGTCGATTCGGGTCTGAGCCTGGCCTCGTATTCTCCGGTGGCGATGCCGGGCGGCGGGGAGACGGTGATCTGCAGGTGGACGTCGTCGTTCTGCGGCAGCGCCGGCACGACCGCGGGTGCGATCTGGGCCTTCCAGTCGAGCGGCAGATCGGTCGAGATCCGCACGTTGTGCACGGTGCGTGTCCCGAGATTCGAAAGCTTCGCCGGCAGGACCAGTGGACGACCGGCCTGAAGATCGTGGAAGAGGTTTGCGACCTGAAGCTCGATCTTCCCCATGCCGCGGGGGATGATCTCGAAACGCGCCACCGCCGCCTCGGCTCCATCCGGAGGCGCGCAGAGAACCTGGAACGGCAGGGGGCGGTCCAGCCATTGCGGAGGAGCGGTCTTCGGCAGGTACACCTTCAGGCGCAGCCTGGCCGAGCTGACCTCGTCCGAGAATTCGGCCTGACTGACGCGCGCGCCGGTATCCACGGCTTGGAACTCGTACGTGACGGCCGACGGCAATCCGATCAGGGCGAGCTTGAACACGGAAAAGTCACGCCGCAGACGCTCGAGCGCGACATCGAACGTCGCCGTGCCGCCGAGCTCCACGTCCTGGGACGACTGGGACGTGGAGATGGCGACGTGCCGGCCGCCTTCGGCCTGCAGCAGATAGACCTTGGTGCGCTGTTCTTCGCCGCCGTGGCGGATGACGATCTCCAGCGACTCCACGTCTTTCAGGAGCAGAAACCGCGCGGTGGTGGTCTGACCGTCCCTCATCGTCCCGAGGCGCGCCTGGTACGGCAGGGAGACCACCACGCCGTCGGACACGAGCGATACCGACACGTTGTCGACCGTTTTCAAGAAACGATGGGTGGCCTCACTGCGATCCGTGCCACCGGCGTAGTAGGAGATCCCGATCGTCGCGTACGATCTCCCGTCCGCGGCCCTGGCCTTCGTGGCCGAGCGGATGATCACCTGCCGGCTGGCGGCAGAGGCGAGGAGCAGGGCCTCCTCGTACTCGAGCTGCGCTGCGCGATACGCGCGCTCCTGGGCCTGGACCGTCAGATCGGCGGTGATGCCGAGCTCTTTTCCTTTGACGGCGCGCTCGTACTCCAGCTTCGCGAACTCGACGGCCAGGCGGGCTTTCTCCAGCCGCATGGCCTGGCTGATGGCCTCATCGGCGGACGCGAAAGGCGCCGGGAGCGCGAAGGCGAGGATGCTGATAACAGCAGCGGTAATGCGCTTAACGTGGATCATAAGGAACGAAAGCGATGTAGGCGGCTGTGAGAAAGAGAGTCGTCCAGCCGAGCAGCAAGGTCACGTTGCCGAGGGCGTCCTCGACGCCCGCTCGCGCGGTGACGTCGTACCCTTCGAAACGGGGTACGAGCCTGGGATCGACTGATACGTTCGCGTAGGAGACCCAGCTCACGCCCTGGATCCGATGGCCTTGATCCTCGACTGCCGGTCCGGACACATCGGCGGAAGCGCGGAATTGCCGGCGCAGCGGAATGACCGCGGCCGTGTACTGGCGCATGAACGACTGTGCTGCCCGCCGGAAGCTCCGCTCGTTCTGCACTCCGGAGCCGGCGATGGATTCGATCGCGCTCAGGTAAGAGACCAGCGGTGAGATCCGCGCGATGCGTGCGGCGAGGGATCGCTCCTGCTCCACCTGCCGCAAGTAGGCCTCGCGCTTCCGGATGAGGTAGGTCTGGTAATCCATGAGCCTGGATTCGTGCTCTTCGATGAGCGTCTGCTGCACGTCCGCGATCCGACCCGCTTTCTCGCTCTGCGGGATCGAGTCATCGAACAGAACGCGCTGCAGCATCGACGAGGAGACGGAGATTCCGGAATCGAGCTTCAGTTTCGCATTCTCGAAATCGGCCCGCACGAGCCGTGGCGGGGGAGCGGGTGCGATGGCGCGGGCGAGCGCCGTGGCCGCCGCGGGGATAGCGATGGCGAAGAAGATCCAGCCGAGAACGCTGCAAAGGAGCGCGGCGCTGCTGCTCCGGAACACGATCGAGATCAGCAGTCCGAGGGCCGCCATGGCGGCGAGAAACAGGATCGAGGTGATCGCGAACGCCCCGAAGCGGCCCCAATCGCCCGCCGTCCATTCGACTGCACCGCTGATGATGACCAGCAGCGTTCCGACGAGGAACGCGATCAGGAAGAACGGCAGGACCGCCGCCAGCACGCCGAGGTACCGTCCCAACAGCACGGCTCCCCGGCGCACGGGAAAGACCAGGAGCAGGCGGAGCGTCCCGTCCTCGCGCTCGCGGGCGATGAGATCGTGCGTGCTCATCAGGATGGCCAGGCTGAAGAGAAAGGCCACCACCCAGGCCCAGTCGGGAGACGACACGGCGCGTACGAACGGGACCGTGCGCACGTTTTCGTTGGGCGTATCGACGAAGCCCGGAACCACCACCAGGTATCGCGGTGCGTCGCCCTCGTGACCCGCGCTCATGAAGGACAGCCGGCTGGGGCGGCGCACGACGGCGGCGGAATCGAGATTCCGGGCCGCAAGCGCGGCGGAGCGCAAGGCATCGTACTGGCGCCTCTGCTCCATGGAATCGAACACGTTCATCGCCGTGCCGCCGGCGAAAAGGACGATGGCGGCGATGCCGAAGAGCATCAGGCGGTAGTCCCGAAGGGTCCCCAGGACCGTCCGCCGGGCGATGGTCAGAGCGCCGCCGAAGGGCCGGTCATGCAGGGCGGGGGTCATAGCGGTCCAGTCCGAAGTGGGCGGCGAAGAGGATGATGGCGTTGAGCAACACGAGGAGCGCGATGAACGGGAGGGCCTGGTCGACCTGCCCCTGGAGGGCGACGACGGTGTTCTGCGGGACTCCCTCCATGTCGAGAGGGTCGTCGCCGGCGTTGTACAACCGGGCGCGGGATGGGTACATGGCCAGCTTCGCGTCCTGCCAGCGCCGCAGATCCGCCTCGCCGCGGGCGACGGTCTGGAGGAAGTGCTGGTGCGCGGCAACGCCGCTGCCGGCGACGCGCTCCGCGCCGGCGAGGAAGATCGAGTACGGCGAGAGGAGACTCAACGCCCGGTGAGCGTCGGCCTGGCGGATCCGCTGCGCCAGCGACGACTCCACGCTCCGCTCCTCACGGGCACGCCGCTCCGCCTGAAAGGATTCCGAAGCGTATTCGACGAGGGTGTAGCTCCCCGACAGATCGGGGGGAACCGTCACCGGAACGAGCAGCCGGGCCAGTGCCGCGGATACGTTCGGCTGCAGGACCGTCAGCAGAAGCCAGACCGAGAACCCGATGGTGACGGACGTGGCCGAGCTGCGTGTGCGCGATGCGATCAGGAGTCCCGCGGCCACGAAGAACGACACCAGGAGGAGGACCAGAATCGCCAGCGCGATCACGCCGGCAGCCGTCGCCGCGTCGATCTCCAGCAGCGGGTGGAGCCCGAACACGAGCAGCGTCGCCGCCAGACAAAGAAGGAGAGGCCCGGCGATCACGATCATCGCCGCGAGGTACTCTCCGGCGAGAAGGGTGGTGCGGCGGACCGGCCAGGTCAGCAGCACCTGCATCATGCCGGACTCGCGTTCGCGCGGAATCGACGAGCAGCTCACGAGCACAGCCAGCAGCGATCCGAACAAGCCGGTGACCTGCATGGGGTTGGCGGCGAGCGCTCCCTGGACCGGACCGGCCGAACCGGCGCGGGCCTCGATGGTCGTCGGGCCGAACCGGCCGCGGACGACCGCGCAGCTGCCGAAGTCCTGTTGCGCTCCCGGAGCGTGCACCTGCAACGGCATCGGCCGCCGGTCCATGGCCAGCCGGATCTGGATGTAGGTCTGGGCAATGTCCGGAGTCTCGCGCAGGTGGCGCATCTGATCGGCCTCGAATGCCGCCATGCGGTCTTCGTAGGCCAGCAGGGAATTGCGGAACGATCCGCTGAACAGCACGACGAAGAGCACCAGCGTGACCAGCCAGGAGAGCTCCCGCACGTGGAGCTGCAGCCGCTTGCGCGTGACCGGAATCAGACCGTAGGGCACGAGATCACCGTTGTCCGTTGTACGGCAGAGGGGCCGTGCGGCCCCTCTGCCTGACGAATGGCCGGTGGAGCTCAGACGATTTCTTTGACGCACGGTCCGGCCGAGCAGCTCTCGGGGCCGGCCGAGCAGCATTGGCCGCAGCACTCGCTTCCGTTGCCGGCCGTGCAACAGGCCGCCTCGGCGAGGCTCGGCAGGGCGAGCATTCCGATCCCGGAGAGCATGAGCGAGAGCGAGAGAATACGGACGAGTTTCTTCATGGCTTTTTCTCCTTCTGTCGAAAGACAGTTCTCATGACGAGCGGTTCTGACACGCGTAGCTACTGGGACAGGGACAGGGGACAGTGGCAGGCCTCACCTCCTTGCATTCCCGAAGCGATACGGCCAGGTCGAGCCGAAGATGCTCGCCAGGATCTGGCCGTCCCCGGCAACGGTGACGCTCTGCAGCGCGCCAATGTCGCTGTCGAGACGGTAGGCATATCGCTCGCGGCCCGTCGTGTCGTATGCGACGACGGAGTCGTTCCCCAACAGGAGCAGCACCGACCGGGTGCGCGGATCGAAGGCGATGTCGCGGTTCACCATCGTCAACTGAACGCCGTCGACGTTGGTGGACATGTACTGTTGCGGCGGAGGCTGCTGCCATACCCCGTCGATGACCGGCCGCAGCTCCGGATAGTCCAGACGTTTCCTGGCGACGAGCTGTCCGCGCGCGTCGAATTTGAGAAGCAGGGGGGCGTGGAGGAGTGCCACCCAGACGTTGCCCTGATCGTCGGCGGTCATGACCACGCGGTTGAACGCGAGTTTGTAAGGGCCGTCGTACCTCTTGTGAGTCGGACCGAAGAGCTCCGAGGGAAGCACCAGCGACCCGAAGCTCCTCTTCTTCTTTCCCTGGGCATCGTAGGCGGTGACCAGGTGCCCGAGCTGCGGCTGCCCGAGCAGAATCTCCCCGCCGCCGGTCACGGCCAGGCCGAGGCTCTTCGGCACGTCCGGAAACGCCGAGACGAACCGGCCGCTCGCGTCGATGATCTGGATGCGCCGATTTCCGGCGTCTTTGATGTACACCCGGCCGCCGCGGTCGACGGCGACGTCAGCCGGCTGGTACAGGTCTCCCTTGCCGTTGCCGATGCGCCCCATCTGGATGAACTGATTCCCGCGGCGGATCACCAGGCGATGATTCCGGTGGTCGAGCAGATAGACGTCGTTGCCGGCGGCCACGATTTTCTTGAGCGGTCCCGGTCTGAGCGGAAGGGTCATTTTCTCGGGCTTCGTGGGAGTGGCCGTCTGCGCCCGCCAGGCCGGCGCGATTGCCGCCGCCAGCGCGAATGCACAACCCCACGCCAGGAGAGAGCGAGTCCTCATGGGCGATCCTCCGTGATCTCTTGCAGGAACCTCGGCAGCGACTGAAGACGCGTGACCCGGCCGGCGGCATCGCGCTCGATGACCAGGACGTCCGCCGCGGCCATCTCGGCCGCTTCTTCAACGGCTGGAAACTCCGAGCTGGCCATGTAGACCGGCAAGGTCATGCCGAGGCTCTCCATCTTCTTGCGCACCTTTACGTCGTCGAAGCTGGACGCGAACACGAGCGCGGCCTCGCTCTTTCGTGCGCTGGCGAATCGAGTCACTGCGCCCTGGACCGATCCGACGACGTCGGCGTGCGTATTGAGCGCGCAGGCCGTACAGCGGGACGTGAAGACGATCCACAGACGATGGGGATCGCCGGAAGGAGCGGACTGTCCGGCGAGACTCGTGAGCGGGACGTCCGCGAGTGTGTCGCCGACGCGCAGCGGCGCGTGCTCGGCCGGCGCGTGCCGCAGGGGGAGGAAGCGGTCGAACACTAGCCCGACGTCGGAATATTGGGGGTGCCTTCCGTGGAAGGCCACCTGCCCGGCCGGATCGACCAGAAGGAGCTGGCGGTCGGTCGAATGCAGGCGCAGTCCCCGCGACAGAACATTCATGTTCCTGGCAAGGGGCACGACCGCCAGCGGCGCGATGGACTGCAGAGGCGCCGGCATCCGGCCGTCCTCCGTTTCCCGCGCCAGCAGCGTCGCGCGCACGGATTGTCCGTCACGGCCCCGATTCTCGACCGCCGTCCGCAGGGCCCGGATCAGAGCAACGTCTTCCGTGGGACTGGCGACGAGAAAGGCACGCCACGTCCCCGGCTCGGACACGACAGGCCGCCCCTGCGTGTCCTTGAATGTGACCTGGTCCACGCTTTGGGCGTAGGCGGTGCTTTCCGGCCCGGGTTTATTGAGGAACCGGTAACCTCCGACGGCGAAGACCACCACCGACACCGCCAGGAGGAGGTAATTCAACGTTTGGCCGCTTCCGAGCGTTCGTTTCACGGTTATTCCTCGTATTCATCGATCGCGGGCGACCGTAGCACGCGGTTCCGGAACGTGCGTGTCACAGGGGTCGTGCACTTGGTGCGGCGTGACGAAGAGCGGTTTTTGCGGTGTGAAGAGCCTCAGCGGTCTGGAGCGTGAGGACGCGGCGCGCGAACAAACGTATGATGCGTCTCGAGCCGTGAAGGCCCGTCTTGCCATCGTCGCCGTGACCCTGCTGCCGCGCCTCGTCGCCGGCTACCTCACCTTCGGGTCGGTCGACGCCGTCGCCAACTTCCGCAACGCCATCCGCATCTTCAATGGCATGTGGGCGGAGACGCCGTACCTGGTGTTCCTCGAGCTCTGGCTGTGGATCGCCAGCAACGTGGCCTACTTCACCGACCTGCCGGTGGTCTTCCCGTACAAGCTGCTGCCGATCGCCTGCGACGCCTTGATCGCGCTGCTCCTGTACAAGGCGGCGGGCGACCAACGCGAGTCCTTTCGCCGCGCGCTCCTCTTCGCCATCTCGCCGGTGTCGATCTACATCACCTCCATCCACACGCAGTGGGACAGCATCTGGATGTACTTTCTCCTTCTCGCGCTGGTGGTGGTCCGGCTGCCGTCGTACGCAGCCGCGGCTCTGGCCGGGGCCGCGCTGGCTCTCTCGGTGATCGCCAAGCCGATCGCGGCGCCGCTGGTGATTGTCCTTCTGCCGCTCGCCTGGCGGCGCGCGGCGGCATTCGCGGCTGGCGCGGCCGCGGTCGCAGCCATCTATCTGGCGATCCTCGCCGCGGTCGATCTGATGATGTCCATGACCGAGCTGGCAGGCATCGTCCGCTACGCGCAGCACGGCATCCAGCGCTTCGGGCTGCCCGTGCTCGCGTTCAACCGGCTCTGGGCCACGCTCGCCACGCTCGCCGGGCTGTGGCTCCTGTACCTCCGGCGGAAGCTCGATCGCGACGAGGCCACGCTGCTCTTCCTCTGCGCGGCGATCGGCCTGTCCGGCTTGTCGCCGCAATACCTCTGCTGGATCGTGCCCTTCGCTCTCCTCTGCGGGAGAACGCGGTTCCTGGCGATCTACACCCTCGTCGCCGGCGTGTTCCTGGTGCTGTACTACCAGCTGCCCGTGGTGAACGCGCTCAACACCGACAACCTCGGCACGTACGGCCTGCTCGACCGCTTCGGCGCGTGGAGCCCGCCGCTGCCCGATCCGCGCATGCAGACCGTCGCCCGGATCCTCGGCAACTACGCGATTCCGCTGCTCTGTCTCGGCTACGTCGGCTTCGAGGTCGTCCGCGCGATCCGGGAGAGTGCCGCTCGTCCCGAGCCGGCCGCGCGTCCGCCGCTCCTCCGCTACGCCTTGCCTGCGGCGCTCCTCATCGCCGCCATCGGCGCGGCAACGATCTGGACCGCGCGCCAGCCGCGCATCGATGACTGGGCGTTCATCGGCCGGATCGAGCAGAAGATCGAGGCCTACGACCTCGTGCGCTATCGCGGGCCAAGCCCACGGCCGGGGACGAAGATCTGGATCGCGCGGAGCTTCACCGATCCGGCCGCAGGCAATCGCATCCTCAACATCAGCACCTTCGCCGCGCTCTGGGTCGTGGCGTCCTCCGCGATCACGGCCCTCTGGCGGCGGGAGCCGGCGGCTTGAGCCGGCGCGCAGTCATCGTCGCGGTCGCGCTTCTTCCGCGGCTGGTCATCGCCTGGCTCACCTTCGGCTCTGTCGATGCCATCGCGAACTTCCGCAACACGCTGCGGATCATCGAGGGCCTGCCGGTGGCCGCACCGTATCTCTCGGGGATCGAGCTCTGGATCTGGATCTCGAGCGTCCTCGCGTACTCCACGGCGGTGCCGGTCATGTTCCCGTACCGCCTCCTGGCGATCGCGTGCGACGTTCTGATCGCGTTGCTGCTCTTCGACGCCGCGGGCGACCGGCACCGCGGCTTTCGCGCCGCGATCCTCTACGCGATTGCGCCGATCTCGGTAGCCATCAGCGCGATCCATCCGCAGTGGGACAGCATCTGGATGTACTTTCTGCTGCTCGCGCTGGTGCTGCTGCGGCGGGACGACACGCGTGTGTCCGCGCTCGCCGGCGCGGCGTTCGTCCTGTCCGTCATCGTCAAGCCCATCGCCGCGCCGCTCGTGATCGTCCTCATCCCCCTGGCGCGCCGCCGCGGCGCCGCCTTCCTTGGCGGCGGTGCCGCCGTCGCGGCGGCATACGTCGCGATTCTCGCCGCGGTCGATCTGCTCCCGACGACGAACGACTTCCTCGGCATCCTCCACTACGCGCAGCACGGCGTCCGCCAGTTCGGCCTGCCGTACCGGCCGTACGACCGCTTCTGGGTCACCCTCGGCGCGCTGGCGGTCCTGGCGCTGCTGTATTTCACGAAGCGCCTGAGCCGCGAGGACGTGACGTTGCTCTTTCTCGCCACCGCGGTCGGCGTCTCCGGGCTGACGCTGCAATACCTCGTGTGGGTGATTCCGTTCGCGCTGCTCCGCGGTCACGTGCGCTTCGTCGCCCTCTACACGCTCGCCGCCGGACTGTTCGTCGTCTTCTACTACCAGATGCCGGTCGTGAACCTGCCGAACGGCGAGAACCTCGGGGCGTTCGGTCTGCTGCATCCGTTCGGCTCATGGAGTCCGCCTCTGCCGAGCCCGCGCCTGCGGCCGTTCATCCTCTTCCTCGGCAATATCGTCGTGCCGCTATCCTGCCTCTCGCTCGTCGGCTGGCGCATCGCTCGCGCAGTGCTGCGACGCGACCTTCCGGACGTGCCGCAGTCGCAGGCATCTCTCCGGCCGGTGCTCGTCCTGTTCGCGCTCGTCGGCGTTCTCACAGCCTGGGCGGCGCTCCAGCCGCCGCTGCAGCCGGACGCGTTCGTGCTCCGCGTCGAGGAGAAGATCCGCGCGTACGACGTCGTCCGCTACCAGGGACCATCGATGATGAGCGCGGGCAGCAAGATGTGGATCGCGCGCAGCTTCAGCGATCCCGCGGCGCACGGTCGAATCCTGCACATCGGCAACGTCTTCGTGGTGTGGGTGATCGCCGCGTCCGCCGCGGCGGCATTCTGGAGAATCCGCCCAGAATGAAAAACCCGCTTCCCTGGCCGGGGGAAGCGGGACATCGCGCACGAGCGCGGCGGCTGGGTCGCTGCTGATTCGAGGTCACGCAGCGACGCACCTCAATCTATGTCCGCACGTGGGCCGCGTCACCACCTTTTTGGAAAGCTGATGCGTTCAGCGCACTTTTGTCCCTACCGGCACGCTCGGATCCACGCTGATCAGGCTCGGCTCGCCGTCGATGGATGCCGCCAGCACCATCCCGTTCGACTCGATCCCCATCAGCTTCGCCGGCTGCAGGTTGGCCACGATCACGACCTTGCGGCCGACGAGCTCTTCCGGTGTGTACTTCGTGCCGATGCCGGCGACGATGGTCCGCTCCTCGTCGCCCGTGAAGATGGTCATCTTGATGAGCTTCTTCGACTTCGGCACCCGCTCGGCGGTCCGCACCTCGGCCACGCGCAGATCGACTTCCATGAACTGGTCGATGGAGATCTTCGCCAGTCCCGGCGGCGCGGCCTGGGTCGTCTCGATGGGCGGCGGCGCCTGAGGCTCCGCGGGCTTGTTCTCTTCCACTTTCTTCTCTCCTCCGATGTATTGCGCCACGTCGGCGCGCGGAAAGATCGGGTCGGCCACCGTGACCGGCACGTTGTTCGGCAGCCCGCCCCAGGCCAGGTCGGCGACGCCGATCCGATCCGGGTCGGCGCCCAGGCGCGCCAGCGCCTCGCGTGTGGAGCCGGGCATGAACGGCGCGACCATCACCCAGACGATCCGCAGGGCCTCGAGACAGTTCCAGATGATGCGCGAGAGGGTCTCGTCCGCGCCTTTCTCTTTGTAGTGCTTCCACGGCTCGCGCGTGACGATGTAGCTGTTGATCGCCACCACCAGCTCCCACGCCGTCTCCAGGGCCCGGTTGAACGCGAGCTCGTCCATCTGCCGCAGGTACTGCGGCACGAGCGCCTGCGACGCGCGCAGCAGGTCGTTGTTCTCGCACGGGATCGGCGGCGTCTTGCCGGTGAAGTAGCTGTCCGACATCTTGATGGCGCGCGAGAGCGTGTTGCCGAGGTCGTTGGCCAGGTCGGCGTTGTAGCGGGTGAGCAGCGACTCGTCCGAGTAGTCCTGGTCCTGCCCGAAGACCATCTCCCGCATGACGTAGTAGCGGAGGGCGTCGGGTCCGAAGTCCTGGATGATGTTGTACGGCCGGACGACGTTGCCGAGGGACTTGGAGATCTTCATCGCGTCCCGCAGCCAGAATCCGTGCCCGACGACGCGATGGGGCAGCGCGATGCCCGCGGCCATGAGAAACGCCGGCCAGTAGACGGCGTGGAAGCGGACGATGTCCTTGCCGATGAGGTGCATCTCCACCGGCCAGTAGTGGCCGAAGTTGTTGTCCTTCGCGCTGCCGAAGCCGAGGGCGGAGATGTAGTTCGTCAGGGCGTCCATCCAGACATAGATCACGTGGTCGGGGTTGCCGGGGAAGGGGATGCCCCACTTGATCGAGCTGCGCGAGATGGAGAGGTCCTTGAGGCCCTGCTCGACGAAGGCGATCACCTCGTTGAGGCGGGTCTGGGGCCAGACGAACTGCGGCTCCTGGCGGTAGCGGGCGAGGAGCCGGTCGGTGTAGCGGGAGAGTCGGAAGAAGTAGTTCCGCTCGGTCGTCCACTCGACCTTGTGCCCGTCCTGGTCCACGCCATTCTTGACCTGGTTCTCGGGGATGAACGTCTCCTCGCTCTGGCAGTACCAGCCGGAGTGCTCGCCGAGGTAGATGTCGTCCGGGTTGCGCTCCTGGATGCGCCGGATCAGCTCGAGCACGCCGACCCGGTGCCGCGCCTCGGTGGTACGGATGAAGTCGTCGTTCGAGATGTTCAGCAGCTTCAGCAGTTCGTGGTGCCTCTTCACCACCCGGTCGGCCAGCTCGATGGGCAGGACGCCTTCCTTGGCGGCGGCGCGCTCGATCTTCTGCCCGTGCTCGTCGGTCCCGGTGAGGAAGCGGACGTCGTCCCCCATCCGCCGGCGATGGCGGGCGATCACGTCGGCCACGATCCCTTCGTACATGTGGCCGATGTGGGGGTCGTCGTTGACGTAGTTGATGGCGGTGGTCAGGTAGAACTTCTGGGTCATGGCGAAGAGGCGGGATTATACGTGCCGGCCGGCGGGCGGCGAGCAGGCGCCCCGGCTGATCCCGCCTGCCGGTGAAACGAATCGGTCCGATCCGTCACTATTCCATCAAAGAGGCATTGGCAGGCGAAGGGTAGGGATCTAAGGCCCTCTGTCACTCCTCTATTAGCTAATGTAAAAAATTCGTTTCGGGAGGTGGCCATGCGGCGATTCCGTCATCGCGCCCTCGTCGGGGTGCTGGTCCCCGTGCTGATCGCCTCCCTGGTCGGCTGTGCTAGCGGTCCCGCGAAGCAAAGTTGGGTCGTCGACTACAAGTACGTGGACTTCGACCCCTTCCCGGGGATGAACGTCCAGGGGCGGGAAGCCAAGCTATCCCAGAAGGACATCAACGGCCGGGTGATCTGGAACCTCTGGTCGGGCGATAACGCCGGGTTCTGGAACTGGCTGGCGAAGTACGGCTTCGGCACCGGCGACCTGCTGAAGATGATCGCCTCGCCGCGCAACCAGCGCTTCCAGACCTACGGCGTCTTCAACCAGCCCGGCTACATGCGGCCTGCCCAGCCGGACCCCTACTCGGGCCTCTACATCGACGTCGTGCGCGAGCCCGGCTCGAAGTTCGACATCGACAAGCGCCTCGACCTCCCCACCTACGGGATCTCCAGCGGCGTCATGGGCTTGCGCCTGTTCAAGAACCCCAAGTTCGATTCCTCGAAGTGGGACGCGAACCGCTACTGGAACGATCCCAACTACTACAAGAACCCCGCCCTGGAGCGGCCCTACATGGTCGGCATGTCCTGCTCGTTCTGCCACGTCGGCCCCGATCCGGTGAATCCGCCGGCCGATCCGAACGAGCCCACCGACTGGGGCAACTTCTCCGACTACGTCGGCCAGCACTACATGAAGGTGTACAACATGTTCGCCCACGAGCTGAGCTCGGACAACTTCATCAAGCAGCTGCTGATGTCGAATCCCGCCGGCGCGCTGGACACCTCGTTCGTCTCCACCGACTACATCAACAACCCCGGCACGATGAACGGCGTCTACAACCTCCCCCCTCCGGGACGTGTGGGCGTGGCCGTTCCCGAAAAGATCAGCGGCGGGGCGAAGGATCTGAAGAACCTCGAGTACGTCCAGGGAGCGACGGACATGGTCGTCACCCCACGCGTGCTGAAGGAGGGCGCCGACTCGGTCGGTCTCCACGGCGCGCTCTCGCGCGTGTACCTGAACATCGGCGAGTACTGGGAGGGGTGGACGCAGCACTTCAAGCCCCTGGTGGGCATCAAGAAGCAGACTCCGATCCGGGTGAAGGACGCGCAGAAGATGTCCCCGGCCTGGAACTGGAGCGAGGAGGCCTCGCCGGATCTGGCCCAGTACTTCATCCGCTTCGCCAAGGGCCACAAGCTCGGAAGTGCTCCCGGGGGCAGCAAGTACCTCACGACCGACAGGGAGCAGCTCAACCGCGGCAAGCTCGTTTTCGCCCAGAACTGCGCGCGCTGCCACTCCAGCAAGCGCCCGCCGCAGGGCGTGGATCCGAGGTCGGCCGAAGGGCGGGCCTGGTTCGAGAAGGCGGTGATGCAGTCCGACTTCCTGGAAGGGAACTTCCTCGCCAGCGAAGAGCGCATTCCTATCACCGAGGTGCAGACCAACGCCGCGCGCGCGGCGGCCACGAACGGCCTGGCCGGACACATCTGGGACAACTTCTCGTCCCAGACTTACAAGGAGCTGCCGGCCGTCGGCGCGATCGACGTGTGGGACCCGATCTCGAAGGGCACCAGCAAGTGGACCGTCCCGAGCCCGGGCCGCGGCTATTACCGTCCGGCCTCGCTGGTCGCGGTCTGGAGCAGCGCTCCGCTCCTCCACAACAACTCCCTCGGCAAGCACGTGCACGGCGTCTCCGTCGACGATCGGATGACCGCTTTCAACGATGCCATCGAGAAGCTGCTCTGGCCGGAGAAACGCAGCGGCGCGGCCGGCAACAGGGACGGCGCCGACGGCCAGTCGACCTCACTCTGGCTGACCACCGAGGAGAGCTGGCTGTACGTGCCGGAGTCGTATCTCCACTCGCGCCTTCTGAAGCGCCTGCTGAAGGATCACATCGTCGTGCATCCGGTGACGAAGGAGAGGTCCCTGGCCTTCGGGCCCATCCCGAAGGGAACGCCGATCAATCTGCTGGCCAACACGAACCTGGAGCTGGGCGGCCTGGGCAAGGATCGCGAGCTGGCCAGTCTCCTCATCGAGTCGATCAAGGTGATGAAGGGCATCAAGCGCGACGGTCTGTCAGGAGCGGATGCCACGAAGCGGTGGCTCGAGTCGGACGTGGTGAAGAAGCTCTACCACCTCAACACCTGCCCCGACTTCATCATGGACCGGGGTCACTACTTCGGCACCGATCTGCCCGATGCCGACAAGCGCGCGCTCATCGAGTACATCAAGACGTTCTGAAACGAGAGCTGAATGGGCACTCCGCAAAATCCCGATTTCGACTACATCGTCATCGGGTCAGGGGCGGGAGGCGGGCCGGTGGCGACCCGCCTCGCCGAGGCGGGCTACACCGTGGGTCTGATCGAGGCGGGCCAGGCGCCGAACCAGAAATGGTTCGACGTCCCGGTCTTTCACGCGTTCGCCAGCGAGCATCCGGACATTTCCTGGGAGTTCTTCGTGAAGCACTACGAAGACGAAGAGAAGTCGAAGCGGGACAAGGACAAGTACTTCCCGGACAAGGGTGGGGTCTTCTATCCGCGCGCGGGCACGCTCGGCGGCTGCACCCAGCACCACGCCATGATCACGGTGTACCCGCACAACAGCGACTGGCAGCACATCGTCGATCTCACCGGCGACACGTCGTGGGCTCCCGACAGGATGCGGGCGTACTTCGAGAAGCTGGAGCGCTGCACGTACATCAAGGACCCGGGCCAGGGAAAGCCCAACCCGACACGCCACGGCTACAAGGGATGGCTGAGCACCGCCGACCTCGATCTCACCCTCGGCCTGGGCGACCCGGCCGTGGTGCAGACGGTGCTCAAGGCCATCAAGGCCGCCTGGCTGGAGGGCTTCAGCGGCGTGCTCCCCGATCTTCCTCAGGACCCGAACGACTGGCGGAACCCACAGTTCGAAGGCGTCGCCTTCGCCCCGCTGGCCACGCTCGAGGGACGCCGCGCGGGCACGCGCCAGCTGATCCAGCGCACGGTCGCGACGTTTCCGCGGAAGCTGATTCTCCGGCAGAGCAACCTGGCGACGAAGGTTCTCTTCGACGCGAACAAGCGGGCCATCGGCGTGGAGTGCTGGGAAGGCCAGCACCTCTACCGCGCCGACCCGAGCTCCTCCGACTCCAACAAGTACGAGGTGAAGAAGTACTACTGCGCGCGCGAGGTCATCCTCGCCGGCGGCGCGTTCAACTCACCCCAGCTGCTCATGCTCTCGGGCATCGGCCCGGCGGCGCACCTCGGGCAGTTCGACATTCGCGTGGTCGCCGACCGCCCCGGAGTGGGGACGAACCTTCAGGACCGCTATGAGGTCGGTGTCGTCAGCGAGATGAAGCAGGACTGGAAGATCATCCAGAAGGCGACGTTCGCGCCGCCGCCGACGGAGAACGATACCGGCGATCCCTGCTACGTCGAGTGGCAGAACGGCAAGGGCGTCTACACGACCAACGGAGCCCTGCTGGCGGTGATCCGGAGATCGTCGCCCAAGGCCCCCGATCCCGATCTCTTCATGTTCGCCCTGGCCGGCAAGTTCCACGGCTACTACCCCGGCTATTCCAAGGAAGTCGAGCGGACGAAGAACTTCCTCACCTGGATGGTGCTGAAGGCGCACACCGGGAACACCGCGGGGTACGTGCGCCTCAAGTCGTCCGATCCGCGCGAGCGGCCCGAGATCAACTTCCGGAATTTCGACGACCCGGTCACGGCCGAGCACGACCTCGACGCCCTGCTCGAGGGGGTCCGCTTCGTCCGCAGGGTCTCCAAGCACAACACCGCCATCAAGAAGGAGGTCATCCCCGGACCCGAGACTGCCACCGACGATCAAATTCGCCAATTCGTCATGGACAACGCCTGGGGCCATCACGCCTCGTGCTCGAACCGGATGGGAAAGCCGGACGATGTGAACGCCGTGGTCGACAGCAGCTTCCGCGTCATCGGCGTGAAGGGTCTGCGGGTCGTCGACGCGTCGGTGTTTCCGCGCATCCCCGGCTTCTTCATCGTCACGCCGATTTACATGATCGCGGAGAAAGCGGCGGATGTGATTCTCGCCGACGCCAAGGATGCCTAGGTCATGCTAGACTTCATTAAACCATCCCCAAGAATCCGTAAACCAGCTCAGTGCAGCGCCTTGCCACGCTTCCCGGGCTGTGACCGTAGCCATTGGCCATCGAGAAGGAGAGGCCTCATGGGTAGATTCGGATTTGTCTTCATGGTCCTTCTGCTGGTGCTGGCGGTGCCGGCCGGCGCGCAAAAGCTTCCCAGCCCGCTGCCGGAGGACAACCCGCACGCCTGGGACATCGCCAAGGAGCAGTATCCGTCGGCGAAGCAGTGCGGCGCGTGCCATCCCAACCAGTACAAGCAGTGGAGTCTCTCGTCCCACGCCTACGCCAACCTCTCGCCGATGTTCAACAAGTTCGAACAGAAGATCAACGACTTGGCGAGCGGCACCATCGGCCACTTCTGCGTGCGCTGCCACGCCAGCGTCGGCACGGCTCTCGGCGAGAGGCGCGACATCGCCTGGTGGGAGCGCAGCCCCGCCTCCCAGGAAGGGATCACCTGCGTCACCTGCCACCGCATCGGCGAAGGCTACGGCAAGACCAACGCCGCGCGCAGGATCACCCCGGGCGACATCCACGAGCCGGTGTTCGGTCCCTTCGACACCACCGGCGGCCTCAAGGCCATCAGCAATGCCATGCGTTTCGGCATCCTGGTCAGCCCCGACCAGCCGGACAGGCCGACCGAGCCCGACGGGAAGAAATGGATCCGCATCCATCAGGCGGCCATCCAGTCCGACATCATCAAGAAGTCGGACTTCTGCGCCACCTGCCACCAGGTCCAGGTCCATCCCGGCATCAAGCTGGAGACGGTCTGGGAAGAGTACCGGGCCTCCCCCGCCTTCAAGGAAGGCATCACCTGCCAGCAGTGCCACATGAGCACCAACCCGGGACAGAACACCGGGTATGCGGTCGGCTACGCAGCCGTCATCAACAACAACTACGTCAACATGCAGCGGCCGCTGACCGACCATCTGTTCGTCGGTCCGGGCTATCCGATCAGCCATCCGGGTCTGTTCCCGTTCCGCCTGGAGGACTCGCCCTTCACCCCGCCGCAGTGGCTGAAGTTCAACTATCGGGCCGAATGGGGGAGCGACGCCTTCGAGAGCAAGGTCGCCGCCTCGCCCGGATCGTACACGTTCCCGCCGGAGTGGCAGAACGAAGCCGATCGCAGGACGGCCTGGAAGATCGTTCAGGAGAACTACGA
>JBIOTX010000341.1:0-21965 GCA_044866315.1 Thermoanaerobaculia bacterium | reverse complement strand
AAGACGGGTGGTGCCGTTTTCCGATCGACTTCAACATCGTCAATCAGGGACTCGCGCCGGCGGCCTCGCCGTTCACCGTGCAGGTCGTGGAGAACAAGCGCCCCTCCGTCGTGACGAACGTGCCGTCGCTCGCGGTCAATGCCACGCGCCGAATCACCGGCAACGTCTGGCTGCGGTGTTGTGAGACCAAGCTGCGCGTCGCCGTGCTGCACATCGACGCCGAGCGAAAGCTCGACGACGCCGATCGCGCGACGAACCGCTACGAAATGCCGTACCGGATCCAAGGGAAATGCGACTGAGCGGGGCGAACCACCCCTACTGCGTCCCCGTCTTCCGCTCCGCCGCCACCCGCTCGCGCTCGGCGGCGCGCTCGGCGCGGCGGCGGTTGGCTTCGTCCTTGAGGCGCTGGGCGATGGCGGCGCCGGTCTCGGTGGTGGCGAGGCCGCCTTCGCCGGTCTCGCGGAGGCCGCGGGGGAGAGATCGGCCGATGCGCACCATGGCCTCGACGATCTCATCCATGGGGATCACCGACTCGACGCCGGCGAGGGCGAGCTGGGCGGCGGTCAGGCCGTGGACGGCGAAGAGGGCGTTGCGCTTGACGCACGGGACCTCGACGAGTCCGCCGACAGGGTCGCAGACGAGTCCCAGGGTGTTCTTGAGGGCGAGGGCGGCCGCCTGGATGCTGTTACGGGTGGTGCCACCCATCATGTAGGCGACGCCCGCGGCTCCCATGGCCGAGGCGACGCCGACTTCGTTCTGGCAGCCGCCGGCGGCACCGGAGATGTTGGCCGACAGGGCGATGATGGATCCGATGCCGCCGGCGACGACGAGCGCGCGGACGGTCTTCTCGGGGTCGATGTGGCGCTCTTCTTCGAGCGCGAGGAGCATGCCCGGCACGACCCCGCCGGCACCGGCCGTCGGCGCAGCGACGATCACACCCATGCGGGCGTTCTCGCCCATCACCGCGAGGGCGTAGAGCTCGGCCTTCACGGTCAGCGGATCGAGAAAGGTCCGGCCCTCGCGGAAGGCCTGATCGAGCAGCCGGGCCTCGCGGCCGACGAGCTTGCCCATGGACTCGCCCTCGCCGCTCTTGCCGCGCTCGACGCAGTCGCGCATGACCGCCCGGCGCTTGCGCAGCGCCTCCAGGATCTGCTCGGCGGGGATGGCGTGCTCCTGCTCGTCGGTCTCGAGGAAGACCTCGGCGAGGTCGCGGGCGGCGGCGATTTCTTCGAGTTGCTTGAAGCTTTCGATCATGCGCAGCCTAGCAACGTGAGCAACCGCTCACGGAATTCTGTCCAGATACTGCGCCCTGGCCACGTCCGCGGTGGCGCAGATCCTCTGCAGGGCGGTCGCCGAGATGGGAGAGTCGACGTCGATCTGCATGAAGGCGTCTTTGCCGCGTTGTTTGCGCGAGCAGTAAAGAGAGGCGATGTTGATGCTCTCCTCGGCGATGATCTTGGTGACCTCGGAGATCATGCCCGGGCGGTCGCGGTAGAAGAGGAGCAGGGTCGGGGAGTCGCCCTTGAAGCGGGTCTGGAAGCCGTTGATCTGGAAGACCTCGATCACTCCCCCGCCGATGGACGAGCCGACGATCTCGGTCTCGCGCTGCGGGCCGCGGATCTCGACGCGCACGGTGTTGGGATGGACCTCGCCGAGGTCTTCCTCGGAGAAGGCGATCTCGACGCCCATCTGCTCGGCAATGCGGATGGCCTCGGGGATGCGCGGGTCATCCACGTTGAGGCCGATCGCCCCGCCAACGAGGGCGAAGTCGGAGCCGTGGCCGCGATAGGTCGCGGCGAGCGGCGGGTGGAGGAAGAAGTGCACGGCGACGGGGTCCTCGTCGAGGATCTCCCGGGCCACGCGTCCGATACGCGCGGTGCCGGCGGTATGCGAGCTCGACGGTCCGACCATTACCGGGCCCATCACATCCAGAATGCTCACCTTGCGGTCGTGTCGAACGGCCATGTGCACCTTACTTTACACGCGGCGCAATTGCGTCTGTTACACTCCGCGCGTTCGTCCAATGGAGTCCACGCGCCCGCTCATCCTCGTCGTCGACGATGACGCTCCGATTCTGCTGCTCATGCAGAATCTGCTCCGCGAGTTCGGCTTCGATCCTCTCACCGCCGCCACGGGGGAACAAGCGCTGGCCGCGGCGCGGGAGCGCAGGCCGGACCTGGTGCTGCTCGACCGGAACATGCCGGGCATGAGCGGCGACGAGGTGCTCTCGGCCATGCGCGCGGAATCGCTTCTGGCCAATGTGCCGGTGCTGATCCTGAGCGGCGAGCCGATCGAGCGCGACGAGCTGCGCCGCATGGGGGCCACGGCCGCGGTGCTCAAGCCGTTCGACGTCGGGGTGCTGGTGGACACGATCCGCAAGCACACGGACGCGTAGAACGTAGTAGCCAGTTGCCGGTGGCCAGTACGGGCCTGGGAACTGGCAACTGGCAACTTCTTTGGATACAGTCCGGGGCGATGATTCACGAAAGCACCACCTCCCTCCAGAACGCCCCCATCGACGACCTGGTCCACACGGCCGTGTTCAGCGGGAACGCCGACGCCAAGGCCGAGGCGCGCAAGCAGATCCACCTCCGGGCGCGGCGCACCGGGGCGATCTCGTCGTCGATCTATCCTCTATATCAGGCGCTGGGGCGCAACGAGATCGACCGCAAGTTCACCGTGCCGGCGTTCAACATCCGGGCCCTGACGTACGACGTCGCCCGGGCCCTGTTCCGCGCGGCGATGCGCCACGACGTCGGACCGTTCATCTTCGAGATCGCCCGCTCGGAGATCGGCTACACGGAGCAGCGGCCGGGCGAGTACGCGGCCTGCGTCCTGGCCGCGGCGATCGCGGAGGGGTACACGGGGCCGGTGTTCATCCAGGGCGATCACTTCCAGGCCAGCGCCAAGAAGTGGGCCACCGAGGAGGGGCGCAAGTCGGAGATCAAGGCCCTGGAGTCGCTGATCGACGAGGCCATCGCCGCGGAGTTCTACAACATCGACATCGATACCTCGACGCTGGTGGACCTCTCCTACCCCACCCGCGACGAGCAGCAGAGGACGAACTACACCTACACGGCGCATCTCACGGACTACATCCGCCGGCGCCAGCCGGAGGGGATCGAGATCTCGGTCGGCGGCGAGATCGGCGAGGTCGGCAAGTACAACACCCAGCCGGACGAAGTGCGCGCGTACGTGGAGGGAGTGCGGCGCCTGCGCGGCGGAGACCCGGGCATGGCCAAGATCTCCGTGCAGACCGGCACCTCGCACGGCGGCGTGCCGATGGCCGACGGCACGATCGCCGAGGCCAAGATCGACTTCGACGTGCTCCGGGAGACCACGCGCATCTGCCGCGAGGAGTGGGGCATCGCCGGCTCGGTGCAGCACGGCGCGTCCACGCTGCCGGAAGAGGTGTTCAACAAGTTCCCGGAGAACGACGCGGTGGAGATCCACCTGGCCACCGGCTTCCAGAACATGATCCTCGACGCGCCGACGCTGCCGCAGTCGATGAAGGACGACATCCGCACGTTCTGCTTCGAGAACTGCGCCGACGAGCGCAAGGACGGCGAGACCGACGAGCAGTTCGTCTACAAGACCCGCAAGAAAGCCCTCGGGCCGTTCAAGAAGAAGATGTGGGAGCTGGACCGTGCGGAAAAGGGAGCCATCGTCGAGGCCATCGAGCAGAAGTTCGAGTTCCTCATGGAGAAGCTCGGCGTCTTCAATACCCGCGACCTGACGGACCGGTACATCCCGCTGCAGGCGGAGCTGCCGGAGTACGCGGCCGCGTCCGCTGAGCTGACGGCCGCGGCGGTAGTGGACCCCAACGAAGGGGAATAAGCCCGCCCGGGCGGCCGGCGGAACAGCCGGCCGGCGGCCGGCGTTCCACTGCTGAAGCGAGCATTTCCGCGCATTTCATGCGAGAATGCGCGCGTCACCCCCTCCGGTTCACCGTTCAACCCAAGTGTGAGGATCATCAATGTCTGTTTTCGCCCGACGTGCGTGTGCACTCTTGCTTTGGACTCTCATCGTTGCCGCCCCGGCCGCTCTGGCGGACACGGCGGCGTTTCCGCTCTCCAGCGGTAACTTCTCCCAGAACTGGTCGAATACCGGCCTGATCACGGCCGACGACAACTGGAGCGGCGTCCCGTCGATCACGGGATTCCGCGGCGACGGCCTCACCGGCGGCACGGGCGCCAACCCGCAGACGGTGACGGGCGAGTCGGCTGTCGTGGACGTGAACGCGAACCGGAGCGATCCGAATACGTTCACCACCGGCGGCGTCGCCGAGTTCCAGCTCGCCAATCCGGCCGTGGCCCTCAACGGCAGCGGCACGGCCCGCGCGCCCTACCTGCAGCTCTATCTGAATGCCAGCGGCCGGCAGAACCTCGTCGTCTCCTACAACCTGCGCGATCTCGACGGCTCGATCGACAACTCCGTGCAGCCGTTCGCGTTGCACTATAAGGTCGGCGCCGGAGCGTGGACGAACGTTGCCGCGGGCTTCGTGAGCGACGCTTCCAGCGGACCGTCGCTGGCCACGCTGGTCACGGCGGTCAGCGTGACACTGCCGGCGGCGGTGAACAACCAGCCGCTGGTGCAGGTGCGGATCATCACCACCGACGCCGCCGGCAACGACGAGTGGGTCGGCATCGACGACATCACGGTCACGTCCGATCCGTTCGGCGGCAACCTCCCGCCGACCATCACCGCCCCGCCGAACCCGATCGCCATTGTCGATGAGAACGATCCGCCGTTCACCGTGAACGTCTCCGGCTCCGACGACAACAACGTCTACAACTGGTCGGCGACGGCCGGCGCCGGCATCTCCGGCGTCACCGTGACCGGCGGTCAGGGAACGTCCTCGGTCACCTACGAGGTCACTCTGCTGCCGGGCTTCGACGGCACGGCGACCTTCACCGCCACGCTCTCCGATAACGTCAACGCGGCGGTGAATCAGGCGGTGAACATCACCGTCAACGCCGGGCCTCCCCCGCCGCTCGACCACGTGGTCATCAGCCAGATCTACGGCGGCGGCGGCAACACCGGAGCGACGTACCGCAATGACTACGTCGAGCTCTTCAACGCCAGCGCGGGCAACGTCGACCTCGGCGGCTGGTCGATCCAGTACGCCTCCGCCACCGGCACGAGCTGGCAGGTCCAGCCCCTCGGCGGAATCATGCAGCCGGGCGAGTACTACCTGATCCAACTCGCCTCCGGCGGCGCGGTCGGCGCCTTCCTGCCGACCCCGAACGTCAGCGGCAACATCAACATGAGCGCGACCACGGGCAAGGTGGCCCTGGTCATCGGCGGCGACTCGCTCGACGGCTGCCCGTCCGGCGACCCGTTGGTGGTGGACCTGGTTGGCTTCGGCACCGCGAACTGCCGCGAGGGCGCGACCAACGCGTCGGGTGGGAGCAACACCACCGCCATGTTCCGCAAGAACGACGGCTACACCGACACCGACCACAACGGGGCCGACTTCCTCACCGCCGCTCCGTTCCCGCGCCGCACGACCCCGATCCAGGAGATCGGCCCGTACGTGCTGACGGTCGACCCGCGCAACAACGCCAGCGCCGCGCCGCGCGACGCGAGCCTGACCATTACCTTCACCGAGGACGTCACCCTCGACGCCGGCTGGTTCAACATCAACTGCGTCACCACCGGCGCACACAATGACGCCACCGTGGTCCTCGGCCCCCGGGTCTGGATCGTCACCCCGAACGTGAACTTCCAGGCCGGCGAGCAGTGCACGGCCACGATCTACGCCACCGCCGTCCATGACGCAGACTTCGACGACGGCAACCCCGGCACCGACACGCTGACGGCGAACTACTCCTGGACGTTCACCGTCTCCACGGGCACGGCCCCGGCCTACCCGATCTCGGTGCATCTGACGTTCGGCAACCCGTCGAACGCGATCGTGGACGTCTTCACCCCGAACAACTATCTGATGGAGAAGCCGGAGTACTCGCTCTCCTACAACCGCGACCGCGGCACCCCGAACTGGGTGAGCTGGCACCTGGCCGACGAGTGGGTGGGCACGCTCACCCGCGTCGACACCTTCCGTCCCGACCCGGCTGTTCCGTCGGACTGGTACCGCGTCCACCACTTCGACTACTCGGGCAGCGGCTTCGACCGCGGGCACATGGTCCCGAACGCCGATCGCGACAAGGAAACGTCGATCCCCATCAACCAGGCCACGTTCCTCATGTCGAACATGATTCCGCAGGCCCCGGACAACAACCAGGGACCGTGGGCGAACCTGGAGAACGCCCTGCGTGCGCTCCTCCCGTCGAACGAGCTGTACATCGTCGCCGGCGGCGCGGGCACGGGCGGCACGGGCAGCAACGGCTTCGCGAACACCATCGCCGGCGGCAACGTCACCGTGCCGGCGTCGACCTGGAAGTGCGCGCTGGTGCTGTCGAAGGCCTCCGGCGATGACGTCGCCCGGGTGACCGCGGGCACGCAGACGATCTGCGTGATCATGCCCAACGTCCAGGGCATCCGGAACGACCCCTGGCAGAACTACCTCGTCAGCGTCGACGCGGTCGAGACCCTCAGCGGCTACAACCTCTTCGACAACATCTCCGAAGCCGTCGAGAACGCGGTCGAGGCGGGCGTGAACGGGGTCAATCCTCCGGGCGTCGCCAACCAGACCGTGAACACGGACGAGGACACGCCGAAGTCGTTCACCCTCGACGTGGCGGCGGCGAACAACAACCCGCTCACTTTCACCATCCTCAGCGGACCGTCGAACGGCTCGCTGAGCGGCACGGGCGCGAACCGCACCTACACGCCGGCTCTGAACTTCAACGGCACGGACAGCTTCACGTACCGCGTCAACGACGGCCCGCTGCAGTCGAACATCGGCACGGTGACGATCAACGTCGCCGCGGTGAACGACGCGCCGGTGGCCTCGATCACCGTTCCGCCGACCACGGCCGAGGGTAGCTTGGTCACGGCGACGGTGAGCGTGACCGACGTCGAGAACGACTCCTGGAACGCCGCCTGGACGGTGACCAAGAACGGCTCGCCGTACGCCAGCGGCAGCGGCGCGTCGTTCAGCTTCACCCCGGACGACAACGGCAACTACGGCGTCTCGGTGACCGTCACCGACGCGGGCAACGCGTACGGCAGCGACTCCGAGATGGTCGTGGCGTCGAACGTGAACCCGGTCATCGGCTCGATCGCCGGCCCGACTTCCTCGCTCTCCCTCGGCACCCCGGCCACGATCAGCGTGACCTACAGCGACGCCGGTGCGGCGGACACGCACACCGCGCTCGTCAGCTGGGATGACGCCTCCACGTCGACCGTGAGCTGCGCGGCCGGTATTTGCACCGCCTCGCACACCTACGCGGCGGCGGGCGTGTACGGCGTGACCGTCGTCGTCTCCGACGACGACGGCGGCGCGGCGTCCACGAGCTTCAACTACGTCATCGTCACCGACGCGGCCGCGGGCTTCGTCACCGGCGGCGGCTGGATCAACTCCCCGACCGGCGGCAAGGGCCACTTCAGCCTCAACCCGAAGTACGAGGAAGGGGTCCTGACCGGCAAGGCCGACTTCAAGGCCGGCTCGCTCACGTTCGAAAGCACGTCCCTGAGCTGGCTGGTCGTCTCCGGCTCGAGCGCGCAGCTCAACGGCGCGGGCACCGTCAACGGCACGGCGGGCTACAGCTTCCTCGTGACCGTCAGCGACAGCCCGGACAAGTACCGCATCCGGATCTGGGAGACGTCCTCGGGGACGACCGTGTACGACAACGTGCCCGGCGGGTCCGATGACATCGACGCCGCCAACCCGCAGTCGATCGGGTCGGGCAGCATCGTCATTCACCCCTGAAACGATCGTCTATCGCATTCGTGGAGCGGCGGGCTTTAGCCCGCCGCTTTTTTTTGGCACTAGCTGGTGAACGGATCGAGGAGGTTGACGCCGGCCTGCTCGAAATCCCGGTGATTCCGACTCACCACGATCAGGTCGTGAACCAGTGCCGTAGCGGCGATCAAGCTGTCTTTGATCGGCATGGCCCGGCCCGATGCTCGAAGATCGGCAAGCAGTTGCGCCCACCGCAGGCCGGTCTCCGGTTCCCAGGGCAGACACCGGAGGCGCCGAATGCCAGCATCGAACCACTGCTCGAGACGCGACCGCCGTCTGCCTCGTGGCAGAAGAAGGATGCCGAAGCGAATCTCGCCGAGGATGATCGGATCCACAGCGATGTCTCGCTCGTTCTTCCTCAGCCATTCGACGACGCCTAGATGGGGAACAGGCTTCGTGGGCTCGCTCAGGACGTTCGCATCGACGAGATACTTCACAGGGTGTCGGTCGATTCGGATTCGATGGGAACGAAGAACCCTTTCTCCGGACAGGAGAGAAGCCAGTCGACCACGCCTTCATTCGGCGGAGGCGTGAGCCGCACGAGGCGATACTCACCGCGATCGATGCGCTCGACGGCGAACTCCTCTCCTGGTTCGATCCCATCCTGCTCGCGCAACTCGGCAGGGAGTACGATTTGGCCCTTCGAGGAGATAGTGGTCTTCATCGTTGAGTAAGATACTGTCTTACCGGCGCTGCGGTCAATTTTCATCCAGGCCGCGCGATCCCCAGCGCGGCCATTTTTTCGTGCAGGTAGGTCCGCTGGATGTCCAGCAGCTGCGCGGCTTTGCTCACGTTCCAGTTCGTGCGGCGGAGGACGGCCTCGATGTACTCCTTCTCGCACTGGGCCTTGAACGCGCGCAGGGGCATGACCGGCCCGCCTTCGGCGATGCGCAGGATGGCGCTCTCGCCCGCGCCGTCGCGGCTGACGATCGACGTCGGGAGCTGGTCGACGGTGATCGGGTCGGTTCCGAACACGGACAGCCGCTCGGCGACGTTCCGCAGCTCGCGCACGTTGCCGGGCCAGTCGTACGCCGCCAGGGCCTCGTAGACCGCGCGGTCGACGGAGAGCTGCACGCGCTGGTTGCGCGCGCAGAACTGCTGGAGGAAGTTGGTGAAGAGCAGCGGCACGTCGCCGCGTCGCTCGCGCAGCGGCGGGACGTCGATGGGCACGGTGGCGATGCGGAAGAAGAGGTCCTCGCGGAAGTGCTCGGACTTTTCGAGTTGGCGGTGGGTGGCGGCGAGAACGCGCACGTTGACCGCGCGGTCGCTGGTCTCGCCGATGCGCCGCACCCGCCCGTCCTCGAGCACGCGCAGGAGGCGCGACTGCAGGGCGGGCTCCATGTCCCCGATCTCGTCGAGGAAGAGCGTGCCGCCGTCAGCTTCCTCGAAGAGGCCGCGCTTGGCCGTCTTCGCGTCAGTGAACGCGCCGCGAGCGTGGCCGAACAGCTCGTCCTCGATCAGATGCGAGGGAATCGCCGCACAATTGAGCTTGATGAACGGCCGTGACGCACGGCGGCTGAGGCGGTGGATGGCGTTGGCCACGAGCTCCTTCCCCGTCCCGCTCTCCCCGCGGATGAGCACCCGCGCCTCGGTGGACGCGACCTTCTCGATCGCCGCGCGCAACGCGCGGATCGGCTCCGCCTCGCCGAGGATGGCCTGCTCGCGCCCGCGCAGCTCGCCGACCTGCCGCCGCAGCGCGGCGTACTCGAGGCAGTTGCGCACGCTCTTGATCAGGCGCTCGCGGCTGAACGGCTTGTCGATGAAGTCGTGCACGCCGAGGCGGATGGCCTCGACGGTCTCGGACATCGAGGCCTCGCCGGAGATCACGATCGCCGGCGGCATGGCCTCGCCCAGGGCGCGCACCAGCTCGATGCCGCTCATGCCGGGCAGGCGCACGTCCACCAGGGCCATGTCCGGCTGCACGCGCGTCGCGTCATGCAGGTACATCACCGCATCCTCGGCGGTGCGGAAGGCGACTACGCCGTAGCCCTCCTCGCGCAGGCGGAGGGTCATGTTCGCGGCGATTTTCTCGTCGTCTTCGACGATGAGGATCAGGTGCATGCGTCGGGGTCTCCGAAACGGATTCTGAAGGCGGTGCCGCCGCCGGACGTCTCGATGAGCTGCAGGTCGCCGCCGTGCTCGAGCATGATCTTGCGCGAGATCGACAGGCCGAGGCCCATCCCCTCGCCCGGCTTGCGCGTGGTGACGTAGGGATCGAACACGCGTGCGCGGAGCGAGTCGGGGATGCCGGAACCGGTGTCGTACACATCGAGGGCATTCCCGGCGACGGAGAAGGCGACGCGGTCGGCGCCGGCGCGCGCGCTGTTGGTGCAGAGGTTCACCAGCACCTGGCGGACCATGTCCCGGTCGGCGCAGACGACGCCGTCGCCGCCGCCGTCGTGGAGGGTCACGTTCGGCCAGGCGCTGGCGAAGGTCGCGCAGAACTCCTGGACCATCTCGCCGAGGGACTCGCGGCGAAGCACGGGCTTGCCGAGGGCCGTGAAGGTGGAGAGCTCGCGGGTGAAGCGGGCCAGGCGCTCCAGCTCCTCGGTCACGCTCTCGCAGGCCCGCACGAGCTCGGCGTCGGCGGGATCGTGCGCGGCGAGGCGCTCCAGCTCCAGCCGCGCCGCGGTGAGCGGCCCCTTGATCTCGTGCGCGTGACGGCGCGCGGTCTCCTGCAGCGCGGTCACGCGGTCGAGATACTCGGTGCGCTCGCGCTCCTGCGCGCGGCGGTAGCGCAGCCAGAGGGCGATGCCGGCGATCGCGGCGGCGGCGACGAAGAGGACCAGCAACGCCAGCTCGAAGCGCCGGAGCATGGCCTCGCGGTTCATGCGGATCACCTCGATGCGGTTGGCCAGCTTCCGGGTCTCGTCGAAGCGGCGGCGGTACTCCTCGCGCGCAGCCGGATCGAGCCGGCGCAGTTTTTTCTGATCCTCCATCGAGCGCTCCAGCGACTCATGCACCTCGGGACGCAGCGCGACGTCGAGCCAGACCGCGGAGATCTCGTGCAGGACGAGCCAGAACAGCAGCGTGGCCGCGGCGAGCGTCGCGGCCAGCACGATGAGTGAGTGCGTGCGCGTCACCGCAGCGTCACCTCCACATTCCAGCGGTAGGAGGTGATCGGCCGTGCGCTGATGGTCGTCCCGATGAGCGCGTCCACCAGCCCCGCCCCACCCCCGGCCGCCGTCCCCACCCCGCCCGCCTTGGAGATCCACTCCCGCGCGTCCGCCTCCTCGGCCGCGGAGAACGGCAGCACGTTCAGATCGATCTGCAGCGCGACGCGCGCGGCCTGGGTGGCGAGCAGCCGCACCGGCGTGCGCCACCAGCGCTCCAGTGCTTCGCGGGACGGCAGTCGTTGCGTCTCGGTCTTTCGATCGAACTCGATCCGGCGCACGATCCACACCTCGTCCCAGAGGTCGTAGCGGATCTCGATGCGCGCGCCGCTCACGGCGGCGGTGGCGCGCTCGCGCGCGCTGAGGAGGAAGGTGGCCGTGAGACCGCTGCCGAGGCGCCGGTTCACGCCCGGCTCCGAAAGCACCGATGCCGGGAGCGTCGCGGCGACGACGCCTCCCGGCAGGACGGAAAACGACAGGCGAGGCTGCTGCGCGCGCGCCAGCGCGGGCAGCAGCAGGAGTATCGCGAGTATGGCGCTTCGGGTCACCATCCGTAGCCCACCCCGAGGCGGAGTGTGCCCCACGAGTTGCGGCGTACCCAGTTCGTGCTGATCTGGAAGACGTCGCGCTCTTCGCGGAAGATCCGCTCGCTCCCCCGGCTCCGCGCGAGGCCGGCGAGGTTCACCTCGAGACGCGAGTCGCCGTCGCGGGCGGTGCGGCTCTGGTCCCAGAAGCTGAAGGAGTAGCCGGCCCGGGCGATGGCGTAGCGGGAGTCGTAATCGTACTCACCCAGGGCAACGGCCCGGGCCTTTGTCTTCCCCCACCCGGCGTCGAGACCGGCGGAGACGGAGTGACGCTCGGAGAGCTCCCAATACCGCCTCGCGCTGCCGTCGATGCCGAGGCTGCGGCCATGCCAGACCACGGGCGTGTAGAAGTCGAGATTCCCGGGCGGGTTGAATTCGTAGGCGTAGCCGACCAGGTCGCGCCAGACCGCGTTCGGCGTGACCGAGAGCAGCGTGCCGCGCGTCGGCAGGAACGGATGATTGGTGGTGTCGTACGCCCACTTCAGGGTCAGCAGGCGCTGCGACTCGTCGTCCTCGAGTTCGATGTTCTCGCCGCCCGGCACGCCGAAGCGGACGGTGTCCCCTTCGATGACCGACTCGTCATAGCTGAGGGTGAGGGTCTGGTTCGCCGTCAGCGGCATCCCTACCACGACCTGCGGCGAGATCGCGCCGAAGCCCTGGTTGCTCCCGCTGCCGAGGGCATACTTGAGATTGACCGTGGCGAACGCGCGCGTACCGAAGATGTCGTAGTGCGTGTACCCCATCGCCCAGGCCCCGTACTCCTCGGTGTAGTCGCGGTTGTCGTCGCTGATCTGCAGTCCCATGTGCAGCGCGCCGCGCCGCCCCACGAACCAGCGGAAACCGAGGGCCACGTCCGTGCCGCTGCCGACGGCGATGTGTTCGTCGACGTAGCGAGCGGTGCCCGCGTCGCTGGCGACGATCGGAACGAGGTCGAGCTTGTAGAAGAACGGACGGGTCTCGCTGACCGTGATCACCAGTACGTGCCGCCCGCGCTCCGAGCCTCGCTCCAGCGAGAAGTCGGCGGAGAGGAGAAACGGCAGGCGCTGCAGACGCGCGGCCGCGTCGGAGAGATCGGTCTCGGAATACTCCTGCCCCTCGCGCAGACGGGACTCGAAGACGATGACGTCCGGGGTGACGCGCTTGGTGTTGCGGACGTCGATGCGCTCGATGAAGAACCGCGGCGCGGCCGCCTCCTGCGCGACCACCGGCAGGGCGAAGAGAAGGGCGATGAGGAACTTTCGGATCACTGGGCTCTGGCCTCCTGGCGGCCTCGATAGGGCGAGCGGGGTGCCAGAGGGCGGTGGTGCTAAGTGATTGAGAAATCGGGCGATCGGTGCGCGAAGCGCGCGGGCAGTGTATGGGAAAACCGACGCCGGTGTCGGGAGGAGTGGCCAGTTGCCGGTGACCAGTTGCCGGTTTGTTACCGGCTACTGGCAACCGGCAACTGGCTACTCGCCATCTCGAACCTGGCCGTGAAATGCCGCAGCACCTTCGGCGCGCTCACGATCCGGTACCCGCGCAATGCGGGCGCGATCGCCTTCACCACGGCGGCGATCTCCACGACGTAGTCGATGTGGGACTGGGTGTAGAGGCGGCGGGGCATGGCCAGGCGGACCAGCTCCATCTTCGCGGCGCGGGCGTCGTCGCCGAACATGACGCTGCCGATCTCGCAGGCGCGCACACCTCCTTCCAAATACAGCGCGTTCGCCAGGGCGACGCCGGGGAACTCCAGCGCCGGGATGTGCGGGAGGGTGGCGGCGGCGTCGATGTAGACGGCGTGGCCGCCGGTGGGGACGACGATGGGGATGCCGAGCTGCTGCAGGCGCTCGCCGAGGTATTCGACCGTGCGGATGCGGTAGCGGAGATAGTCCTCCTCCAGTACTTCCTCCAACCCCTGGGCGATGGCCTCGAGGTCGTATCCGGCCAGGCCGCCGTAGGTCGGGAAGCCCTCGGTGAGGATGAGCAGGTTGCGGCACTTCTGGGCGAGCGTCTCGTCGTTCAGGGCGAGAAAGCCGCCGATGTTGGCCAGGCCGTCCTTCTTGGCCGACATCAGCGCGCCGTCGGCGAGGCGGAACATCTCCCGGGCGATCTCGCGGGGGCTGCGGTCATGCTGCCCGGCCTCGCGCTGCCTGATGAACCAGGCGTTCTCGGCGAAGCGGCAGGCGTCGAGAAAGAAAGGCTTGCCGAAGCGGTGGGCGAGGTCGCGCACGGCGCGGAGGTTCTCGAGAGAGACGGGCTGCCCGCCGCCGGAGTTGTTGGTGACGGTCATCATCACCATGACGATCCGCTCGCCTTCTTCGATCAGCGCCTGCTCCAGCGCGGCCAGGTCCATGTTGCCCTTGAACGGATGGAGCACCGCGGGCATCCGCCCTTCCGCGATCACCAGGTCGCGCGCCTCGGCGCCCTCGTACTCGACGTTCGCGCGGGTGGTATCGAAGTGGATGTTGTTGAGGACGACGTCGCCCGGCTGCAGCGCCGAGTGGAAGAGGATGCGCTCCGCCGCCCGGCCCTGGTGGGTGGGGATGATGTGCCGGAAGCCGGTCAGGTCGCGGACGACGCTCTCGAAGCGCTCGAACGAGCGCGAGCCGGCGTACGACTCGTCGCCCTGCATCAGCGCGCCCCACTGCGCGGCGGACATCGCCCCCGTGCCGGAGTCGGTGAGGAGGTCGATCAGGACGTCGCGCGCCTTCAGGAGGAAGACGTTGTACCCGGCCTCGCGCAACGCGCGCTCGCGCTCCTCGCGGGTGGTGAAGCGAAGCGGCTCGACGGCTTTGATGCGGAACGGCTCGATGATCACGGACATGCCGTGATGATTGAGGCAGGGTCACGGGCGGGGTATGCGATTTGTCACATGGAAGTGTGATTATGCGCGAGAACGCCCCTCACCCGGCGCTCCGCGCCACCCTCTCCCCGCAAGCGGGGCGAGGGGAAACACGGCAGGTAGCCCTTCTCCCCGCATGCGGGGAGAACCGAAGGGCGGATGAGGGGTGCTGATCGCCTCAGTATTCGGCCCACTCGGCCTCTGCGGCATATCGTTTGTCCGCGAGCGCTTGCTCCTCGCGAACATCGAGTTTGGCAGCCTCGCGTGCCAGCCGTACCTCGGCGAGCGTCTTGTCATCCACCGTAATGGCGACCTTGGCTCTGGCCATCTACATAACATTAAGTCATCCCTCTGCACGGCGTAAACGACCCCTCCGCCGCCTCCGTCGAACGCGCATGAAAAGAACACTGATCCTGATCCTTTCCCTGATGCTGACCGCCAGCGCATTCGCTCATCCCCGCCCGCGACGGATCGCCGCGATCCTCGACCTCACCGAGGGCCAGAAGTCGCAGATCGTCGCGCTCCGCGACAGCCGGCGCGCCGCGATCGAGCCGCTGCGCGCGCGGCTCCGCGCGAACCGCGCCGAGATCCGCCAGGCCGTCGACGCCGGCAACTCGGCGAGGGCCGGAGAGCTGCTGATCGCCAGCCACGAGCTGCGCCGGCAGATCCGGGCCGCGCGCGAGAACTTCCGCACGTCCTTCGCCGCGCTGCTCACGCCGGCGCAGAAGGCGAAGTGGGAGGCCATGAGGTTGCGGCGGGAGGGGCGGAGGCGTTAGCCTCCGCCCGATGGCCAAACGCGCGCTGATCACCGGCATCACCGGGCAGGACGGGAGCTACCTCGCGGAGCTCCTGCTGTCGCAGGGCTACGAGGTGCACGGACTGGTGCGGCGCGTGGCGCTGGAGGTGCCGGAGCACCGCTTCAGGCGCTTGGCCGGCATCCTCGACCGCATCACCCTCCACCCGGCCAGCCTGGAGAGCTACCCGAGCATCTTCCAGGTCATCAGCCGCCACCCGTTCGACGAGTGCTATCACCTCGCGGCGCAGAGCTTCGTCGCGGAGAGCTTCGCCGACGGGTTCTCCACCATGTCCACGAACATCAACGGCGTGCACTATGTGCTGGCGGCGCTGCAGCAGCTCCAGCCGCAGTGCCGCTTCTACTTCGCCGGCTCGAGCGAGATGTTCGGGCGGGTGCGGGAGACGCCGCAGCGCGAGGGCACGCCTTTCCATCCGCGCAGCCCGTACGGCATCAGCAAGGTCGCCGGCTATCACCTCGCGGTCAACTATCGCGAGTCGTACGGGATGTTCGCCTGCAGCGGCATCCTCTTCAATCACGAGAGCCCGCGCCGCGGGCACGAGTTCGTGACCCGCAAGATCACCAGCGCGGTGGCGAAGATCAAGTGCGGCTTGGCCAGCGAAGTGCGCCTCGGCAATCTCGACGCGGTGCGCGACTGGGGACACGCCAAGGACTACGTCCGGGCTATGCACCTCATGCTGCAGCAGCCCGAGCCCGACGACTTCGTCATCGCCACGGGGGAGGCCCACTCGGTGCGCGAGCTGTGCGAGCTGGCGTTCGGCTGCGCGGATCTGGACTGGCGCGACTGGGTGGTGGTCGACGAGCGTCTCATCCGCCCCGCCGAGGTCGAGTACCTCCTCGGCGACGCCTCGAAGGGCCGCCGCGTCCTCGGCTGGGAGCCGACGTACACCTTCGAGTCGCTGGTGCGCGAGATGGTGACCAGCGACCTGGCCGAGGTGCAGGGGACGCGCGCGGATGCGGTGCGCGGGGCGCCGGTCCCGAGCTGATGGCGGACGAGCAGGATCCGCGGGACGCGGCGCGGCTGCAGGCTGAGAACGAGCGCCTCGCCTTCGAGTGCGCGCTCCTCGAGCGCGAAGTGGAGCGGCTGACGACGAGCCACCGCACGCTGGAAGGCAAGCTCGCCCTGGCCATCGCCGAGCGGGACCGGCTCAAGACCTATGTCTCGCGGATCGAGCACTCCCGGCCGTGGCGATGGGTGCAGGCGCTGCGCGGCGTGATCGGGCGGCGGTGGTGACGATGGACCCGGAGCGCGAGATCGCCTACTGGCGCGAGCTGGCCACCGTGCGCGGACGCGAGCTGGAGCGGCTGCGCAGGCGCGTGCTCGAGCTGCTGGCATCCCTGCCGAATGCCAGCGCGGTTCCGTTCACGTCCATCTCCACTGCCTCCTGGATTCAGGAGATCGATCGCATCCCGAATTCTCCCGATCTCCAGCAGACCGACGTCGTCACGGCGCTGACGGAGCTCTGGACGCGGATCGCGAACGAGCGTTGATGCACTGGCAATCCATCATGAACGTGCCGATCGGCTACGCGACCAGCGCGCGGGAGATCATGCGCGCGCTCGACGAGCGCGGCACGCGGATCACCTATAGCTACGCCTACGGGCGCGGGACCGCGATCCCGATCGACGAGCCGGCGGAATCGGGCGATCCCCGCCTCGACGCCATCCGGGCGCGCCGCGTCCCCGACCGCCCGCCCGTCGCCGTCACCTACGCGCAGGGCAACGTCTTCCATCGCAATCCCGGCGCGTACCGCATCGGCTTCACCATGATCGAGGTCGACGGCTTTCCCGCGGACTGGGTGCGCCAGGCGAACGAGATGGACGAGCTGTGGGTGCCGACGGAGTTCAATCGGGAGGGCATGCTCCGCAGCGGCGTTCGCAAGCCGGTCCACGTCGTGCCGCTGGGCGTCGATCCCGAGGCCTTCCATCCCGGCGTCGCGGGCATCAGGAACCCGAGCGGTGACTTCGTCTTCCTGGCGACCTTCGAGTGGGGAGAGCGGAAAGCGCCGGACATCCTGCTGAAGGTGTTCAACGAGACCTTCCGCGCCAGCGAGCCGGCGGTGCTGCTCTGCAAGACCATCAACCGCAGCAGCCTGGTGGACGTGCCGAACGAGATCCGCACCATGGGCCTCGACGAGCGCGGCGGGCGGATCTACTTCCTGCACAACCGCGAGCTCCCGCACTCCCAGCTGGCCGTGCTCTATCGCTCCGCCGACTGCTTCGTCTCCCCCTCGCGCGGCGAAGGGTGGGGCCTGCCTGTGCTCGAGGCCATGGCCTGCGGCCTCCCGGTCATCGCCACCGACTGGAGCGGCCACACCGCGCTGCTCGATCCCGAGGACACCTATCCGCTCCGGCCGCGGGCCATCGTGCCGGCCGTCAGCGCCTGCGCGTACTACGACGGCTTCTCCTGGGCTGATCCGGACCCGCGCCACCTCGCGGAGCTCATGCGCCACGTTTTCGAGAATCAGGAGGAGGCGCGGGAGAGGGGACTTCGGGCGTCGCAGCGCGTGCGGTCCACGCTGACGTGGACGGAGACGGCGAAGGTGATCGAAGGGCGGATCAAAACCTAACCTTCCACCCTCCCTCCTCCCACACCACCTCCATCGCCAGCGTCTTCTCCCCCACCCTCACTTCCACGCTCGCCCGCTCGTCGTCGCGCGACTTGATCTCGCTCTCGACGTTTTCGCCCTCCTCGAGCTGCGACTGCAGCTCTTCGAGCGCGGGCTGGGGGACGGGCTCGTCGAGGTACTCCCGGGCCTGATCCCACCGTTTGGTCATCACCTCGCGTGTGAAGGCCTCGGCGACGGCGTCGGGGGGCGGGGTGAAGAGCTCGCGGTCGTGGAAGGAGGCGACGGCAACCGCCTCCACGGCGAGGAGCAGGGCAATCGTGACGAGGACGGCGAAAAGCCTCTTCATCCGAAGCGCTCCTTCGCCTTCTCCGCCTCGGCTTTCGTCGCCGGCTCGGCGCTGCGGTAGCGGATCACGGAGATCTCGTGGTCGCGTTCCATGAAGGCCAGGTGCACGTCTTTCCAGTGCTCGAAGCCGTCGAGGCGCATGAGGTGCGCGAGGTCGCCTTCGTTGAGCTGCTCGCGGCGCAGCGCGTCTCGGTCCTCGCAGCCGTCCCGGATGACCTCCCGCGGCGTCCCGTTCACGAGGCGGAGGAACCAGCGCGAGCGGAAGCAGATCATCTCCACGAACAGCTCCAGGAGCGCGATCGTCCCGGCCGCCACGGCGAACTTCGCCAGCGACACCTCCGCCCAGAGCAGGTCGTCGATGAGGTCTCCGACGATCAGGGACACGAGGAGGTCGAACGGCGTGGCCTGGCTGATGACGCGCTTCCCGCTGGCCCGCGTCAGCGTCAGCAGGAAGGCGTACGCGATGAGCGCGCGGACGGCGATGCGCCAGAGGTCCATCTACTCCGTCCCGAGCGCCTGCGGTGAGTCGGTGCGCTTCTCCTCGCCCTGCGGCGGCTCGCCCTGCTTGCCGAGGACGTCCGACTTCTGCAGCGGCTCGGCCCAGTCCTCCTTGATCACGCTGACCTCGCCGTCCACTTCCATGAAGGCGGACTTCACCTCGCGCATGTCGACGACTTCCTTGAGGCGGAGCGCGGCCATGACGTCCTGCTCGTTCATCAGCTCGCGGCGCAGACCGTCGCGGACGAGCTCACCGTGCTCGACGAGCAGCGTCGGCTGCCCCTCGAGCAGCTTGCTGAGGCGGTGGCTCGCGTACGTCACCCACGCCGTCACGTACTTGGCGCTGGCGACGACGACGATGGCGACGAGGCCCTGGGCGAGGGAGACGTCGCCGTAGATGATCTCGTCCACGACCTCCCCGAGCATCAAGGCCACCAGCAGATCGAAGGCGGTAAAGTTCCCAACCGTGCGCTTGCCGAGGAGACGGATGACGACCAGCATCACCACGTACACCAGGACGGCACGGGCGGCGGTGAGTGCAAGATCTTGCCAGTCCATATGTGCCTTGCCGGGCAGCAAAGTGCACGCCCGGCCATAACAGGCAACCCTATTGCAGAGCGCGCTCTGGTATGGGCAATCTGCTTTGGTTGATCATCATCATCCTCATCATCCTGTGGCTTGCTGGATTCTCCTTCCACATCGGCGGCAGCTTGATTCACATCCTGATCGTGATCGCGCTGATTCTGCTGATCGTCCGGCTGGCCACGGGCCGCAGGGTGGTCTAGCGCGATAGAGTCCGGGGTCATGTCGACCCCGGACGTCGCCCGCGTCGTTCTGGCGCTGACGGTCGCCGTCGCGCTGGCGGTGCTTGGCGCGCATCCGCGCGTGATGCGCTGGGAACAGCGCTTCGGCCTCACTGTCCTCGCCACGTCCGGCTTCCCCTTCCTCCTCCTGGGCGTGATCTTCCGCGAGCTCGGCGTCCTCACGCCCGAGCTGATCACCGACCTCCGCCCGCTCTTCGAGTTCGGCCTCGGCTGGGTCGGACTGACCATCGGCACGAGCCTCGACCTCCGCCGGCTGGAGCGCCTCCCGCCGCAGCTCGCGCCGGTCATGGCCCTGGCGACGCTCCTCCCCATCCTCTGCGCCGCCGTCGCCTGCTCGCTCACCTTGACCTGGCTCGGCGTGCTGCCCGGCCGCGGGCTGGTCCGCGACGGCTTGATCCTGATGGCCTGCGCGGCGGTGAGCGCGCCGGCGAATCTGGACCTCTTGCTGCGGCGCTGGAGATCGGCGACGGAGCTGGTACGCGAGGTGACACGCATCGACCAGCTCGCGGCGCTGGCGATCCTGGCCCTGATCGCGGTGATGTTCCGCCCCGACCGCACAGCCACGCTCTGGCACCTGCCCCGGAGCGGGTGGTTCCTGATGATGTTCGGCCTCGGCGCGCTCCTCGGCGTGGTTCTCTATTTCCTGGTGCGCAACGTCAGCGACCGGACCGAGGAGCTGGCGCTGCTGATGGGCGGCGTCGCCCTGGCCTCGGGCATGGCCGGATATCTCGCCTTGTCCGTGGCCGTCGTCGGCGCGCTCGCGGGCGTGGTGCTGATCAACTTCCCGATGCGCGACCCGGAGCGGATCGTCGGCACCCTGCGCGACGTCGAACGGCCGCTGTACTTCCTCTTCCTCTTCATCATCGGCGCGGCCTGGCGGCCGGACGAGTGGCAGGGCTGGGTGCTCGGCGTCGTCTTCGCGCTCTCCCGCGCGTACGGCAAGGTGCTGGCCGCGCGCGCGGCGCGATGGATCGATCCGCACCTGCCGGAGTGGCGCTACCTCTCCGTGTCGCTGCTGCCCGAGAGCACGATCGCCATCATCGTCCTCTTCAGCGCCACCACCCTCGGCGGGGCCGGCAACAGCGCGCCCGTGCGCTGGGCCATCAACGCCGTGATCGTCGGGAGCATCCTCACCGAGGTGGCGGTGCAGGCGTTTCAGAGGAGGGAGCGGCGGATGGCGGGCGAAGAGACCGGCGAGGCGCCGGCGTGATCACGCGTTCGCTGCTGACCCTCGGCGTGATCGTGGCGCTCACCTACGCCACGCGCTCGTTCATCCCGCGCGGGGCCATGGTCACCGGCTCGGGCGCGGCCCTCGCGTTCGGGTTCCTGCTCGTCGCGGCCGTGCAGATGGGGCATCTCTTCGACCGCCTCCGCCTCCCCCATCTGACCGGCTACATCCTCTGCGGACTGCTCTTCGGTCCGGAGCTGATCGGCCTCGTCACCACGAGCATGCTGGCCGACCTCGCGTTGGTGAAAGGCACCGCCGTCGGACTGATCGCCTTTCTGGCCGGCTGCGAGCTCAACCTGCGCCGCCTCCGCCCGCGGCTGCGGGCGATCGGGCTGATCTCCGCGCTCAGCATCGGCGCGGCCCTGGTCCTGCTCTTCGTCCTCTTCTACGCGGTCACCTTCACGCTCCCGATCAGCGAGCACTTCTCCACCTTCGAGCGGCTGGCGGCGGCACTGGTCTGCGCGAACGTGCTGGCCGCGTTCTCGCCGGCGGTGGCGGTCGGGCTGATCTCGGAGACGAAGGCGTCGGGACCGCTCAGCGAGACGGTGATGTCCATCGTGGTCCTGGCCGACCTGGTGATCGTCGTGGCCTACGCGCTGTCGAGCAGCGTCGCCCACAGCATCTTCCCGGGCAGCGGCTCGGGAGGGGGCATGGCCCTGCTCGTGCCGCACATCTTCGGCTCGATCGCCGCCGGCGCGCTGGCCGGGGCGGCGCTGGCGCTGTACGTCCGGCGCGTCGGCGCGCGGAGCGGCATCTTCGCCTTCGCGCTGCTCTTCATCGCCGCCGAAGCCGGGGCGGCGCTGCGCGCGCTGGGGATCTACGTCGGTGCGCGCGTCGCCGCGCGCTGGAGCGGCATCGAGCCCGTCCTGGCCCGGCGGATCCCCTTCGGCCTCTTCCCCCAGGCCGGCGTGGCCATCGCCCTGGCCTCACTGGTGCTCTCCGACCATAAGCCGTGGGGCTCGGTGTACGGCACGATCCTCCTCGGCACGATCGTCGTGAACGAGCTGATCGCGCCGGTGCTGTTCCGCAACGCGATTGTGGCCGCGGGCGAGGCTAACGCTTGAACGCCCGCACCACCGCCTCCACCCGCGCCTGATCGACCGGCGCGTGGACGTCGCCGTCGCGCTTGATCGACGTGCCGACGATCGCCCCGTCGGCGTCGGCGAACGACGAGGCGTTCTCCGGCGTGAGGCCGCTGCCGAGGAGGAGCGGGGCGTCGGGAAGGGCCTCGCGGACGGCGCGCAGGCGCGCGGGATCGGCGGCCCAGCCGGTGGCCGAGCCGGTGATGATGATCGCGTCGG
>JBIOTX010000340.1:0-7708 GCA_044866315.1 Thermoanaerobaculia bacterium | reverse complement strand
GAGTGCGGTGGCGCAGCCACCGCTTTATGATCCCAAAGCGGTGGCTGGCGCCACCGCACTCCTCCATGCCGATCGCCGAATTCCTGCTCGCCCTGATCTCCATCTTCATCGCCGCCAAGTTCTTCGGCGAGATCGCCGAGCGCCTCGGACAGCCGGCGGTGCTCGGGGAGCTGGTCGGCGGCGTGCTGGTCGGCGTCTCCGGCCTTCATCTCGTCAACCCCCACGACACCACCATCCATCTCCTCTCCGAGCTGGGGGTCATCCTCCTGCTCTTCCTCATCGGTCTGGAGACCGACCTGCGCAAGCTGATGCAGGTCGGTGGCTCCGCGACCGCGGTGGCCGTCGTCGGCGTGGCCCTGCCGTTCGCCGGCGGCGTCGCCTTCGCCATGGCCCTGGGCTACGGCGGGATGGTGGCGATGTTCCTCGGCGCCGCCCTCACCGCCACCTCCGTCGGCATCACCGCCCGCGTCCTCTCCGACCTCGGCCACCTGCACGACGACGAGTCGCAGGTGATCCTCGGCGCCGCGGTGGTCGACGACATCATCGGCCTCGTGCTGCTCACTCTCGTCGGCACACTGGCCGCCGGCGGCGAGCTGACGTTCCTCGGCATCGGCCGGGTCATCGTCGTCGCCTTCGGCTTCGTCATCCTGGCCATCGTCATCGGCTCGCAGCTCGCGCCGATGCTCATCCGGGCCATCGACCGCATCAACGTCGCCCGCGGCCTGTTCTTCGCCTCGGTGATCTTCGCCCTGGCTCTGGCCTACATCGCCGACCGCGTCGGCTCGGCCATCATCATCGGCTCCTTCGCCGCCGGCCTGGTCCTCGCGCGCACGCACCGCGGCAAGGACATCGAGCGCGAGGTGCACGACGTCGCCCAGTTCTTCATCCCCATCTTCTTCGTCGTGGTCGGCGCGGCCGTCGACCTGCGCACGATCAATCCCTTCGACCCGAAGACGCGCCAGTTCTTCTGGATCGGCCTCGGCCTCACGGTGGTCGGGATCATCGGCAAAGTGGCGGCCGGCTTCGTGGTCAAGAGGAGATTGCGGCGGATCGTGATCGGGGTGGGGATGATTCCGCGTGGCGAAGTCGGTCTGATCTTCGCCACGATCGGGCTGTCGTCGAAGCTGATCAGCGGCGGCCTGTACAGCGCCGTGGCCCTGATGGTCATGCTGACGACGTTCGTCACGCCGCCGCTTCTGCGAAAGCTCCTCGTCCAGCGGACCCCGCACGCCTACGACGGCGCGTCGGCCGACTACGTGGTCGACGCGCCGATGGACCGCGCGGACGAGGAAGAGCGGTCTACGCCGTCAGCCGTCCCGAGCGGCGAAGCTCCTGGAACTCCGGATCGTCCTTGATCAGGTTCGCCTGGGCCGGGAACTGCGCCGCGCGCGCCTCGGCGTCGCGGACGCGCTCCGCGGTCGTCGGGTGCGTCGAGAAGAACTGCTCGATGCGGCTCGGGTTCCGCTGCGACTGCTCCAACAGCGTTCGGAACATGGAGGCCATGCCGTGCGGGTCGTAGCCCGCGTCGTACATCAGGCGCATGCCGATCGTGTCGGCCTCGCGCTCCGCGTCGCGGCTGAACCGCGCCAGCGCGCCGCCGGCCACGATCTGCGCGGCGATCTCCTGCAGCTGCCCCGGGTTCTGCCCGAGGACCAGGCCGGCCAGGAGCGAGAGCCCGTACTGACGGGTCAGCTGCTCGGTCGAGTGCCGGGCCACCACGTGGCTGATCTCGTGAGCCATCACGCCCGCGAGCTCCGACGCGTTGTTCGCGTTGGCGATGAGTCCGGTGTTCACGTAGACGTGCCCGCCGGGAATCGCGAACGCGTTGATGGCCGGGTCCTGCACGACGTGGAACTGCCACGGCAGCTGACTGAACGGCGCCGGGGCCCGGCTGACGATGCGCTGGCCCAGGTTGCGGACGTAGGCGTTCAGCGCCGGATCGTTGTTGAAGCGGACCTGCCGGGCGACGTCCTGCGACAGTTGCTGCCCGAGCTGCCACTCTTCTTCGATGGAAATGAGATTGAAATCGCCGCCGCCCATACCCCCCGACCCGCAACCGATCGCGAGGATCATGGCGAGCGCGACTGCGAGAGAATTTCTGTGCCTCTTCATGCCCGTATGCAGTGCATACGGCGCGCCGCGTGCACCCCCGTTTCGGACATGAGCGAACAGAAACTCATCGATGAGCTTCGCTTCCGCGCCACCCTCGATGCCCAGGCCTTCCGCGAACAGAACCCGAACGACCGGCCGACCGAGCGCTGGATCGAGAACAGCTACACCGCCGCCTTTCCGCTGGCCAGGGACACCGTCGGATTCGACCCCGGCGCGGGCCCGCAACCCCATCTCTTCGACGCCTACCGCCGCGAGATCCACCGTCACCTCGGCGAGCGCCGTCCGGCGCGCGACACCGGCGACGAGCTGGTCCAGGCGCCGACGCCGGGAGAGCACTGAATGGCATCGCGCGATCCGAAGAAGGGAAAGAAACCGTCCCCCGCCACGCGGCTGCAGAAAATGCCCGGCGTCGAGCGCAAGATGCGCCCCAAGGCCGATCACGGCGAGAAGAGCTACCGCGGCAGCGGCAAGCTCGAGGGACTGGCGGCGATCATCACCGGCGGCGACAGCGGCATCGGCCGCGCGGTCGCCATCGCCTTCGCCCGCGAGGGCGCGGACGTGGCCATCGGCTACCTGTCCGAGAAAGAGGAAGCGGACGCCGAGGAGACGCGGCGCTGGGTCGAGAAGGCCGGACGGCGCTGCCTCGTCCAGCGCTTCGACGTCCAGAAGCGCTCCGCCTGCAAGCGCTTCGTCCAGCGCGCCGTCAAGACCTTCGGACGCCTCGACATCGTAGTCAACAACGCCGCCTACCAGAAGGAGCAGAGCTCCATCCTCGACATCACCGAGGAGCAGCTCCTGGGCACCTTCCGCACGAACATCTTCGGCTACTTCTTCATCGTCCAGGCCGCGCTGCCGCACCTGAAGAAAGGCGCCGTCATCCTCAACACCGGCTCCGTGACCGCCCTCAAAGGCAACAAACACCTCATCGACTACGCCGCGACCAAGGGCGCCATCCACAACTTCACCCGCTCCCTCGCCGAGAGCCTGGCCCCGAAAGGCATCCGCGTGAACTGCGTCGCCCCCGGCCCGGTCTGGACCCCCCTGATCCCGGCCACCTTCGGCCGCGGCCACGTCGCCGCCTTCGGGCGGGACACGCACTGGGGGAGGCCGGCGCAGCCGGCCGAGATCGCGCCGTCGTACGTGTTCCTGGCCTCGGCCGAGGGCCGGTACTACACCGCCGAGGTGCTCGCGCCGACAGGGTCGGAGACGACGCGGTAGCCCCCCATCTCCGGGTGAGGGGCCGCGTGCAACCATCCTGCTTTCGCGCAACGAACCCTGTTCCTCGCCCCGGCTACGCTGCAGAACCTCCGGAAGATAACGGCCTCGCTACGACAAGGTAACACGGTATGTTCCGTCGCACAGCAGGGAAGAGAAGTATCGGTCTGCGAGCTACGCGGACTAGGCGACGTAGGAGTTCGGCAGGCATGTGGATGGCCAAGGTGAATACAATCTCGGAATACCATATCGATTCCGGCTCCGGTTCTATCTACCCACGGATACGAATATCGAGATAGAAGAACCGGTGGTCGATATTCCTGCATCGCTACTGGCTGGCGGTCCGTACGTGCTCAAGTCGGTAGGCGAGAAGCCTATTCGAGAGTCACACGCCCTGATTATCAATTCGCTAGATTTCACGACCGAGTCTGCAGCCTTAGCGGCGGGTGAGGCAGCAAGAGCAGCACTACTTTACACCGCTGCAAAGCTTCGATTCGGTGTCGACATCGGCAGAAATACGCCAATCGGTGTAATAGGTCAGGCTTTGAAGGATCGTTTTCGCGAAGAGCAGCGAGCCGAGCTGAGGAGTGATGTTCATGGACTTACAGTCTACGATGACACGATCGAGAGAGTTTTTGCGAGTTTTTCAGCTTCGGCGACAGTAGGAAAATCCGGCCCCAGATTTCTTCAGGTTCTATCGCACGTGCTCGAACGTAATCTCTTACTGGCGGAAAAAGAAACTCTCGCGCTTGAACTCTTCAACTCTCTGCATTTTGAATCATCGGTACGGGCGCGTTTCTTAACACTCGTCACCATCGTCGAAGCGCTTTCCGATTACACTGCCCGCCCATCGAAGGCATCGACTCACGTCGAAAGACTCATTGCTGAGACCAACGAAGCGGAGCTCGAACCAGGAGAGCGCGTTTCGATCCTCGGCGCGTTGAAATGGATGCGCTTTCAATCCATCGGTCAAAAAACGCGCGCACTCGTAGCAGCACATTTGTCGCAGACAACATTCGATGACAAGCGAGCGGACAAGTTCTTCACGGACTGTTACGAGATCCGTAGCATCATCACTCACTACGGCAAGACTCCACCAGAGGTCGTTCAGCTTTTGCCAGAACTCGAGCGGCTCGTCGGAGAGTTACTTTACAGTATCGTCGAGCAACCGGCTACCTAACACTTGACGACGGACATCATGGATCAACTCTCAGTGCAGGGATTCGACAAAGAACTGGCGTGCCGGATCAGGGATCTCGCCCGGCGCGAGCACATCTCCCTGAACGAGGCCGCGCTCCTCTTCATGCGCCGCAGTGCCGGTCTCCTGGACCCTGCAGCCTCCAAGGCAATCGTGGGGACGCGCTGGACCATTTCATCGGACGTTGGTCGAAAGTGGACGAGAAACGTCTTCTCGAGAGCGTGGCGGCGTTCGATACCGTCGACGAGGCGGCCTGGACGTGAACCGAGAGTCTGGCGCGCTCGCGCCTGCGGGGTCGGAGACGACGCGGTAATGACGACGCACCAATGTCACGTCACATTTGCGGCGCGTAGACAGACAGCAGGCGGTCTCCTATTCTCCCGCACGGGTTCGGCGAGGGTTGGCAGCTCTCCGAAGCGGATCTGACGAAGTCGTAGGCCCACGGGCACTCTCACTCCGACGGCCACGGCTCGTCACACAGCTACCTCACAAGCTGTGGCACAGCGTCGGCTCTCCGGCCGAACCCAACCATCGCCCTCTCGTCATCCGGGTAGGGATTTTCTTCATGGCGTCACCCCTACTGCGAGTGCACGCCCACCGGACAATGAACCGGCAACTGGAGCAGAAAGCCCGCGCCTCAATCGGTCCAGTTCTCGGGATTCCTGGGATCGAGGTCGAAAATCTCTTCCATCCGAACTTCGGTTCCGGTGATGTTCCGAATCGCGCCCAGGATGCGCACCATGTGTTTCCGGCGGATGTCGGACCGCCCGAGCCGCCAGCGCGTCATCTGCTGGCGACTGATGCGAGCCTCGCTCTCCACGCGGGCCGAAGGGATGCCGTTGCGGTCGAGGTACTGCTGGAGAAGCGTCTCCCGGAATGGTGCTGTCCGCCGGCTCCACGGCGGTCTCGCGGCCGAAGTCACTCAGAATCCAGGTCCCCAACCCATGATGCGGCATGTTACACACGTGCGGCAAGTGGATCAAAACAGCTATACTGCCCTACGGACGTATCGCGTCGCGTTCAAGGGGGTACCAGGTCATGAGTCGAGCGACAGGCCTGTTCGTAAGGAATGCGCGGCTGCAGAAGGGCTGGACGCAGCAGCATGCCGCCGAGAGAGCGGGCGTGAGCCGGCGGCAGCTGGCCGCCTTCGAGGCCGGCGAGAACGTGACCTTCGACACCTTCGAGAAGATCGTCGCCGCGCTCGAACTGACGGAGGTGCCCATCGCCGGCGGCGCCACGCGGGCGTTGACGATGTCCGGTGCGATCGACGTCGCCGCCCTGGTGCAGGTCGCGGACACGCTGACCGCGCTCGCGGATCGCGTGCGGGAGATCGCCGTCGCATCGCTCCTCCCGCATCAGGTACGCCGCGGTGATGCGGCGGCCATTGCCGCGTTCCTCGATGAATCGGCCGTTCTTCCCGCGGAGGACATGGCGCACGTCGGCAACGCGCTCCGCCGATTCGCCAGCGACGTCATGCAGCAGCAGCCGGAGCCCCACCGCGGGCCAGCGTCCGCACGCGGCCGGAGGAAGCGCCAGGCGTGAAAACGTCGACGGACACGGAGACCGCAGCCTTTCTCGCCTTCGTTCAGGGATGGCTGCGCGAGGAGGAGAAAGAGGGACGCCGCAATGCGGCGACGCTGCTCGCCACACCGGTCGCGCTCTGGCGGGAGGCGCTGAATGCCCTGCCGGAGATGCGGGGGTACGGGACGCTCAAAGCGGTCCTGGAACAGGTCCATCGCGACCACTTTCAGCACCCGCGCACGGCGCTCGAGCGCGTGAGCGTGGTGATCGCGTACGTCGATGCCGTCGAGGCTCCCGACCGGGTGGCGAAGGTCGCGCTCCGCGGACTGGCGCGGAAGGAGTATGCAAACGCGCTCTGGCTCACCGGCGATCTCCGCGGCGCGCTGAAGGAAGCGCAACTGTCCCAGCAGATCTACGGGGAAATCGGAGGTCTTGCCCACGATCAGGCGAAAGCCCGGCTCGTCGAGGCGACCGTGTGGAAGGAACTGCAGGAGTTCGACCGCGCGCTCGCCGTGGCCAGGGAATGTGAGCCGGTGTTCCTCGATCACGACGATCCGCAGTACTTCACCTTCGCCCGCATGACCGAGGCAGCGATCCTGTTCGCGCGCAAGCAGCACCGTGAAGCGCTGGCGATCTTCGCCGCGACCGCAGAAGAAGCGGAACAGCGTGGGGACATCCACACTCTTGCAATCTGTCTGCACAATTCCGCCGGCTGTGCGCGAGCGCTCGGTAAACATGACACGGCGCGTGATCTTGACGCCCGCGCTCTCGCCCACTTCGAGCGACTCGGCACGAAAATCGAGCGTCCGCGCATCCGCTGGACCTACGCCCTGTCGCTGGCGGATTCCGGCCGGGTGAACGAGGCGATCTCGGAGCTGTATAAGACACGCGCAGAATTCCTCCGGCTCGGCATCAACTCCGAAGCCGCGGTCTGTTCCCTGGACATCCTGCGCATCCGCTTCGAGCGGGGCGAAAACGTAAGCGACACCTGCGCGGAGCTCGTGCGCACCTTCGCCGATGCCGGCATGACGCAGAATGCGATCGAGGCGCTCGCCTATCTCCGAGAACAGGAGAACAGCGGCCTTTTATCGCCCGGCCTGATAGAAGCGGTTCGGAGATTTCTGACGGAGCTCACGAGCAACCCGGTGCTTCTGTTTGCGCGCCCACCCGACGAGGAGACGGAGTGATGAGCGGCAGGTGGAAAGGCCCGCCGCTCCTCGTGACCTACGGCTTCGGCGCCGGGATCGGAGGGATCAGCTCATCCCCCATCGTCACCAGCGCAAACACCTTCTTCATCGCCCGGATCACGCGAGTGACCGCTCGATCGATGACCGGCGAGTCGCTCTCGCGCGGCGCTGCCGTCGCGGGAATAACCGGAACCAGGGAAAGGAGCAGGACGAGAGCAAGAGATCGTGCGAAACGCATGGGCATAGCCCTCCTGTAGCCCCGGCCCGGTTATCCGGGCGTCGAGGCGAAAATCGGAGGGCCGGCCCCCGTCGCCTTTAGGAGTGATAGCGAGGTCTGTTTCCCTACCGGTCGGGAAACGTGAGGACGAGTGTGTCCGCCAGGCCCAACTGATGAGGGAATGGCTGCGGCGCAGGCCATCCGCAATCGGAGGACCATGTCTACGGCTTGGGCGCCGGGATCGGGGGGATCAACTCA
>JBIOTX010000339.1:0-7612 GCA_044866315.1 Thermoanaerobaculia bacterium | reverse complement strand
GTGCGGAGGCGCTCCTCGTGATTGAGGACCATGTGGTGATCGTCGAGCTTGCGGGCGAAGAGATCGCGCACGTCGCGGGTCACGTCGGCGAGGGAGACGACTTCCGTGGCGAGGCGGATCTCGCTCTCAGCCTGCTGGCGCGCAAGAGCCTCGAGGCGCTCGCTGAGGTTCGCGAAGCCGCTCGAGGTCCGCTTCTCGAGGAAATCGACGCGACCTTCGAGGGATGCGAGACGGATATTGGTCTGCTCCAGCCGGACGTTCGTCTGCTTCGCCTCGTCCCGGATCTCCTTGAGCACTTCGAGCACTTCGCCATTCATGGGTAGCATGGTACCTCGGACATTCGGCAATTCCGACTCTTCTACGAGACGTAGTAAACATGCACCAGAGGAGCACCCCATGACCCCCACCCCACCCCCGAAAGTCGAATGCGAGCAGCACCACGCCGGCCTAGTGGTCCGCGACATCACCGAGGCGGTCGACTTTTACACCAACAAGCTCGGCTTCCGCCTCGGGTTCACCTTCGGCGAGCCGCCGACGTTCGCGGGGATCTTTCTGGATCGCGTGGAGATCTTTCTGCAGAAGGGGACACCGCAGCCGGATGGGCGCACGGTGTACTTTGTCGTCGGCGACGCCGACGAGCTGTACCGGTTCCATCGCGCGAACGGGGTCGAGATCGTCGAGCCGATCGAGGATCGGGAGTACTTTCTCCGCGATTACCTGGTCCGCGATGCGTACGGCAATTTCCTCTGCTTCGGCCATCCCCTCCTCGGCGCCGGCGAGCCGCTCAAGATCGAGCGCGTGGACGTGCCGGTGCGCCTGGAGAAGCGCCTCGCGGCGCTGCTCTACGACCTGGCCGAGCACAAGCGCATGTCGCTGAGCAGCTGTCTCGAGGAGATCCTCTTGCACACGAACGAGCCGTTAGGCGATGGTGTGGCCAGCCCCCACACGAAGCGGACGCTGGCCTACATCCAGGAGCTGAAGAAGAAGCACGGCATCGACTACGACTCCCACGCCAGCTATCGCTTCGTCGAGGACTAGTGCCCTCCGCAGCAGTTGGTGCCGCAGGCGTCGCCGAACTGCGCCGCGTTGCCGATCTGCTCCTCGAGGGCCACGGCCCGCGGGAAGTAGACGTTGTTCTCGATGTGCACGTGCTCGTGGGTCTTGCGCTCGAACTCCTCGAGCCGGCGATACAGCTCGCGGTAGCTGAAGCAGGCGCCTTCGGGCAGGGCGTAGGACTCGGTGACGGCGCGGAGATCGGCCAGGAGCTCGCCGACGCGGTCGTGCTCGAGCATCATCATCCGCACGGAATTCCTGACCGTGCCGAAGAACGGCGTCGGCGCGGGCCGGCCCGTTCCGCTGACGCTCTCGAGCTGCTCGACATAGGGGAAGAGTACCTGCTCCTCCTTGAGCATGTGCGGGAGCATGTCGCCGCTCAGCTCGTGGACGAGGGCAACGACTTTCGCCAGCTCGAGCCGGCGCTCGCCGTGCACGCCCTGGACCTTCTCGGCCAGGGGGATGAGCGTCTCCAGCTCCTGGCGCGTGTAGACGTGGTAGGTGGCGCAGAGGTGCCGGGTGATGCCGGTGAGCGTCTCCCCCGCCCAGTCGCGGCCGACGCCGTCGGGAACGGCGACCGATTTCTCCAGCTCGGCGATGAAGTCGTCGATGGTCCTGCCGGCGATGGCGCAGGCGTCCGCCAGCGGGGTGCGCCCGCCGCAGCAGTAGTCGATCTTCCAGGCTTCGAAGACGCGGATGGAGACGGGCATCTCCGCGGCGAGCTCGCCCACGGTCCGGCCGGTCAGTTCAAGAGTGGTCATGGTGAATCTCCTTTCCTTTGTCTGGAGATTCTGACGAGCGAGGACGCAGCGTCATATGACCGAAATCATGCGAAGGGCGGGTCCACTGCAGGATCAGCCCGAGGAAGGTCAGCAGCCATGCGGCCAGCGCGGCCACGATCATGACCCGGGAGATGGGCATGAGGTACGGCGCGTCCAGCGCCTCGGCCAGGCGCCAGGTCGCCGTCGTGTACATGGCCAGGGGGAAGACCATGCCCCAGTACAGCGGGTCGTACGTCAGCGGCACCTTGCGGAGGACATAGCGCCAGACGCCGAGGACGAGCAGCATCGGAATCCACCAGGTGGCCGTGGCCCAGTAGAGGAGGGTGAAGCCCTTGAGGAACGGAAGCAGGGCGCCGAGCAGCGGCGAGCTGCCGGCGACGCGGATCAGCAGCGCGCCGGCGAGCGTAGAGATCGCCATGGCCCCCATGTTGATCCAGTACGGCGGCATCAGGTCCGACGGCAGGAGGCGGAAGAAGGTGTAGCGATAGAAGATGAGGGAGATCATCCAGATGTAGAGCATCCCGCCGGCGAGCCAGAGCGAGACCAGGCCGAGCATCACCAGCTCCGGCGAGCCGATCCGCGGCGCGGCCATGGTCCCGAGGACGACCACCGACTGCGTGGCCACGACCGCGGTGAGCCAGCCGCCGTTGATGCCGTCGGCGAGGCTGGGCTTGTCCGCCTTGGTGGTGATCGCGGCGAAGATGGCATACGTCAGCAGGAGCCAGAGCGCGAACGCGAGCCACCAGAGCGCCCGCGCCGGCCCGACCAGGCCCTCCTGGACGACGAGCTGCACGCCGACCACGGACGTCGCGGCGACGGTGGTGAAGAAGCCCGGCCCGCGCTGATGGCTGGAGAAGTCGGCGAAGAAGGCTCGCGGATGGCGGGTGATGCGCAGCAGGGTGAGCCCCCACAACACCGCGTACGCGGTGACGTTGATGCCGAACAGCACGCGCGGCAGGATCGGGATGCCGAGGAGCTGGCAGGCCACGGCGAGGATGCCGGTGGCCATCACCAGCGCGAAGTAGGCGGGATGCAGTTGCGCGACCGCGCTCACGGGCCGCCGCCTACCTTCGCTCCATCCGGTAGATGTACCAGAGCAGCCCGGCGTTGAGGGCGAAGCAGACCATGCTCGCGATCGCGGCGGGGACGATCACTCGCTCCTGGCCGGCCAGGAAGGCGTTCATGGTCGCGGTCAGCAGCCAGAGCTGGAGCACTACGATCATCAGGACGATCGCCAGGATGCCGAAGACGATGGTCATCTTCTGCTGCCGCGAGAAGGCCCGCTCTCTCACGCCCGCACCTCCCGCCCGATGGCGTACAGGTCGCCCTCGCGGATCTGGAGCAGGATGCGCTCGAGCGGCCGCCGCGGCGGACCGGCGATGGGGATGCCCGTGCGCAACTCGAACAGGCCGTTGTGGCAGGGGCAGTGGAAGCGCCCGTGGGCCACGTCGGGCACGACCGCGCAGCTGAGGTGCGTACACTTCTGGTTGTAGGCGAAGAACTGCTGGGTGCCGGTGCGCACGACGATGCAGATGTCGTGCTCCCCGGGATAGCGGAAGACCCGCGAGCCGCCGATGGGGATCTCGTCCGCGCCGGCGATGCGCATCACCGGCAGCTCCCCTCGGCGCCTGCGGAAGAAGTTCTCGAAGGCGATCCAGAGCTGGCCCACGGCGAAGGCGAAGCTGGTGAGCACCAGGAACTTGGTGAAGTCGCGGCGGGCCACGAACTCGTCCTGCGGCCAGTCGATGGGGAAGTCGTTTCGCCACTGCGGCTGGTCGTGGTAGGCGCGGCCGTCCGGCGGAACGGAGAGCTGATCGGGAGTGGTGCGCGTCGGATTCATACGTTCTCGAATGGGTCCTCGAGGCCCACGGGGGCGTCGTTCATCGCCGAGAGCACGTCCACGTGCGGCACGGCGGCGTCGCGGGGCACCATCATGTTCACCTTGGTGGTGATGGTCTGCTGCCCGAACTGGAAGGTGTTGACGGGCTGGGAGCGCGGGCGGAGGTGCTCGATCTCCTCGCGCGTGCCGAAGTAGAGCGCGCCGGAGGGGCAGACGCTGGCGCACATGGGCTTGAGACCGACCGAGGTGCGGTCGTAGCACAGGTCGCACTTCATCATCAGCGAGTACTCGGTCATCATCTTCGGCACGCCGAAGGGGCAGGCGTAGACGCAGTTGTTGCAGGCGATGCAGCGCGGCTTGCGCGCGGTCTGCACCACCCCGTCGCCCGTCCGTTTGATCGCATCCGCCGGGCAGACCTCGGCGCACGTCGGCGAGTCGCAGTGCATGCACACCACCGGGACGGTCTGTACGGAGATCGGCCGGTCGACGTACTGGAGGTGGATCATCGAGTGCCCGCGGTGCGTGTCGCACTCGCTGCACGCGGCGACGCAGGACTGACAGCCGATGCAGCGGTTCGGGTCGAGGAAGAACTCCATGTTCATGCCTTGCGCACCCTCACCGCGCAGACCTTGTACTCGGGGATCTTCGACACCGGATCCTGGGCGGCGATGGTGAGCTGGTTCGCCGACTGCCGGCCGGGCCAGTGGTACGGGATGAACACCGTGTCCGGACGAATGGTGGTGACGACCTGCGCGCGCAGGGTCAGCGTCCCGCGGCGCGACTCGACGGTCGTGGGGTCGCCGTCGGCGATTCCGTACTTCTCGGCCAGCCGCGGATGGATCTCGACGCGCGGCTCGGGGTACTGATCAACGAGGGGGCCGATGCGCCGGGTCTGCGTGCCGGAGAGGAACTGGCTGACCACGCGCCCGGTGGTGAGGATGACCGGGTACTCCTCGTCGACGTCCTCGGCCGGCGGCCGGTACGCGGCGACGTTGAAGCGGGCCTTGCCGTCGGGGAAGAAGAACGGGCCCGCGCCCTTGGCGACCGAGTTCCACGATCCTCGCTCGAAGAGCCGCGGGGTGCCGGGATGATCCTCGCTCGGGCAGGGCCAGAAGACCCCGTTCTGCTCTTCGATCTTCTCGTAGGTGATGCCGTAGTAGTCGGCAACGCCGCCCTTCGAGGCCAGGCGCAGCTCGTCGAAGATCTGGCGCGGGCTCTCGAAGGTGAAGCCGTGCGGACGGTCGAGGGCGGCGGCGATGTCCTGGATGATCCGCCAGTCCTGTTTCGCGTCGCCGGGAGGATCGACGGCCTTGTTGATCTTGATGACCCGGCCCTCGACCTGGCAGACCACACCCTCGTCCTCCTCGTGCAGCGAGCCGGGAAGGACCACGTCCGCGTGCTGGGCGGTCTCGCTGAGGAAGAAGTCGATGACGGCGAAGAACTCGAGCTTCTCCAGCGCCCGGGTGACGAAGTTGTTGTCGGGCAACGAGACCTTCGGGTTGAAGCAGATCGACAGCAGGCCCTTGATCTCCCCCGCATCGATCTTGCGCATCATCTCGTAGCAGTCGACGCCGGCCTCCGGCAGCTCCTCCGGCCTCACCCCCCACACGCCCGCCACGTACTCGCGGTGCGCGGGATTCATGATGTCGCGCCAGCCGGGAAGCTGATCGGCCTTCTGGCCGTGCTCCCGCCCGCCCTGCCCGTTCCCCTGCCCCACCACCGTGCCGTACGCGCAGCACGGCTTTCCGATGCGGCCCGAGGCCAGGACGATGTTGATCGTGGAGAGGCAGTTCTCGACGCCGTGGGAGTGATGCTCGATCCCGCGCGCGTGCATGAGGAAGCTGGTCTTGGCCGTCCCCCACAGCTCCGCCGCCGCGCGGATCGACTTCTCGGCGATCCCCGTCACCTCGGCCGTGCGGCGCGGCGTCCACTGCTGCACGTGCTCGGCCACGGCATCGAAGCCGACGGTGTGATTCTCGATGAACTCGTGATCGAGCCAGTCGTTCTCGATCATCAGGTGGAGGATGCCGTTGAACAGGGCCACGTCGCGTCCGGGCTTGACGGGCAGGAAGACGTCGGCGGTGCGGGCGATGGGGCTGATGCGCGGGTCGACCACGATCACCTTCCCGCCGTTCTCGCGCGCCTGCCAGACGTAGTTGGTCGTGATCGGCGAGCACTCCGCCGTGTTCGATCCGGCGATGAGCACGACCTCCGCGTTGAGGATGTCGTCCCACGGATTGGCGCTGCGGTCGACGCCGAAGGCCTTCTTGTTGGCCGCCCCGGCGCTGACCATGCACAGCCGGCCGTTGTAGTCGATGTACTTCGTCTTCAGGCACACTCGGGCGAATTTGCCCATCAGGTAGGCTTTCTCCGAGGTCAGGCTCGCGCCGGAGAGCACGCCGAAGGCGTTCGGGCCGTACGTCGACTGGATGCGCTCGATCTCGGCGGCCACGCGGGCGATCGCGGCGTCGTAGGCGATCGGCGAGAAGCCGGCGTCCGCGTTCGGGTCGCGCACCACGGCGGTGGTGAGGCGGTCGGGATGGCCGCCCTGCAGGTAGCGCTTCACGCCTTTCGGGCAGAGCATCCCCTTGTTGAAGGGGAAGTCGTAGCGCGGCTCGAAGCCGATGACGAGGTTGTCCCGGACCCGAAGGTTGATTCCGCACTGCTGGCCGCAGAAGCAGCAGTGCGTGGGGACGATCTTCTCGGGCTCCACGCCGGTGTCGGCGCGGACGCCCTCCATGCGGTTGAGATGCGGTCCCCACGCGTCGACGAGGACGTCCTGTTCTTTAGGAAGTGTGGCCATGGCTCCAAATGCGTCCCTGTGCGATGGCCAGCATCGAGCGCCGGCAGGCCGGACAGACCCGCTGGTAGTGCTCGACGCCGGGGACATCGGTCTCGTAGCGATAGCCGAGGGCGCGCTCGACCTCGATCAGGTCCTCGATCTGCAGCTGCGGCGCGTACTCCGCCTCGCAGCGGCGGCAGCGGGCCATACCCTCGCGCGCGGCCACGTCCTTGTAGAAGCTGACCCCGAGCTGCGCCGGCCGCTGGAAGATGTGGAAGAACTTCCCGAACGGCAGATAGAGCAGCGTGAAGATGACCGTGATGGCGTGCAGCAGGGCCAGGAAGTCGTAGCCGTAGCCCTGCATCCAGGTGTAGCTCGCGGTGAGGAGCAGGCCGGTGACGCTGATGGCGAAGAGCAGAATCAGCGGCAAAAAGTCCTCGGCGAACCGCTGCAGCGCCGCCGCGCCGTGGTCGCGCATGCGCCGGCGCAAGGCCAGCATCACCCCGGCGATGACCATGAATGACGACCAGACCAAGCCGTGAAAGATGAAGAAGGCCACGGCCGAGTGGATCTTGAAGGACGTCGTGGCGAAGCCGAAGACGAACGTGCGGTAGGACTCCACGTCGCCGGGCAGGGTCTCGAAGTGGATCCAGCCGAAGACCAGCGGGAAGGTGATGGCGAAGGCCAAGAGGCACCCCCACATGATCAGCCAGTGCGCCAGGCCGCGCGCGTGGTCGCGCTTGAAGATGAAGCGGTTCAGGGCGAAGTCGGCCGTGACCCGGGCGAACCAGTTCCGGACGTTGCGGGCAAAGTGACGCGGGCTGAAGAACACCTGCCAGCCGCGGACCCAGTAGCGCCGCGTCGGCGGACGCTGCAGCCACATCGCGTAGCGGTAGACGATGGCGAACGTGGCGAAGAGCACGGCGAAGGTGTAGCCGACGAGCGCGGCATCGAAGTGCTGGAGATTGCGCGAGCCGACGACGATCAGCGCCGCCAGAACGGCCGTGAAGAGCGCGCCCCAGCCGAGGGCGACGATCCGCTCCCCGCCCACGCGTCCGAACATCCGCGGTCCCTCCTTCGGGCTCCGATTCTATTCACATGGAGGGGCGGGGACATGACGGATGTCATGTCCCCACGTGTGTCATCCCGAGCGTA
>JBIOTX010000338.1:0-3080 GCA_044866315.1 Thermoanaerobaculia bacterium | reverse complement strand
GGCGCAACGCGCGGTTCTGCGCCAGCGCGGCCCTGAAGTCCGCCGCCGCGGAGGCGAGGAGCGCGTCCGGCGTGCGCGAGAGCATGGCCCGGGTGTAGCGCGCGCAGCCGCGGAGGAGGTAGGCCTCCCCGGTGGCGCGCTGGCGGAGGAGACGGGTGAGGAGCTGTTCGGAGCCGGCCAGATCGCCGGCGGCGAAGGCGCGATAGGCGGCGCGCAGCTCGGGCGACGGGCCGGGAGCGACAGGCGTGGGAGCGACGGGCGTCGGCACCGGTGCCGGAATCACTGAGGGCTTCTTTTCGGCGACCGGCGGCGGCTGCGGGGTGGGCTCCACCTTCGGCTCCACTTTGGGCGGCGGCGCCACGGTCTCCGTCTGCGGTTTCACCACCTCGAGATCCGCGTACTCGACGACCACCTCCGGCTCCTGCTTCTTCGGCGGCCGCGCCGCCTGGGCAGCGCGGATCTTCTTCCCCTCCTCGGACGCGACATTGAAGAGCGCCGTGGCCTCGCCGGCCTTCGTCTCCGCGGCCCGGTACGCCGCGGCGTCCGTGTCTGCTTTCTCGAACTGGCTCCGGGCCTCGGTCAGCTTGCGCTGTCCGCTCCGATAGCTCTCCGTCCGCTCGCCGCCCTGGGAGAAGGCGTCGCTCTTGGCCAGCATGGCCTTGCTGATCGCGGTGTCGGCGGCCTTCTTCGGGCCCGCCGCGGCGTTCTCGGCCAGGCGCACCTTCTCGGTCTGGGCCCGGGCCACCCAGTTCTTCATGTTCGCGTAGTACTCGGTCCGGGCGACCGCTCCCTGCTCCTCGGACGTGCGCCACTCCCGCAGCGCGCCGTCGACGTCGCCGAGGTTGTACTTGGCGATGCCGAGGAAGAAGTGCGGGACGTAGGAGGTGAGAATCTCCCGGCCGGAGCGCACCGAGAGCGCCTCGGTCGGCTTCTCGGCGATGGCCTTCTGCAGCAGGTCCGCGGCGAGACGATAGTTGCGGCCGTTCACCGCAGCTACACCCTTCTTGTAGTTGTCCGCCCACTTGTCCGTGGCGAACGCGGACGTGGCCACGAGAAGGATGAGGGCGAGGCGCTTCATTGCCCGGCTCCGAAGTCGGGCAGCGCGGCCGTGCGCGGATCGGTGAAGTGGACGTTCAAGGTCTCGTCGGCGCCCGAGGTCACGGCGATGGTGCGCGTGATCGGGCGGGGGTAGTTCGGGTTCGAGAGCGTGACTTCGTAGCGGCCGGGCGGGAGGTCGAGCGGCGCGGGGGTGACCACCGGCGACGGCATGGTCACGGGCTGGTTGTTGTCGAGGTTGCGCACCGCCTCGACGTTCGCCCAGGGGAAGGCGTTGATCGCCAGACGGCCCGGGGCGGGCGCCGCCGGGCTCGGCGCAGGCACAGGCGCCGGTGTCGGCGCCGGCACGACCGGCGTAATGGAGGCAGACTGAGTGGTGCTCGCGGGCCGCTCCGTCGGAGGCAGCGGCTTGTCCTGGCGCCAGAAGAACCATCCCGCCGCCACGAGCACCGCGAGGAAGATCGCGGCGGTCGCGGCGTAAGGCGCGCGTTTGATCGGCAGCTCGGACGTCGCGACGCGATCGAGGGTGCGCTGGGCGACCGGGGTCTGGGTCTGCACGGTGGGCGCGTCGCCGGCGATGGTGGAGACGACGGTCGGCGCCTCGTAATCGATGACGCGCGGGGCAACCTTGGTCGCCTCGTGGGTGACCTCGGCCGTCGTCGGAAGCGGCGGAGGCGCGCCGGGGGCCTCGGGAAGCGACGGGAGGATGCGCTCCAGCGCGTGGGCGAACTCTCTGGCTGTCTGGTAGCGCTTGTTGCGGTCCTTCTCCAGCGCCCGGAGGATGAGAGCCTCGAGCTCCGGCGGCGCGGTAATGCCGGGGTTGACCACGTGCAGCGGCCGCGGGCGCTCGGAGGCATGCATCATCAGGTACGCGTGCGGCGTATCCGCTTGGAACGGCGGGACGCCGGTGAGCATCTCGTACAGCACGATGCCGAAGGAGTAGATGTCCGCGCGGCCGTCGATACGCTCGCCGGGTTGCAGCATGCCCAGGTGCTCGGGCGAGCAGTACTTCCACTTGCCGACGAACATCCCGGTCTTGGTCTTCGCATCCTCGGCGTCCCAGCCCTTGGCGATGCCGAGGTCGATGATCTTGACGCGCTCCTCTCCGGAGTCGTCGCGGGCGATCATCAGGTTCTCCGGGCTCACGTCGCGGTGGACGATGCCGGCGCGATGGATGGCGTCGAGGCCGTGCAGGGCCTGAACGGCCAGCGTCGCGGCATAGCTCGGCGAGAGCGGCCCGCGCTCGTCGATGAGCTGGTGCAGGTTGATGCCCTCGATGTACTCCCAGACCATGTACCGGGAGCCGTCGTCGAGGGTGGAGAAGTCGAACAGGGTGCCGACGTTCGGGTGATTGATGCGCGTGGCCAGGCGTGCCTCGCGCAGGAAGCGCTCGTGCGCGCCGGGATCGCTCGAGATGTTCGAGCGCATCAGCTTGATCACCCGGATCGCGTTCAGGTGGATGTGCAGGACCTTGTAGACCTCGCCCATCCCGCCCACGCCCAGCCGCGCCAGGATCTGGTACTTGCCGTCGATGGGCGTCTCCAGGTAGCGGCGGAGGAAGTCGGTGATCGCCTCCCCGCAGAACGGGCAGGCCTTGTAGGCAGAGTCGATCTCCGACTTACAGTGGATGCAGAAGAATGGCATGGGGCCTGGAACGTGTAACCAGAATTATATGGTAGGAAGCGAGCCATGAAGGAGACGACCTTCCGCGTCCGCACCAGCGAGCGCGAGCAGATCCTGATCATCACCGCCGAAGTGAACGCCGCGCTCGGCGAGCTCGGCGGAGGCGACGGCGTCTGCACGATCGTCGTCCCGCACACGACCTGCGCGATCTCGGTCAACGAGAACGCCGACCCGGACGTGCCGGCGGACCTGGTGAAGGCGCTGCGCGCGGCCGTGCCGAAGGTGAGCTTCCGACACGGCGAGGGGAACTCCGACGCGCACTTTCTGTCGATGCTGATCGGCCCGTCGCTGACTTGGCCGTACCGCGGCGGCAGGCTCGTCCTCGGCACGTGGCAGGGCGT
>JBIOTX010000337.1:0-17568 GCA_044866315.1 Thermoanaerobaculia bacterium | reverse complement strand
AAGCGCGTGCGCCAGAGCCTGGAGCGCTCGCTGACCCAGGCCTGCCCCTACTGCGGCGGCAGCGGGCGGATCAAGTCGAACACGACCATCGCCCTGGAGGTCTGGCGCGAGCTGATGAAGCTCCGCGACTTCCACGAGGGGCAGGACGTGATCGTGCGGGTGAACCCGATCGTCTACGGGACGCTCCACACCGGCGATCCGATCTTCGAGGAGGTCGAGCGCACTCTGGGGATCCACCTGGTGTTCAAGCCGGACGAGTCCTTGCACCACGAGCAGTTCGACGTCATGCGGATCTGACCCGGCACGTCCCGTGCAAAATTAGCCGTCCGGAGTAGCAATGCCCCTGGACGAGAGCTTCGGTAATCTCGCAGCATTCCTGAACAGTCTGGACGCCGAGGGAGAGCAGAAATTCGAGCTCTCGCACTCGCTGGTCATCATCTGTCCCGACTGCGGGAAGAACATCGCCTTTCGAGGGCGCTGCCCGAAGTGTGCCGGCAACAGCTGGATCCCGGCCGGGCACTCCGGCGGGATCTTCGAGCGGATGAAGGCCCAGCGCCTGCGCCGGATGATCGGCGAGGAAGAGGACGACGAAGGCGTAGAGGCGCAAAGGCTCACAGGCGCCGAGCCTGACCCGCAACAACTCTGAGCCTTTGAGCCTCTGCGCCTTTGCGCCTACGTATCCAGGCCCTCGCGCAGATACTCCTCCTCGACGAACTTCCGGAAGAGCTCTTCCCACTCGGGCGTGCCGGCCTTGGGCGCAGGGCGCATGGTGGCCAGGCGGCGGCGGGCGCTGTCCTCGCGCTCTTCCTCCCGGCGCAGCTCGTCGGTGAGGGCGTGGGCGATGGCCTGGCGCACGACCTCGCGGTCCTTGAGCAGGACCACCGCGCGCGAGCGCGAGAGCGCGTCGAGGAGATCGCGCGCGAGAAGGTTGAGGCGGTCCCGCGAGGGACGGACCATGTCCTTCGAATTGTACGCGGCGGAACGACCTCTCCGCCTCCGCAATTTGCGTTGATCAGTGGACGGGCTGTTCTGGCTCGTCCAGGGCTGGCGATTCGTCGCCTCCGTTCTCATCCCCCTGCTCCTTCTCGACGACCTTGACCGCCGCGACGACGGTATCGGCGTCCTCGAGATTGATGACCCGCACACCCTGGGTATTGCGCCCGATCGACCGGATCGAATCGACCGGAACGCGGATGATCATGCCCTGCTCGGTGATGAGCAGGACCTGATCCTCGTCATAAACGTGCGCGATGCCGGCCACGTGGCCGTTGCGCTCGGTGGTCTTGATGTCGATCACGCCGTAGCCGCCGCGGTGCTTGGTCGGGTACGCGGAGACCGGCGTACGCTTGCCGAAGCCCTTCTCGGTGACGGTGAAGATGTACCCGCGGGTATCCCCGGTCATCTCGACGTTCTCGAGGCTCTCATCCGCTTCGGTCTCCACTTCCGCTTCCTCACCCTCGGTTACGGCTCCCGCGGGCAGGACGTCCATCTCCACCACGTGATCGTCCTCCCGGAGGGAGATGGCCCGGACGCCGGCGGCGCCGCGGCCCATCGGCCGGACCTCGGACTCGTGGAAGCGGATGGCCCGGCCGGTGGCGGTGCCGACGAAGACGTCGGCGTTGCCGTCGGACAGGCGCACGGCGTACAGGTCGTCGCCCTCGAGGATGTCGATGGCGATGATGCCGCTGGCCCGGACGTTCGAGAACGCCTCCAGCTCGGTCTTCTTGATCTTGCCCCCGCGCGTGGCCATGACCACGTACTTGCCCTCGGTGAAGTCGCGCGTGGTCAGCAGGGCCCGGACGTTCTCCCCCTGCTCGATCGGGAGGAGGTTCACGATGGCCTTGCCGCGCGCGTTGGCCGCGACCTCCGGGATGGCGTGCACCTTCAGCCAGTACAGGCGGCCGCGGTCGGTGAAGACCAGCACGTAGGCGTGGGTCGAGGCCACGAAGAGGTGCTCGACGATGTCCTCTTCCTTGGTCTGCATGCCGATGCGGCCCTTGCCGCCGCGGCGCTGGGACCGGTACCCCGACAGCGGGGAGCGCTTGATGTAGCCGCCGCGCGAGACGGTGATGACCATGTCCTCGTCGGCGAGGAGGTCCTCGATGGAGATCTCGTTCGTGTCCGGGATGATCTCGGTGCGGCGCTCGTCGCCGTAGGCTTCTTTGATCTCCCGCAGCTCCCTGGCGATGATCTCCAGGACCAGCTTCTCCGAGCCCAGGATGGCCTTGAGGCGCTCGATCGTGGCCAGGACGTCCTTGTACTCGGCCACGAGCTTCTCGCGCTCCAGGCCCGTCAGGCGCTGCAGGCGCATGTCCAGGATGGCCTGGGCCTGGATGGCGCTGAAGTCCCAGTTCGAGATCAGGCCCTGCTTGGCGTCGTCCGGCGTGCGGCTGCCGCGGATGAGGGTGATGATCCCGTCGAGCACGTCCAGGGCCTTGACCAGGCCCTCGAGGACGTGAGCGCGCTCTTCCGCCTTCCGCAGCTCGAAGCGCGTGCGGCGGACGACGATCTCCTTGCGGTGCTCGATGAAGTGCCGGAGGATCGTCGGGAGGTCCATGACCTCCGGCTTGTTGTTGACGATGGCCAGGAAGATGATGCCGAACGTCGTCTGCATCTGGGTGTTGCGATACAGGTGGTTCAGCACGATCTCGGGGATGGCGTCGCGCTTGAGCTCCACGACGATGCGGATGCCGTCGCGGTCGGACTCGTCGCGCAGGTCGGAGATGCCCTCGATGCGCTTCTCCAGCACGAGGTCGCGGATCTTCTCCAGGAGGCGCGCCTTGTTCGTCATGTACGGCACTTCCGTCACGACGATCTGCTGGCGGTCGCCCTTCTTCATGGTCTCGATGCCCGCCTTGGCGCGCACCTGAATGATGCCGCGGCCGGTGGAGTAGGCCTGGCGGATGCCCTCGATGCCGTGGATGTAGCCGGCGGTCGGGAAGTCCGGACCGGGAAGGACGGTCATCAGCTCCTTCCAGGTCGCATTCGGCTGGTCGATCATCAGGAGACAGGCGTCGATCACTTCGCCGAGGTTGTGTGGCGGGATGTTCGTGGCCATGCCCACGGCGATGCCCGAGGAGCCGTTGACCAGGAGGTTCGGGAACTTGGCCGGGAGTACCGAGGGCTCGGAGAGCGAGCCGTCGTAGTTGGGGACCCAGTCGACGGTCTCCTTGTCGATGTCGTCCCGCATCAGCTCTTCGGCGAGCTTCGTCAGGCGCACCTCGGTGTAGCGCATGGCCGCCGGGTTGTCGCCGTCGATCGAGCCGAAGTTCCCCTGCCCGTCGACCAGCCGATAACGCATCGAGAAGTCCTGGGCCATGCGCACGACCGTGTCGTAGATCGCGCTGTCGCCGTGCGGATGGAACTTGCCCATCACGTCGCCGACGATGCGGGCCGACTTCTTGTACGCCTTGCCGGCCGTGTTCCCCTGCTCGTACATGCCGTAGAGGATCCGGCGGTGGACGGGCTTGAGGCCGTCGCGGACGTCGGGCAGCGCGCGTCCGATGATGACGGACATCGCGTAGTCGAGGTACGACCGGCGCATCTCGTCTTCGATGTTGACGGGGAAGCGCTGCTCGTTCGGATTAGGGGTATCGATATCTGCCATGCTTTAGGGCACGTAATTAAACGCGATGATTAAATGTCGAGATTCTTCACGTCCAGGGCGTTGTCCTGAATGAAGACGCGCCGCGGCTCCACCTGGTCACCCATGAGGATCGTGAACAGCTCCTCGGCGCCGACGGCGTCCTCGATGGTCACCTGCAGGAGGCGCCGGGTCGCGGGATTCATCGTCGTCTCCCAGAGCTGATCCGGGTTCATCTCGCCGAGGCCTTTGTAGCGCTGGATGGTCAGCCCCTTCTCGGCGAGCTTGTAGATCTGGTCGACGAGGTCGTCGACGTTCGTGTAGACCGTCGTCTCCTCGCCGTGCTTCACCGTGTACGGCCAGAGGCCGAACGGCGAGAGGTGGTCGTAAGCCTTGGCCATCTGCCGGAACTCGTACGAGCCGAGGAGCTCCGTGTTCAGGATGATCCTCTTGCCGGTGCCGTTGTTGCCGGTCTGGAAGTGGATCTCCGGCGTCTCGGTGACCTCGTTGGTCATCGTGCGCACCTGGGCGAAGCCGGCCCGGGTGAGGGCCTGTTCGACCGCCGTCAGCTTGTCGGGATCGCCGAACGCGATGCGCTCGACGAAGTGCTCGCGGGCGAGGATGTCCAGGGCCTCGCGGGGAATGCCGCGCGAGGCGACCTTCCTGGCGTGGCTGCGGTACTCCTCCATGCGCTGGAGCATGTTGATCAGGGCCTCGCCGCGGATGGGGATTCCGCCCTCCGGGGTGATCTCCACCGACTCGGCGATGCGGCCCATGAGGAACCGCGACTTCTCGCTCTCGTCCTTGAGGTACGCGTCCTTCTTGCCCTGGGTCACCTTGAACAGCGGCGGCTGGGCGATGTAGAGGTGACCGCGCTTGATCACTTCCTGCATGTGCCGGAAGAAAAACGTCAGGATCAGCGTGCGGATGTGCGATCCGTCGACGTCGGCGTCGGTCATGATGATGATCCGGTGGTAGCGGAGCTTGGCCACGTCGAAGTCGTCCGCGCCGATGCCCGTGCCCAGGGCCGTGATCATCAGGCGGATCTCCTCGGAGGAGAGCATCTTGTCCAGGCGGGCCTTCTCGACGTTCAGGATCTTGCCCTTGAGCGGGAGGATGGCCTGGAAGCGGCGGTCGCGGCCCTGCTTGGCCGAGCCGCCTGCGGAGTCGCCCTCGACGAAGTAGATCTCGCAGAGCGCGGGATCGCGCTCCGAGCAGTCGGCGAGCTTGCCGGGGAGCGACGCGGAGTCGAGCGCGCCCTTGCGGCGGGTCAGCTCACGTGCCTTGCGCGCGGCCTCGCGGCCGCGGGCGGCGTCGATGATCTTCTCGGTGATGCGCTTGGCCTCGCGCGGGTTCTCCTCGAGATACTCGGCGAGGCGCTCGTTGACGATCTGCTCGACCCAGGTCTTCACGTGCGAGGAGACCAGCTTGTCCTTGGTCTGCGAAGAGAACTTCGGATCGCGGATCTTGACGGAGATGATCGCGGTGAGACCCTCGCGGATGTCGTCGCCCTCGAGCGAGAGCTTGAGCTTCTCCAGGACGCCCGTGTCGACGACGTACTTGTTCACCGTGCGCGTGAGCGCGCCCTTGAACCCGACCAGGTGCGTGCCGCCGTCGATGTTCTTGATCGTGTTCGTGAACGTGTAGATGTTCTCGGAGTAGCCGTCGTTCCACTGCAGGGCGATCTCGACGCCCTCGCCGTCCTTCTCGTCCTTGATGAAGATCGGCGTGTCGTGGAGCGGGGTCTTGTTCTTGTTCAGGTCCTGGACGAAGGAGACGATCCCGCCCTCGTACTTGAACTCGTGGTGCTTCTCGCTCCGCTCGTCGCGGATGGCGATGAGGATTCCGGAGTTGAGGAAGGCCAGCTCGCGCAGGCGCTGCGAGAGCGTCTCGTAGTTCATCTCCGTCACGGAGAAGATCTCCACGTCGGCCTTGAACGTCACGCGCGTGCCGCGCTTGGTGGTCTTCTCGCCCTTCTCCAGAACCGCCACGGGCAGGCCGCGCTCGTAGCGCTGGCGCCACACGTTCCCGTCGCGATGGATCTCCAGCTCCAGCCACTCGGAGAGGAAGTTGACCACCGACACGCCGACGCCGTGCAGGCCGCCGGAGACCTTGTAGGAGTTGTTGTCGAACTTTCCGCCGGCGTGCAGCTCGGTCATGATGACCTCCGCCGCCGAGCGCCCTTCTTCCTTGTGGATGTCGACCGGGATGCCGCGCCCGTTGTCCTCGACGGTCACGGAGTTGTCGAGGTGGATCGTCACCTGGACCTTGTCGGCGTAGCCGGCCAGGGCCTCGTCGATGGCGTTGTCGACGACCTCGTAGACCATGTGGTGCAGGCCGCTGACGTCATCGGTGTCGCCGATGTACATGCCCGGGCGCTTGCGCACCGCATCCAGCCCTTTGAGGACTTTGATGTCTTCTGCTGTGTAGTTTTCTGCCATCGATGGTTGCTGCTTTCGCCGAGTTTTACGCGGTGTGAGCGGGCGCCGTCACGGCGGCCGAGTTCGCGAGGGATTTCACTGCGGCTGATAACGCCGAAATGGCGCCGGAAAATTGCCTCCAAGGGCCCTTTTCAGGAGAAATCCCGCGAGGCCGTAACTCGTCCGTTTTCAAGCGTTAGGCGGCGGTGCGGACCAGCCTCCAAAGCCTGTAGAAAAACCTCCTTGGCGGAGGTGGCGAAGACCTGTGTGGAAACGGGCAATTTCGTCAACAAATCCTGCAGGATCTCCAGGTCGAGCTCGGCATCCACGTCGTCTAGGAGAAAGATCGGCGCGTCGTCGTGGCGGCGGCGGAACAGCTCCAGTTTCGCGAACTTGAGGAACAGCACGATCATCTTCTGCTCGCCGCCCGAGAGCACGTCCGCGGCGGGACGCCCGTCGACCAGAAACTCGATCACGTCGCGCTGCGGGCCGCTGAGGGTCATCCGGGCGCGGATCTCCTCCCGCCGGTCGACCTCCGCGTCGTTGGGCTTGTAGGCCATGGTCACGTTGGCCACGTGGTAGCCATGCCGGCGGACGATCTCCGCGAACCCCGCGGAGAGGTCCGCGGCATAGGCGTGGCGCGCGCGCCAGACCATGGCCGAGGAGGCGCCCAGCTCGTCGTCCCAGGCCTCGAGGGAGCCGGCGGACTGGCGATTCGCGGCAATGTCCGCCAGGAGCGCGTTGCGCTGCTTCAGGACGCGCCCGTAGCGCGTGAGCTGCTCGAGGTAGGCCGGGTTGACCGAGGCGATCCCGCGGTCCAGGAAGCGCCGCCGCTCCTCCGGCGTGCCGCGGATGATCTCCAGCCGCGCCGACGAGTAGGCGAACACGCTCATGGCGTTCAGGTACGCCGGCAGGGGAACCTTCTCGCCGTTGATCATCAGCACCCGGCGCCTGCCCTCCCCCGTCTCCAGGCCGACGGAGAGGGTTTTCTGCACGCCCTCCCGCTGCAGCGCGCCGCTCACGAAGACGCTGTTCGATCCGAAGCGGAACATGCTCGCCACGCGCGCGGTGCGGAAGGACTTGGTCGTGGCGAGGAAGTAGATCGCCTCGAGGAGGTTCGTCTTTCCCTGGCCGTTGCGGCCGACCAGGATGTTGGTCTGGGGGTGAAACTCGGTCTCCGCACCCGAGAGGTTGCGGAAGGATTGGGTGGCGAGGTGATTGAGGATCACGCCAAACGCATCGGCATCACCACGTACAAATAGTCATACGGCAGATCCTCGGCCGCAGACGCCGGACGGCCGATGCACTGGCTGTTCTCGTCCTTGAGGTCGAGGGAGACGCTCTGGGTGTCCGTGGCGCTGAGGAAGTCCATCACGTACGCGGCGTTCAGGCCCACGAAGAACGGCTGGCCGGCGTAGTCGATGGGCACGGTCTCGCGGGCGTCGCCGAGCTCGGGGTTCGTCGAGGAGACGGTGAGCTTGCCGGGGGCGAAGTCGAAGCGCACGGCGCGCGTGCGCTCATTCGCGACGAGGGAGATGCGCTTGATGGTCGACAGCAGGCGCTCGCGGTCCACGAGGACCTTGCGATCGTTATCGCGCGAGATCACCTCCATGTAGTTCGGGAAGTTGACGTCGATCATGCGCGCGAGGAGACGGCGATCGCCGGCCTCGAAGAAGAGCTGGTTCTCGGAGACGCCGAAGCGCACGTTGCCTTCGTCGCCGCCGTTGGCCTCCAGGCGCAGGATCTCGTCGAGGGCCTTGCGCGGAATGAGAATGGTGAGATCGGATCCCTTCTTGCCCTTCCCGCCGGTGATCGAGGCCGGAAAGTTGATCAGGGCCATGCGGTGGCCGTCGGTGGCCACCATCTCCATCTTGTTCGGCTGCACCTTGAGCAGCGCGCCGTTGAGCTGGAAGCGCGTTTCCTCGTGGGTGATGGCGAACTTCACCTTCGCCACCATGGTCTTGAGCTCGTCGAGCGGGATCGCATAGCCCTCGCTCACGTTCACCGTCGGCAGGGTCGGGTAATCCTCGGCAGGCAGGCCGAGGAGACGAAACTTCGCCGTGCCGGACTCGATGAGCATCGAGTTGTTTTCCTGCAACGTCATGTGCACGTCGTCATCCGGCATCGAGCGGATGATGTCGAAGAGGCGCTTGGCTTCGATGGTCACGCCGCCCGGAGTGGTGATGCGCGCGGAGCACGAGCTGAGGATGGTGACGTCGAGATCGGTCGCGGCGATCTGGAGTCTTCCGTCGGCAGCCTTCAGCAGCACGTTCGACAGGATCGGAATCGTCGAGCGCTTCTCGACCACTCCCTGGCAAAGCTGCAATTCCTTCTGAAGGTCAGCTTTTCCGACGGTCAGCTCCATTTGGTCTCTTCCTTCAAACCGAGTCTTTATCTCTTGTAGTGGTAGTAGTAGGCGGTGTGGATATCCGCCTGCAGTGGTGCAAAGTGTTCGAAAGTATATCAGTCCTGCCCGTGTGAGCCTGCGAGTTCATCTGCGGGAAAACAGCGGAGATTTCGGCCATTTTCCGCAGTTTCGCGGACCTTTCGATCCGAGGCGAAATCATCCGCATCTTTTCATCCGTGCTTTCCGCAGGAGCTGCGGAGATCTCATCGGAACTGCTTCGCCAGACCTTCGACCGTCCGGGCGAACTGCTGGTCGTTGTCGATCTTCTTCTTGATCTGCTGGACCGAGTACATGACCGTCGAGTGGTGCTTGTCGGCGAACAGCTTGCCGATCTCCGGATAGGAGAGATCCGTCAGCTCCTTGCAGAGATACATCGCCACCTGCCGCGGGAAGGCGATGGTCTGAGCGTTGCTCTTCTGCTTGATGTCGGACGTCTTCAGCCCGTAGTGCGCGGCGACGACGCGCAGGATCTCCGAGGGCGTGATGGGCTTGTTCTCCTTCGAGAGAACGTCCTTCAGCGCCTCCTTGGCCAGATCGATATTCACCGAGTTGCCGGTGAGCGACGCGAAGGCGGCGACGCGATTGAGGTGCCCTTCGAGCTCGCGGATGTTCGAGCGCACGCGCTCGGCGATGAAGTACGCCACCTCGTTCGGCAGGTCGACCTTCTTCTCCTCGGCCTTCTTGCGCAGGATGGCCACCTTCGTCTCCAGGTCGGGCGGCTGAATGTCCGCGGTCAGGCCCCACTCGAATCGCGAGCGGAGGCGCTCCTCGAGGGTGGGGATCTCCTTCGGCGGGCGATCGGAGGTGAACACGATCTGCTTCTGGGCCTCGTAGAGGGCGTTGAAGGTGTGGAAGAACTCCTCCTGCGTCCGCTCCTTGCCGGCGATGAACTGGATGTCGTCGAGGAGGAGGGCGTCGACGGAGCGGTAGCGGTCGCGGAAGGACTGCATCCGGTCGTAGCGGATCGAGGTGATGAGCTCGGTCACGAACGAGTCGGCCGACATGTAGGCGACCTTGAGCTGCGGCCGCAGCTCCCGGACCTGGTGACCGATGGCCTGGATCAGGTGAGTCTTGCCCAGGCCGGCGCCGCCGTAGATGAAGAGTGGGTTGAACGAGCCGCTGGGGTTCTCGGCGATCGACTTCGAGGCGGCGTAGGCGAGCTGGTTGGAGCTGCCGATGACGAAGCTCTCGAAGCGGTAGCGCGGGTTGAAGACGGCCGTGGGGAGCTCGTCCTTGGCCGGGGGCATGGTGATCGGCAGGTCGTCCTTGACCGCCGTGTCGACCACGAAGTGGACCTGGACCCGCTCGGCGGAGATCTCGTTCAGAAAGCCGCGGATCTGGGCCCCGAAGCGCTCCCGGATCTCGTCGACGTACCGCTGGGAGGGGACGGCGATGTCGATCGTGTCTGCTTTTTGCCCCAGAAACCGGGTCGGACCGAGCCAGGTGTCGTACTCCGCACGATCAACGACTTGCTCGATTCGCGCGAGTACTTGGGTCCAGGCATTCATTGGGGGTGATGCGGCCTATCTCCTTGTGAATCCACAGCTTTTCCACAGTTGTGGAAATTCTGGACTCTGACCGGGCGACGGAGTCTAGCACAGCGATATGGGGTGGGAAAGGGTGAAAAAAGTCGCGGAATAAGCCTCTTGCACAAGGGCGTTTGCGGGCACGACCGGCGCGCCCGGTTTGACCACATCCGACCGCGCGTCTATACTCCCCGCTTTCTTTTCAGAGGGTTAGGCAAAATGGCATCGAAGCGTACTTTTCAACCGAACAACCGCCGTCGCAAGCGCACGCACGGCTTCCTGGTCCGGATGCGGACCAAGGACGGCCAGGCCGTCCTCTCCCGCCGTCGCCGCAAGGGCCGCAAGCGCCTCGCGGTCTAACGCGGCATTCCGGTGGAAGCCCAACGGTCCGAGGCTCTGCCGAAAGAGAAGAAACTGGCGAAACGACGCGAGTTCACCAGGGTCTATGACACGGGCCGAAAACTCTTTTCCCGCTACTCGGTCCTGTTCTTCGCCGCGAACGATCTGCCCTACTCGCGGATCGGCATCACCGCGACCAAGAAGCTGGGAAAAGCCAACGTTCGCAATCGTCTGAAGCGCTGGACCCGGGAGGTCTACCGGCGGCAACGCGAGCCGCTGGGGATCGACGGGGCGGCGCTCGACATCGTCGTGAATGTGAAGCCGAACGCCGCCGACGCCACGTTCCAGGATTACAGCCGCGACCTCGCGCGGGTCCTGGAGCGCGTCAGCAGTGAGCGATCGCAGTGATGAACCCGGCACGCGCCCTGGCGCTGTTCCTCCTCCGCTGCTACAAGCGCTTCATCTCGCCGCTGCTCCCGCCGATGTGCCGCTTTGAGCCGACGTGCTCCGTGTATACGATGCAGGCCGTCGAGAAATACGGCGTCCTTCGCGGCGTCTGGCTGGGGATGAAACGCCTCGGCCGCTGCCACCCGTTCAATCCTGGAGGTTGGGACCCCGTCCCCTGACATGGAAAAACGCATTTTCATCGCGATCCTGATCTCGATCGCATTCTTATGGCTCTGGGCCGCCGTGGCCCCGAAGCTCTTCCCCGACCTGGGCAAAAGGCCGGAGCCGCCGAAGCCGGCGGCGACGAGCACGAGCAAGATCGTGCCGCCGCCTTCGCCCACGCCGACCGCCACGACCGTCACCAGCACCGCGCCCGCGGTCGCCCCGGCCGCCGCTGACGGCGGGCTGAAGCCCGCCGCTCCACAGGCGCCGGTCTCCGGGGTCCGCGTGCAGCAGACCGTCATCGACATGCCCGACTACCGGGCCGTGCTCTCGAACCGCGGCGCGCAGCTGGTCTCGTTCAAGCTCAAGCACTACCGCCGCAAGCGCAGCGAGGAGTCGGTCGACCTGGTCAAGGCCCGCGAGCCCGGGCGCGACGACTATCCGTTCTTCGTCCAGACCCAGAATCAGCAGCTCAACGACCGTCTGAACAAGAGCCTCTACGCCGTCACGGAGCGCAACGACCGCGGCAACCGCGTGATCGAGTATCGCTACTCCGACGGCCGCGTGTCGGCGACCAAGACCTTCACCTTCACCCAGCAGCCGTATCTCTTCAACTACTCCGTCGCCATCCGGCCGCCCACGCCGTACCGCCTCGACATCGGCCCCGGCATCCGCACCCTGGGGCCGGAGGAAGTGGACACGCAGGTGGTCAGCACCGGCAACGGCGTGGTCCAGCGCGACGGCAAGTTCAAAGTGATCCGGCGCGAGAAGGGCGACAAGGTCCAGCCCTTCCCGTCCGTCGAGTACATCGGCATCGAGGACAACTACTTCCTCACCGTGCTGCGCCCCGCGCGCAGCCTCGAGGGCGTGCTCTGGCGCCACGCCTTCCCGGTGCCGAAGGCGAAGGAGAAGCGCGTCGATCTCTACGCGGCGGTGAACGCCCCGGCCGACGGCGCGATCGCCGGCGAGGCCTTCTTCGGGCCGAAGGAGACCAAGCTCCTCGACGGCTACGGCTTCGACGCCGCCCTGCAGTTCGGCTGGTTCGGCGCCATCGCCCGCTTCTTCCTCATCGCCCTGAGCTGGATCAACCAGTTCACCCACAACTACGGCTGGTCGATCATCGTCCTGACCATCCTCATCAAGATCGTCCTCTACCCGCTGCAGCACAAGAGCATCGTCTCGATGAAGAAGATGCAGAAGGTGCAGCCGAAGATGGAGGCCATCAAGACCAAGTACAAGAAGTCCCGCACCGACGCCGAGCAGCGCCAGAAGATGAACGTGGAGATGATGCAGCTCTACCAGAAGGAGGGCATCAACCCCATGGCCGGCTGCCTGCCGCTGGTGCTGCAGCTGCCGATCCTGTGGGGCTTCTACAACCTGCTCTCGCGCGCGATCGAGCTGCGCGGCGCGCCGTGGGCGCTCTGGATCAGGGACCTCTCGGAGAAGGATCCGACGTACGTCCTGCCGATCCTGATGACGGCGACGATGTTCCTGCAGACCTACATCACCCCGGCCACCGGCGACCCCATGCAGCGCCGCATGTTCCTGGCCATGCCCCTCTTCTTCGGATTCCTGTTCAAGGACTTCCCGAGCGGCCTGGTGCTCTACTGGCTGGTGCAGAACATATTGACGATCATTCAACAGATGATCATGAATAAGTGGTGGAAACAACATCCCGAGGAACTGAAAGAAGCGTAGAGTCGCGACCGACATGAGCCAGCGTTTCGAAGGAAAGAATCTCGAAGAGGCGCTCACCCACGCCGCCACGTCCCTCGGCGTGGAGCGCTGGCAGTTGACCTACCACGTGCTGCTCGAGAAGCGCGGTTTCCTGGGCGGCGTCAAACGCGTGGTCATCGAGGCGGACGTGAATCAGGAGGCCCCGCCTCCTCCGCCTCCCGCGCCGGTGGCCGAGTCGCGCGGACCGCGCCCGCCGCGCGAGCGTGGACCTCGCGGCGGAGGCCCTGGCGGCCGCGGAGGCGGCGGTCGCGGATCGCGTGACGATCGCGGGTCGCGCGACGATCGCGGGGGCGGCGGACGCCGTGGACCGCGCCGCCATCGCGAGAGCGATCTCGAGGTCGGCGACTTCGAGAAGTTCATGGGCGAGATCCCCGAGCAGGGGCCGGAGTCGGACGCGGCGCGCTCGGTGCGCGAGTGGTGCGAGAGCGCGCTGTCGCTCTCCCGGCTGGACGTCGTCGCGCGCACCGAGGAGAACGACGAGCAGATCATCGTCCGGCTGTACGGCAATGACGGGCGGCGTCTCACCGATCGTCACGGCGAGCTGCTCGACGCCATCCAGGTGCTGGCCAACAAGGCCCTGGTCGGGCGCAAGGTCGAGAAGGACATCGAGCTCGATTGCGAGGAGTTCAAGGGCAAGCGCACCGAGGAGCTGCGCCAGCGCGCGCTGGAAGTCGCGGACCGCGTGCGCCGCGGCGGCCGCGAGGAGCTGCTGCCGGCGATGACCCCGATCGAACGCCGCATCGTGCACCTCGCGCTGCACGACGACGCGGAGGTCACCACCGAGTCGCGCGGGGAGGGCTTCTACAAGCGCGTGGCCATCATCCCGCGTCCGGCGGAAATGCCGGGCGACGCGCAACCGGCGCCTGAGCCGTGACGCCGCTGGCGTTCGACACGATCGTCGCGCCGGCGACGCCTGTCGGACGCAGCGCCCTGGCGATCGTGCGGATCGACGGTCCGCAGAGCGGCGCCATCCTCTCTTCGCTCACCAATGCCGGCGTGCCGCAGGCGCGGCACGCGACGCTCGTGCACATCGGCGTCGACGAATGCATCGCCATCCGCTACGAGGCCCCGGGCTCGTTCACCGGCAATGACCTGGTCGAGCTGACGCTGCACGGCAACCCGCTGCTGGTCGAGCAGGTGATCGCCGCCTGCGTGGCGCGCGGCGCGCGGATGGCGGAGCCGGGCGAGTTCACCGAGCGCGCGGTGCTGAACGGGAAGCTCGATCTCGTGCAGGCGGAGTCGATCGCGGACCTGATCAACGCCCGCACCGCGCTGCAGGCGAAGCTGTCGCTGTCGAATCTGGAGGGAGTGCTGAGCCGCAAGGCCGCGGCCATCCGGCAGACCCTGCTCGAGGTCATCTCGCGGCTGGAGGCCGCGCTCGACTTCTCCGAGGAGGGGTACGAGTTCATTTCGCGGGAGGGGGCACGGGGGCACGTAGGGGAGGCGCTGCGGGAGGTGGTGGCGATGGGCGAGACCTATCGCCGCGGGCGCTCCACGATCACCGGCCTGTCGGCCGTGATCCTCGGCCGCCCGAACGCGGGCAAGTCGACGCTGCTCAACCGCCTTGTCGGCAGCGATCGGGCCATCGTCACGCCGATCCCGGGAACGACGCGCGACATCGTGCGCGAGACCATCGAGATCGGCGGGCTGCCGGTCGTGCTCGCCGATACCGCCGGTCTGCGCGAGAGCGCCGACGTCGTGGAAGGGATCGGCATCGAGCGCGCGCGCCACGCGGCGCGGAGCGCGGACATCGTGCTGTACCTGGTCGACGCCTCGGCCGGCCTCACGGAGGAGGACCGGCGCGAGCTCGCCGCCCTCGGCGACGTCCTGCTCGTCTACACGAAGGCGGACGTGGCCGCGGCGCCCCCCGGTGCGCTCGCCATCAGCGCGGTCACGGACCAGGGAATGGATGAGCTTCTGGCCCGTTTAGATGAGCTTGTCCGGGAGCGCTATGCCGCTCCGGAAGGGGCGCTCGTCAACGAGCGCCAGCGACAGGCTGTGGCGGAGTGCGAGGCGGGCCTCAGGGCGGCGCTGGAGTCGCTGGAGGGCGGGCTCGACGAGCAGATGATCGTCGTCGACCTCTACCGGGCCTCGAACGCGCTGGGGGTGCTCACGGGCGCCATCACCCGTGAGGACGTCCTGGCCGAGATCTTTGGCAAGTTCTGCATCGGCAAGTAGGCCGGGCGATTCCACGCGAGGGTTTCCTGACTCCACGCGTGGAAAGATCGATTCGACGGGTGTGGATGAAGAATCCACGCGTGTGGGCAACGAATACACGCGTGGAAACAATGAATCCACTTGTGGGATCGGCCATTCCACTTGTGTAGACATCAAATCCACTCGTCGAATCACAATTTACACGCGTGTGCACGCCGGCCTCCATGGCGTGCTCCCCAAGCCCATGGGATGACGCCAAGCTCAACTCCTGTTCCACGTGGAACATGCACGGGGTATTCGACATCATCGTGATCGGTGGCGGCCACGCCGGCGCGGAAGCGGCGCGCATCGCCGCGCGTGGCGGAGCCCGCATAGCCATGATCACTATGCTCCGCGACGCCATCGGCCGCATGTCGTGCAATCCCGCCATCGGCGGCCTCGCCAAAGGGAACCTCGTCAAGGAGATCGACGCCCTCGGCGGGCTGATGGGGGAGGCCACCGACCGGGCCGGCATCCAGTTCAAGGTTCTCAATCGCTCCAAGGGGCCAGCCGTCCAGGGACCGCGTGCGCAATGCGACCGCGACCTCTACGCCGCGGCCGTGCGCGACATCCTCGAAGCTGAGCCGAACCTCACCATCATCGAAGGCGCAGTCTCCTCCCTGATCGATGGCGGACGCGGCGTCATCCTGAGTGACGGCACGCGTCTCTTCTCCAAGGCCGTGGTCGTCACCACCGGCACGTTCCTCCGCGCGCTCATGCATTCGGGCGAGGTGAAGACCGTCGGCGGCCGCTTCGGCGAGCCGTCCGCGGAGACGCTCTCCGACTCCCTGCGCGCGCTCGGCCTCCGCCTCGGCCGCCTCAAGACCGGAACCCCGCCGCGCGTCGACAAGACCACGGTCGACTTCTCGAAGCTCGAAGAGGCTCCGGGGGACGAGCGCCCGCGCCCGTTCTCGATCCTCACCGACCGCCTGGAGCAGCCGCAGGTCCTCTGCTGGCTGACCTACACCGGCGCGTTCGCCCACGAGCTCATCCGCGCCAACCTCCACCGCGCGCCGATGTACTCCGGCCAGATCCACGCCGCCGGCCCCCGCTACTGTCCGTCCATCGAGGACAAGGTGGTCCGCTTCGCCGAGAAGGAGCGCCACCAAGTGTTCGTCGAGCCGGAAGGGCTGTCTCATCCGTGGCTGTACATGAACGGCATCTCCACCTCCCTCCCGCCCGACGTGCAGGACGCAGTGGTGAGCTCCCTGCCCGGCTTCGAGCAGGCCAGGATCGCCCGCTACGGCTACGCCGTCGAGTACGACTTCGTAAACCCGGAGCAGCTCGACGCCACCCTGCAGGTCCGCGGTGTGGAAGGCCTCTTCCTGGCCGGCCAGATCAACGGCACCTCCGGCTACGAAGAGGCCGGCGCGCAGGGCCTCCTCGCCGGCATCAACGCCCTCCAGTCCGTGCGCGGCGGCGAGCCGGTAATTCTTCGCCGCGACGAGGCCTACGCCGCGGTGATGATCGACGACCTGGTCACCCACGGCACCGAAGAGCCGTACCGGATGTTTACCTCCCGCGCCGAGCACCGCCTGCTCCTCGGCTGCGACTCGGTCTACGAGCGCCTGTCCCCGATCGCCGCCCGCCTCGGCATCCTGGACGACGAGCGCCAGCGCCGCGTCGAGGCCCGCGTGGGGCGGATGCGCCGGGCGGCCGAAGTGGCCGAGACCGAGCTCCGCCCGGACCGCGAGACCAACGCCTGGCTCCGCCAAGCCGAGCAAGAGATCAGCACCCAGACCACCATCGCCAAGCTCACCCAGCGCCCGAGCTTCGATGCCGACCGCTTTGCCGCGGCCGCCACGGACGCGCTTCCCGAGGTGGCGGAGGCGTTCCGCGTCCTGACCGAGGAGGAGAGGGAAGGGGTGGTCAGCCGCCTCCGCTACGCCGGCTACATCGAGCGCCAGCAGCGCGAGGCGGCCAAGGCCCAGCAGGACGACGACGTGGTCATCCCGCGGCAGATGACCTACGCGCTGCCGGGACTCTCCCGGGAAATGGTGGAGAAGCTGACCAAGGTGCGGCCGATGTCGCTCGGGCAGGCGTCGCGGATCCCCGGCGTGACGCCGGCGGCGATCGCCATCCTGCGCATGCATCTGCGGCGCGGCAGCCGCGAGCGAGTGGCGTAGTGGATCCGCGGCTCGCGCTCTACAAGTCCGAGCTCCTCAAGTGGACCGCCAAGGTCAACCTGATCGGTCCTGAAGCGGTCGCCAACCTGGACGACCACATCGCCGAAGCCGTCGCCGCCGCGGACATCCTGAAGCCGCACGGCAACGTCCTCGACTTCGGCTCCGGCGGCGGCCTTCCGGCCATTCCCATGGCCATCGTGTCCCCCGAGGCGCGCTTTCATCTCTGCGAGGCAGACCAGAAAAAGTGGGCCTTTCTGAAGCACGTCGTGCGCGAGTGCGCCTTGAGCGCGGTGGTCTACGGTGATAGATTGCAGCGCCTTTTGGGGCGGCTCCCGCACGATCTCCGGTTTTCTCTGGTCACTTCACGCGCCGTCGGCAATCCGGAGGAGTGGGTCCCGCTGCTGAAGGGACATCTGGAAGACGGCGCGCGCGTCGCGCTCTTTCAGGGCACGCCGGAGACTCCCGACATCGATGGATTCGAGAGCGCCGGTGCGGTTGCGCTGCCTCGCGGTGAGTCGAACTACCTCGTGACCCTCATGTTCCACGTGAAACATTTGTAATGGGCAAGATCGTCTCGCTCGCGAACCAGAAAGGCGGCGTCGGCAAGACCACGACCGCCATCAAC
>JBIOTX010000336.1:0-21797 GCA_044866315.1 Thermoanaerobaculia bacterium | reverse complement strand
CCGCTCCACGTCAGGTAAGGCAGGGAATGTCACAGCGAAAGGCAAGCTGCTCTTCTTCTGCGGAAAGATGGCTGCGGGCAAGTCGACTTTGTCGCGGAAGCTCGCCTCGCAGGAGCATGCGGTGCTGCCGGTCGAGGACGAGTTCCTGCAGCGGCTGTTGGCCGTGTTCGTCGACCGCGATCCGCAATGCGGATGTCGATGCGAACGATGACATCGATGCGGACGCATCGTGGACCCCGCGACCTCCGGCGTGACAGGCCGGCGTTCTAATACTTTTAGGTTCCTTCCTCTCGGAGGCCCCTCTCCTAAGTCGCTGAAAACCGAGGGATCTAGGGCCGATTCGATCGCTAATGAGAGTGTTAATGAGAGTGCGGAGGCACTCTCATACCGTGCATTTTCGTGTGTCTTCGGTCGGCCGCGTCGCAGTGCTATTGGGAGGCTGGTGCGCTTGCGACAGCGGGGTGGCTATCGGCGCTTCTTCGCGAGGGTGCGGAGGTCGTGAGTGTTGAACACCTTCACCAACTCGGTGACCTTGCAGTCCAGCGCTGCGGCGAGCCGCAGCAGCATCGAAAGGCTCGGCACCTTACGGCCATGTTCCAGATCGCTGATGTATGTGAACGATGTCTCCACGGATTCGGCGAGCGATCGGACCGTTTCGCCGCGCTGCTCGCGTAGCTCCTTCAGCCTTGCGCCGAACACTTCCGCTTCCGGTATTCGCACCATCAACCGCCGCCTTCCAGCTTGCGATCCGGACATTTTCGTGTTACTCTGACGAGGTACAGCAAGAGGAGTTGGACCATGGTTGCACCCGACGTCGCGGAACGCATTCGCGCCATCTTCCTACATCACGAACATCGCGTCACGCCCGATGCGGCAGCGAAGCTGCTCGGCTGGACTCGTGCGCAGATGAGCGAAGCCATCGACGCGGAGGAAATCAACGTCGTCGGGATGTTTGGCGGCAGGACGATGATCGAGCTTCGCGAGCTCGCGAGCCACGTCTCGTACGAGTGGCCGATCCACGACATCGAGAAAGCGCTCGGCCGCGAGGCGGCGATGATTCTCCCGCCCGGTTTGCGAACGCGGAAGCTCACGGTTCGCCTCCCGCTGTTCCACATCCAGCTGCTGGAGATTCTGGCCAGCGAAGCCAAACAGTCCGTCACGAAGTTCCTCGAGTTGGAGATTGAAGAACGCGCCGGCAACGAGAAGGAACGACTCGCCGGCATCATCCCTGGCATCGTCGAGGCGTACTACTGGCCACACGAAGCTCCGAATCAACGAGTTTTCTAGGCCATCACTCAGGAGGTCATGTCGCAAATGCGCTCTCGTCTCGCCGCCGCTCTCCAGCAACTTCCTGTGCTCGCGCGTCCTCGTCGTCGCCGCGTGCGCGTGTCGAGGCGCACCACGCGGCGTGCGGACGGCGAGCGCAAGCCGCGGCTGTGGCGCTCGCCCCACGTCCTCACGATGACCATGCGCCTCGTTCCTCGCAGCTCGACGATGGAAGAGACGCGCGTTCCGTACCTGCGCATGTCTGGCCGTTGGCTCGCGGCGCACGGCTTCAGGATCGGCGAGCCGGTTTACGTGACCGTGGAGCAGGGGAGGGTGATTCTCACCAACACGCCGCCGACCCAACCGGGCCGCGCGGATCTCGCGTGCTCCGCCGCGAGATAAATGCCCGTACTTCACTTTCATGTGCCCGTTGCACATGTGAAAGTGCTCGGGCCTCACTTTTTTTCTCATCTTGAGACAGCGAAAGTGATCGCCGGTCGCTTTAATCTCGGCTGGAGAACAGTTGCACTCGCCGCGCGCTCACTTTTTTCCGACGGCGCCACACTAAAAAGTGCGCATGCGTCACTTTCAAATGACGGCCCTGCACTTTCACGCGTTCGCGCCGTTGTCGCATGAGTTCCGCCGTAGTACCCGCCACCGTCGGGCGGCAATGAGCATCGTGGACAGGCCGATCACGCCACGCCGCCGAGCGGGATGACAGTTTACGTTGGGTAAAGCTGGCCGCGCGGCGCTGCCCGCCCCTCCAAAAGTGACAGGGCGTAGACCGGCGCGCGCCCGTGGAGGAGCTTCTTTCACGGTCGTCGCGTTGCCATCGCCGAGAGTTCCGGCGACCTTCCGGGTCGAATGCTCGCGAGTGACAACTCGACGTGCTGTGTCTTCGGTTGCCTCATGATGCATGGGCTGAGTTGCACGTAAAGCTAACCCATGATTTCGACTTGACAGCGATCAATGGACGCGCGCGGCCTACGACGGGAGCGGCGCGATGTGGGATTTTTCGCTAAGGTCTTTCGGCGTACGATGACCGAAGAATGCGCCGGACACTCCACCGTGCGGCACGACACGCGCTTCGAGAACGGGCTCCGGAACGATCGGCAGATGGTTTACGGCGACGCCGACGGACAATCTTCACGCGCTTCACTGCTTCATCGCAACCGCCGACGAAACGCACATGAACTGGCGCACGGCATCACGCAGTTTCGCGGCAGCTCTCGGCTACCATCGTCGACTCTCCTTCTGGCAACCAACCGTGGATGCGAACGCCATCCGCTTTTCGCCGCTACGCCGGAGGGCAGGTTCGCCCCCCGGGCGATACGTCGATTGGCTCCCCGGACTTCTTGGTTCGAGGCTACGCCGAGGTAGGGAAACTCCCGTTGCCGTCACTCCTACAACGGGGACGAGTCCTTGTTGCGAGGTAAACTAGCGATCAGCACATCGAGTGTCAAAGCCCGCTGGTTGACGGCGGTGCGCCCTGCGGAAACGTCGTACGACGATTCGCCCCGACCATTGGTACGTAGTGTCCCGCATGGTGCTGTCGGCAGGGCGACCTACGCTCTCTCAGAGCGAAATCAGACCGCACGACCCTTCGTGGTGATACCGTTCCCTGAGGCGATCACTGCTTCTGGCACCAACGCCGATCGGAGAGACGAGGTCAACTGTTGGACGATGTAGAGGTCTGGGCGTCGGCACCTCTTTGGCAGGGGAAGGGAACGACGCGTCCGCCATGGCTTTGGTCCATCGCGGAACAGTTGTGGGCCGCCGGCGAACGCGCGAACCTCCGGAGTATTCAGTTCGATCTCTCGAATGTTAGGTTTGTGACGTTCTACGAGTGGGTGAGCGTCGTCGCGTTTCTCGCGCACGTGTTGACACGGCATCAGGACGCGGAGATCAACCTTCAGTTCGTCGGCAAGAATTCGTCGCCGTTACCGCCACCCGGCCAGATACGCGAGCGTGCGCGACGAAAAGCGTCGGCCGCACTCGATGTAGATGCCGATGCGCTCTATCGCGTCGTCGGCTTCGCGGATGGCATTGGTACGGAATCGCTCCTAACGCGCTCATCGCGGACGGGTCACGCATTCTTCGGTGGTGTCGATACGCGCGCCCTCGAATACGCTGATTATTATGCCGGTCGAGAAGTTCCAACGATCGTAAACGGTCTCACTCGCGTCGCCTCGGCCGCCGATTGTAGCCGTTTTCTTACAGATGGGGCGATCATCGACTGGCGAAAACGGATGAACGAACGTTTTCGGAATTCGCCACTGTTCGCGTCGGACGAGGTGTGGCGAGTTTTCTGCCACGAACTAGCGACGAATATATGGGAGCATGCAGGAACAGAAGGAGTAATCGGAGCCCGCGTAGTGGAACCTGTCGCAAACGATCGGGTTCGGCAGTGGTGTCTTGCGACATTCGGCGACTGGGCAGCCGACATGCTGCTGCAAAACCCCGGTGGCATTCTGGAGTTATGCGTGGCAGATGCCGGCGATGGTATCGCGTCGACATTAATGAGCGCATTTACGGACGTGGCCCACTACGACGGTTCGCCAGAAGAAGTTGTGGCATTTGCCTTTGAGGATATCGGTACCAGCAAAGACCGAGCGACAAGTTGGATTACCGAACGACACGCTCTCGCGCGGATATTGCGGCTGGTCCAGAAATATCGCGGCGCGCTCACGATCCGCACCGGCGAGATCGAAATGCGCTATGCGTACCACGAGGGTGGCCAGCGTCGCATGCCGAACGGCCTGGGCTACCGGCCAGCGGCGTCGGCGCCCAATCCGAAGATGCGAGGCACGCATTTGCAGCTACTGCTTCCTCTGTATGCTGCCGTTGCACCCTTGGCGCTCCCGGACACCGAGCCGCCAGCGCGCCGCCCGGCACCGGATACTCACCGTGGTGTTCACAGCGTGCTATTGCGAGAGTATGTCCCCCTGACGAGTGTCCTAAACGAAGCGGAACATCTCGCACTGCAGAAAGGTTGCGAGCGCATCGCTCGGGAGATCGCTTTACGTGTTCCTGCGGGAGCACGACTAGTCCTAAGCTTTGAGGGCCTGAACTGGAGTGCAGCCGAATTCGAAACCGTTTTGCACTTCCTCGAAAGTATCTTGCAAACACGCCCTGCACTGCTTGCAGGATTGCCAAGCGGTTTGGCACACGAGGTTGTCCAACTTGAGGCCGATAGTCAGCGGACGCACCTATCACGCCATGCTGCACCACGGTCACTCTCGCGGCAGCAACGAGCATACGGCGAGCTGACCCAGCGACGATTCCTAGACAATTACCAGCATGTGCACTCGTGCGTGATTGGTGTCGACGTAGACAAGCGGAAATATCTCTTCGGCGTCGCTGACAGCGACGCACGCCACGCACTGCTAACATTGCTGCACACACCGGCGAGTTCGGAAGGAATCGTCGCACAGTATGGTCTGGCGCCAGGATATGTAGCGGCCATCCTGAACGGCGCAAACCCCGCCTTCGAGCGCGACGACGCGGGACGGTGGAAGGCTAGCTGGACCGCCGTCGACATTGACGCAGCATTGGAAGAGTTGGCCCGTCGCGGCTTTGACTCAATGGCAGTGTCAGCGAATGCGTGGAGCCGACGGCGCCTGGCTGTGGGCAATCCCATTTTTCATTTGGCATGGGAGAAGACCTGGCTTCATGACTTCCTTGAGGCCTCTCGTATTCTGTCCAATGATGAGTATGTCGATGAGATCGCGCGGCGGCTTATCGTGCGGTTGGAAAGCGCACTCCGCGCGACAGGACGCGGACTTGACGACGTGTCAACACTCGCGGCGCTGACCTCGCCTGCGGCGCTTCTTGCGACCGCTCTGCATCGTTGGTGGCCTCTCGACGAACGTCCATCGATAGCCGACGTCGGACACTACATTGGACTTGGTGCCGGCGAGGCTTCATTCGCAGTGACGCTTGGCGGCGGCATTGTCATCGTCCAGGACGTACTCGACACGCTCAATCGGACAAACACGGTTGCAGATCGCCTGTCTCGAGAGGGACGGGACGTTCTCGCCACCGTCGGAATGGTGCGCCTGATCGACGCAGGCGTCGAACCGCCTGTGGCTCCGCTCGACGTGATCGCGCTCTTCGAGACGCAACGCCCATCAGTCGTCACGGAGCCGGTACTCGATGAAGAGTTGAGGGCCAATACATTTTGGATCGAGCCGCGTACACTTCAACCATTCCGCTTCGACGCGCTGCTGCGACGATATTCAGATGTTGCCACGGCAAACAGTGAACCGGCCGAAGCGTTAGAGCGCGATGGTCAAAGCGTCGTCTACGGCCACTACGTCTATGGACGTCGTCATACCGACCTAACGGTCGACGTGCAACGCGTCTTGGAAGGCCCTGTTGGACACCAGCTCGCCATGTGGATAGCCGACCTCTGCGACGACACCGCGACGCGCGTCGGGCCAAGTTGGGAATCGGTACGCGGACGAGAGCTGCACCACGGCGTCACGGCCGTGCTGATGCCTCTGCACAGCCAGATCAACTATGTGTGGGAGCGAGCACAAAGTATTCTCGCGCGGCGCGGTGTTGCGCAGCAGTACTTTATTCTCGACACAACGCTGTTTCTCACCGAGGAAGGCGCCTACCAATTGCCGACGCCCCTTCGCCGCCAGCTGATGACGGCCGCGAGGACGGCGGCGAAGGGTGCGCCAGCGACGCAACTGCGTTTCCTCATTCTCGACGATGCCATCACGTCCGCGCGAACCGCCGAAACCATCATCGCGGCTCTCGAGTCCGCGGTCGAGGCAGAACGTGAGCGCCCCTCAGATGCCGCGCCCGCTATCGAATGGATCAGATACTTCGCTGTACTGAATAAGCTCTCGGAGCATCGCAATCGCTTCTGGCGTGAACTCAGAACACTCGGTGCGCATGACACGTCGTTTGTCTTTGAATTTTTTGTGCGATGCCTGGGGATGCATGAAGATCCAGCACCGCAATGCTATCTCTGCAGCACGCGTGACCGCCTTCAGCAGATCACACGCCGCGCCGACCTGTATCCGGGCGCAGACACATCATGGACGGCAAGCAGACTCGCCGACCTCGCCCCCGTACCAATTGATACGGCGAACTTCCGCAGGCATGACGCGATTCACTTTGCTGAGCCATTCGTGATCGCTAATCGAGTCGATAGCCCGGTGGCAACGGCCACGACAGTGGCGACCGCGATCTGGCGCTTCCGCGAAATGATGGAAATGGCCGTGCCGCCAAGAGCCGTATTGAAAGCAATGCAACGAGAGAATTGGTCGAACGAACCCTATGCAAGTGAAGCTGCTCGCTATCGCTACGCCGTGCTGTCGTGGTTGATGCGTCACTGGGAGCGCGTCGCGGCCGACGACGCTACGGTCCTCGTGGCGGATGCAATCGAAATGGAGATTGCGAGTGAGACGAACTATGCTCTCCAGTTGCTCGCCGACGCCGCGCTCCTGAGCGGTGAGCCGGCGATCAGAAAGCTGGTGCGCGCCCTGATAGATCAGTTGATCACCGCTGAACGTTCACACGTGGCTGACATCAAACGAATCACGAGCCTCGACACGGCGATCACAACGTTCTTCTTAGCGTTGCCAGAGCACCTCATCGAGGCCGAGCAAACACGTGAACGCCAGACCGCCCTCTCTCGCGACAGCCAATCGCGACCTCACAATGACGAGATTGACAATTCCGTCCGGCTCACGGGTAGGGGTTCGCAAGGTCCCTTTCTCCTACGACACTTGAACGCCAGCATCAGTGACGCCGGAAATCTCACGTTCTCGCGAAATCTCCTTCTACGGCTGTCGCGGCCACTGCGCCATGCCGACGCCCGCTGGGCGCTGACAATCGTAGCGGAGTCTCTTTATCGGAGTAGGGAGGAGCGCGATCGCAGTGGTGCACACCGGCTCCTCCCGTACCTGTTAAATGAACACTACGAATACCCGGAGGACGACGTTACACGCAGTTTATTACTCGGAAGCGCCAGCCTATTTTTGGCGGCGCTTAAGGACCTGGCTCCTTACACAGACCTTGCGGCGATTAGCGGGTCGCAGCTTGAGGGCTACCTGACAGAGGTCTGCGCGACCCTGGCGAGCGGTACGCCATGCGACCCTAATACGCTGATTGAACTCGAGCGAGCGATTGATCCAGGAAGCGCCTTTGATACCTCGTTCGGGTCAGTGTTTCACGCGAAAGTCCAGACGATCCTGGACGACGTGCGTGAACAGAGCGCAGATTTAACGAACCTCGACCTTCAGATTGACGCCAGCGCGGTGTCGCAGGCGCGAGTGCTGACGCATGTGGGCGCGCTGACGAGCGCGCTGCTCAATTGGGCGGCCGAGCCGGCGCGCGACGGAATGCCACAGCGCAAGGCGCGGATAACCGTTAAACGCGAGGAGGCATCGCTTACCACGCCGATGCTTGAGTTCCACCTCGTGACCAACTTTAAACCGCTAACCGTTGCAGCGGAGCAGATCACGAGAGGCCGCCATGCCGCCACGGAGCGCATAAAACTCGATGCATTCGGTACAATCGTCTCGGCGCCGGCAGAACCGGACGAGAACGATATCGAACACGGTTACACAACGAAACTCCTCATCACGGTTCCCGCCGGATTCGTGCCACGCGACTTGGGAGAGTAGATGCGCATTCTGTACGTCGAGGATCGACTACCGCAATTTCAGGATATCGAGAAAGCGCTGGGGGATAGCCGCATGGTGGGGCATCCGCCGTTGGAATTACGGCACGCTGCATCGCCGGACGACCTGACCGAAGATCTCCTCGAGAACGTGGACGTTGTTCTGGCGGACGTCTTCTTTCCCGTGAGAAAGGATCCTTCAGAATCGGACATCAGTCGCCAGAAGACCCGACCTCGCTTAGGCGACATCATCAAAAGGGTACAACAACACGATGAGAAACGCGCTAAAGGCGGCAACCGGCGGCGCACGCTGATTATCGCGTACAGCGTACGCGGATCGCTAAAAGAGATTACACCGTTTGAGGACGACCTCTTCGATGTCTGGGACAAACACACGGCCGATCCAGCCTACGTTGCCTGGCGGCTTCGGCGTTTAGCGCAGACAACGCAACGCCTCCGACCCGATCACTACTTACGGGAAGCAGTGGCGCGATGTAATGACGACGCGTTTCTCAAGCGAGATGTCAGCACGATGCTCGAACGATACGATGGGCGCTGGACGGAGGGCGATCAAGTCGATCAAGCTGGTGGCGTTGTGGAAGAAATCCTGTCGACGCGAGGGATGCACGATCTTTTCGCGCTATGGCAGGTTATGCCGAAATGGGAGTTGCTCGGGCGCGCTGTATCGCCGGTGTGGCGTGGGCACGCACGACACGTGTTGAACGTGTTCTGGCTGGGCTACGTCCTGTTAAATGATCCTGGAACGGCCAACCTGATGCGTGAGCTATGGAAGAAGTCATGCCAGCGATACGATGACTTGCCAAAGCTGCAGCAGATGGACGCCGGCGAGACGCTCAACCTCGCGTGGTTCTATGCAGCAGTGTTTCATGACATTGCATACTGCGTCGAGCAATCATCCGCAACGCTGAACGTGCTGCAGTCGCTGATCAAGAATTTCGAACCGTTGGCGACCACGCAAGCCGTCGCGAGCGTTGCAGATATAAAGCGAGACAGTGAGCGACTTATAGATCGACTGTTCGTGCCCGAGATCGCCGTGCGAGTAATTGTGAAAGCCATCGAAGCCGCAGCGGCTAGTGGGAAGCCGGATCATGGCATGGTTGCCGCGCTGACCATGATCCGGCGCGCGGAGGGCACTCGTGACGCTGAAGTGATTAAGGTGGCGGCAGAGGCTGTCGCGCTGCATAACGTTCTTGCGGACGTGACGACGCCAGTGATCGAATGGTCGCGGCATCCACTCGCGGCGACGCTGCTACTTGCCGATCAGTTACAGACGTGGGATCGCGAGCGCGATGATCAGCAGGAGAAACGGCCCGAGGACGACCGTGCTCAGCGTGCCGAGCTGACGCATTTCGCCGTTGAGCCAGGTATCGTGCCGACGGTTAGGCTGCATATTAATTACATCGGGCCAGAGCATCTTCAATATGCGCCGGCGCTCACGAGCCGCGAGCGACGCCGCCTTGAGGGTATTCTGCGCGCGAAACCCGTGGCAACATTATCGCGTCTCGGAGGCGAGTGGCCATTCGCGCTTGGCATCAAATGCTTTCTCGACGGCGCGCCGTTGAACGTGAACATTGAACTACCGCTACCTAGATAGGCGAAGAGTGTTACGCACGCTGCATACTGTCGAGGCGAATCTCGGTGAGCTCGATGTTCGGTGAGCACGTCAGGGCGAATTCGATCACTTCGGCGACGTGATCGGCGGCTAGGGCGCCGGGACGGTCTCCCGGAAGGCGGTTGTTGAAGCGGGTATCAACGCGTCCGGGGGAGATGACGCAGACGCGCATGTTCTTGGTGCGGAGTTCTGCCTGCAAGGCGCGTGACATGCTCAGCAGCGCTCCTTTGCTGCCGCAGTAAGCGGCGGCGTCACGAAATCCAAGCGTGTCGGCGTCGGAGCTGACGTTGATTACGGTAAAGACGTTGTCGTGGAGCTGTCGGCGGGCGGCCGCCTGAATTAGTGCGAACGGCACGCTGAGGTTGACGTGTAGGAGTTCCCGCCAGTGCTCGCTCGAGAAGTCTGGCGTTGCCCCGAACCGACCGATGCCGGCCGAGTTCACGATTGCAGTTAGGTCTCTGGTGTGTTCGACCAGCGTCAGAAGTTCTTCGACGAATGCCGTGTCGCGGAGGTCACCCGGAAGAACGCGGAGTGGGCTACCGAATTGGTGAGCCGTGCTGGCAACCTGCGCGAGCCGTTCCCTCGAGCGGCCAGTAATCAGAAGCGCGTAACCTCGGCGCGCTAGGGAGACTCTGAACAAGTCGCGACCCGCGATGCTGTGGAAAAAGTAGTTCTCGTCGATACTGGTTTGAGCAAGGGTTGAGGGAGACGAGAGTGGCGAAACAGCAGACATTCGCGGGGCTGGCGTGGCAGAACAAAGGGAAGAAGACGCGGCGTGAGCGGTTCCTGGCGGAGATGGACGCGATCATCCCGTGGCGGCCGCTTCTGGAGTTGATCGAGCCGCATTATCCGAAGGCGGGCAAGGGTCGGCCGCCGCTAGGGCTGGAGAAGATGCTGCGGATTTACTTTCTGCAGATCTGGTTCAACCTGTCGGACCCTGGGGCGGAAGAAGCGATCTACGACAGCGAGTCGATGAGACGCTTCGCACGGATTGAACTGTCGGAGGACAAGGTTCCGGACGAGACTTCGATTCTGAACTTCCGGCATCTGCTCGAAGAGCACGATCTGACGAAGGCGATGTTCGAGACGATCAACGGCCTGATGGAAGGCAAGGGCCTGCTGCTGCGGTCGGGAACGATCGTGGATGCGACGATCATCGCGGCGCCGAGCTCGACGAAGAACGGAACCGAGAGCCGCGACCCGGAGATGAAACAGACCAAGAAGGGGAACAACTGGCACTTTGGGATGAAGGTGCATGTGGGCACGGACAAGCGCGGCGTGGTGCACAGCCTGACGGCGACGCATGCGGCGACGGCCGACATCACGCAGATGAACACGCTGCTGCACGGTGAGGAGCGGACGATCTTCGGAGATCAGGCGTACTGGAAGGAGGCAGACCGCCAGCGGTTCCGCGCCGGCGGGGTTCGCTACCGGGTGAATCGGCGCGGTACGGCACAGCGTCCGCTGACGGATCACCAGAAGAAGATCAACCGGAGTCGATCGAGAACCCGTGCCCGCGGCGAGCACGCCTTCCGCATCGTCAAGCAGCTCTGGGGATTCACGAAGGTGCGCTATCGAGGGATCGCGAAGAATGCAGCTCGCGCACTCGCCTCGTTCGCGCTGGCGAATCTGTACCTGATGCGTCGCTGGATCGTCCCGCATCAGGAGTGGTGTCTCTAAGCGGTCCCAGAAACGGTCCCATCGCGTTCCAATTCGCGGTGCCGAGCCGCTCAAAGACGCATTCATTCACTCGTGAGGCGGTTTTCGCGCCACGGTCATCGCATTGCCCGGTTGATCAGAGCTTCCCTAGCTACTGGCTACCGTCTACTGCCCGCTCTGCGCTTTCCGCTTATCCCTGAAGTACTGCCTCTGATACTTCTCCACGTTCCGGTTGTGCTCGGCGATGGTCGTGGAGAAGACGTGCGAGCCGTCGTTGCGGGCCACGAAGTAGAGGTAGGGCGTGGTGGCGGGCGCGGCGGCGGCGCGGAGGGAGGCCAGACCCGGGTTGGCGACCGGGCCGGGTGGGAGGCCGGGGTAGCGGTAGGTGTTGTACGGCGACGCGATCTGGAGGTCGGCCTTGCGGATGTTGCCGTTCCAGCGGTTGTCCAGCTTCAGGGCGTAGATCACGGTCGGGTCGGCGCCGAGGAGCATGCGCCGGCGGATGCGGTTGAGGTAGACCGAGGCGACGACCGGCCGCTCCGGCGCGCGCTGGGCCTCGGTCTCGACGATCGAGGCCAGGGTCACGGTTTCATGGACGCTCAGTCCGGTGGAGATGAGGGCGATCTCGCTGCCCCAGTTCCTGCGGAAGTTGGCCACCATCGCCTTCACGATCGGCGCGGCGGGCGTGCCGGGATCGAACTTGTACGTGTCCGGGAAGAGATACCCCTCCAGCGAGTCCGCCTCGGGGGCGATGTCGCGGATGAGGTCCGGCTCTTTGGTGAGCTCGTTCCACTCCTTCTCGGTGCCCAGCCCTTCCGCGGCGAAGATCTTCGCCACGGCGAAGCGGTCCAGGCCCTCGCGGATGGTGACGGTCTTGAGCACCACGTCGCCGCGCACGAGCTTGTCGATGACGTCGACGGGGGAGAGGGCCCGGTCGAACTCGTACACGCCGGCCTTGAGCGAGTCGCGGCTGCGCAACAGCTTCATGTAGATGAGCGGGATCCACTCGTCGCGCAGCACGCCCTCGCGCTGGAGCTGCTGGAGGATCGCCGCGGTGCGGTTGCCGCGGCGCACCTCCACGCGCTTCTTCGGCTCGGGGTAGCCCTTGAACGGCGTGCGCACGGCCTGCCAGAAGAACCAGCCCCCGCCGATGGCCAGGAGCACGGCGAACACGCCGACCGTCGCCAGCGAGCGGGCGAGCTTGCGGCATCCGCCGCCGCGGGCCTTGCGGGCTATGACGCCCTCCCGGAGAGGTCATCGAGATATGACTGCAGGATGACCGCGGCGGCATGCATGTCGATCTCTTTCTGGGCCTCGCGGCGCGAGCGTCCGCTGGCGCGTTGGCGTTCCATGGCTTCGACGGTGGAGAGACTCTCGTCCCAGAGCACGACCTGTTTGCAGGTTTTCTGCCGCAGGGCCTCGGCGAAGGCGCGGTACTTCTCCTCGCCCGACGACGAGTGCGCCCGGCGCGGCAGGCCCACCACGAACGTCTCCGCCTCCAGCTCCCGCCCCAGATGGTCGAGCTTGGCGATCACGTCCCCCTCGTTGCGCATCACCGAGTGCGGCGTCGCCAGCACCCCGGAGTCGCTGACGGCGATCCCGATCCGCCGCGCGCCGAGGTCGATGCCGATGAACGACACGGCGGGGATTTTATAGGGCGCAGGGGGCAGGGCGCAGGGCGCAGAAGAAAACCGTTTTCCTGCACCCTGCCCCCTGCGCCCTGCCCCCTATACAATCCGCACCGCGAGGCCCAAATGAAAAACTTCAACCTCGACGCCATCCTCGAGGCGATGCTGAAAGTCTCCGACCGGGTGTCCGATCTGAACTTCTCGGTCGGGCGGCCGCCGCAGGTGGAGGTGGACGGGCAGCTGGTGCCGGTGAACTTCCCCGGCCTGCCGCGCCTCACGCCGTTCCAGACGGAGATGATCGCCATGCACATGCTGCGCGGCGACCGCGAGCTCACCCGCACGCTGATGACCAACGGCTCGGTCGACCTCTCCTACTCCATCCCCCAGAAGACCCGCTTCCGGGTGAACGTCTTCTCCCAGCGCGGCACGTTCGCCATCGTCCTGCGGGTCATCCCCGAGGGCGTGCCGACGCTGGAGTCGCTGAAGATGCCGGCCGAGCTGCACAACATCTCCAAGCTCAAGAACGGCATCGTCCTGGTCACCGGCCCGACCGGCTCCGGCAAGTCCACCACCCTGGCCGCGGTGATCAACGAGATCAACCACCACCACGCCTACCACATCATCACCATCGAGGACCCGGTCGAGTACATGCACAAGCACATCAAGTCGACCGTGAACCAGCGCGAGGTCGGCTCGGACACGAAGACCTTCTCGCTGGCGTTGCGCGCCGCGCTGCGCCAGGCCCCGAAGGTCATCCTCATCGGCGAGATGCGCGACGTGGAGACCATCGAGATCGCCATGGAGGCCGCGGAGACCGGCCACCTCGTGCTCTCCACCCTGCACACCATCGACGCGGCCAAGACCATCGACCGCATCGTCGGCGTCTTTCCCAAGGACCAGGAGCCGCAGATCCGCACCCGCTTCTCCCAGTCCTTCCGCTACGTCATCTCCCAGCGCCTGCTGCCGAAGATCGGCGGCGGACGCATCGCCGCCCTGGAGATCCTCAAGTCCACCATGCGCACGCGCGACTACGTGGTCAAGGGCGAGACCGAGGGGCGGTCGCTCATCGACGCCATGCACGACGGCAGCGTCGACGGCATGCAGACCTTCGACGACGAGATCGAGAAGCTCTGGCAGCAGCGGGTCGTCTCGAAGGAGACGGCCCTGGCCTACGCCACCAATCCCACCAACCTCGCCCTGCGCATGACCGACGAGCCGGAGTCCGCGGCGAAGCCGCAGGAAGACGAGTCGTCGATGCTGTCCCTCCTGGAGTAGCCGATGATCCGGATCACCTGCACGAACTGCCAGAAGCCGCTCTCGCTCGACGAGAGCAAGCTGCCCATGCGCGAGGTCTCCTTTCCCTGTCCCGCCTGCAAGACCAAGCTGACCGTCGACCGGCGCGATCTCGAGAAGACCGCCGCGCCGGCGCCCCCGGCAGCGGACGACGACAACGAGAACGAATTCGGCGAAAAGGCGCTCCTGGTCGGCAAGGACGACCCGGCGTTGCGCCAAGCGGTGAAGCTCATCGGATACCTGCCCGTCCATCACGCCGAGCCGGCCAAGGCCCGCGAGCTCTACATGCAGGAGTTCCCCCAGGTGGTGATCCTTCATCCGCCGCAGGTCACCCCGCCGCCATTGGAGGCGATGGCCCCGATCGTCTCTCTCACGCCCGTCGACCGGCGCAAGTCGTTCTTCGTCCTCGTGGCCGACAACCTCCGCACCATGGACGGCAACGCCGCGTTCCTCTACGGCGTGAACCTGGTCGTGGCGGCTAAGGACGTGCCGCAGTTTCCGCAGATCTACCGCGAGGCCTGGTCCGCGCACGAGCGGCTCTACGGGAGCATGAACGCGGTGATGCGAGAGCGGCAGTTGACCTGACGCCTGACCATGCCGCGTCGCGCTCTGATCCTGCTGCTGATCGCCGCGGCGCTGGTCACCCTGTCGCGCGTCGTCACCTTCTATCTGATGGGCGACCACGGCGCGTTCGAAAAGTACCTGATCCTCGCCGACCGCGCCCTCCGCGGCGACATCACCGGCCGGCTCAACGACGTCAGTCCGCTCTATCTCTGGCTGATCGCCCTCGCCCGCGCGCTGCACCTCCCGAACGAGGCCGTGCGGGTCGCCCAGATCGCGGCCACGGGCGTCGTGGCCGTGCTCTGCGCGCTCGTCGCGGCGCGCTTCGGCGGCGTCCGCGCCGCCGCCGTCGCCCTCCTGGCCATCCTCGGCAGCCAGGCCGTGTTCCTGAACGCGACCGAGTTCGAGCCGGAGACCTTGATCCTGCTCCTCAACGCGCTGGCGCTGTTCTTTCTTTTGAAAGCGGCAGCTCCGCTGCCGCACTCCAAAATCCTCGCCGGCGGCCTCGCCCTCGGCGCATCGATCGCGGCGCGCCCGACGGCACTCCTCGCGGCGATCGTGCTGCTCGCCGTCGTGCCGCGCCGCCGACTCTTCGTCGCCGGGCTTCTCCTTCCGATCGCCATCGTCCTCGCCGTCAACCTCGCCCTCACCGGCCACGCCACGGTCATGAACCCCGGCACGGTCTTCTACGAAGGGATGAACCCGCGCGCCGAGGGGTACGAGGGCGTGCGGCCGGAGGTCGTGGACGAGCTACGCGCGCGCATCCCGAACGAGCCCGACCGCCTGCACGTCGCCTTCCGCATCGTCGCCTCGCGCGCCCTCGGGCGCGCGGTCACGCCGGAGGAGGCCAACCGCTACTGGATCGGCAAGGCCCTCGCGTTCGCGCGCGCCGAGCCGCGCGAGGCGTTGCGGCTCACGGCCATGAAGCTCTTCTTCGCCCTGCACAGCCACGACGCCTGGGACCTGTCTTCGATGATCCAGCGCACCGCGTCGCTGTCGCGGATCTGGCTTCCCTTCGGCGTAGTGGTGGCGCTGGCGCTCTTCGCGCTGATCCAGAAGGCCGACCGCCGTCTCACCCTCGCGCTGGCTCTCGTCGCGCTGTCCTACGTTGCGGTCATGGCCGCGTTCTACGTCACCGCGCGCCAGCGCAACGCCATGCTCCCCGCGGCGGCGATCCTCGCCGGCATCGGCGCGTCCGCGCTGTTCTCGCTGCCGCGGAGGAAGGCGGCCCTCGCCCTCGTCGCCGCGGTCGCCGTGATCGTCCTCCTGACCCGCGACTACGCCTGGCAGCGCGAGAACCGCTATCACTGGATCGCCTACGGCATGTCGCTGCGGCTGAGCAGCGACGCCGAGAAGGCCGAGCGCGCCGGCGACGCGCGCACCGCGGCGCTGGACCGCGCCCACGACGCCACCTGGCTCTTCGGCGACGATCCCGATCGCCCGCTTGCGCCTCGTCCCCTGATCGCGAGCGTGGCCCGCGAGCGCTTGTCACGCACCGACTCCCCGCAGCGCCGGTTCGATCTGGCCTTCGCCCTGCAGACCGCCGGCGACTGGCGGCTCGCCGATGACGTCCTGCGCGAGCTGCAGCAGCGCGGCTACGTCCCCATGCGCCGCTTCTCCGCCGTCCGCTCGGTGGCCTTCTACCGCGCCCTCGCGCAGCTCCACCTGGGCAACCGCACCGCTGCCGCGGAGCAGCTGCGCCGGGCCATGACCGAGGCGCCGGCGAACGAGGAAGTGCTGGCGCTGGCGGCGGTGCTCTTCGGCGACAAGGAGGCGCAGGCGCGCCTCTTCGCCATCCACGATCCGCTCACCGCGCGCGCGGCCGTGGCGCGCGCGCGGCTTACTGCGTCTGAATCCCCTCGGGGTACTGGGTGAAGCTGCCGTTCGAGTAGATGATGTCGCAGTCGAAGTCGACCGTCGGGCCGCCGACAGGAGGGGAGTCGGCGATTCCGTCCCGGCCGAACGAGCGAACGTGATACGCAGAGCCCTGCTCGTTGATGGCGAACTCCAGCGGATTCCGCCAGCCGTCGTAGCGCACCATCTCCTTCACGTATGTCGGCTCGAGCAGGCCCTGCATGGTGTCGTTGTCGATCACCGTGGCGCAGCACATGCTGAAGCCGGAGACGAGATAGGACCCTGTATCCGTCGAGCGGGCGTCCCAGGCCATGGCCACGGCCCGGACGTCCGTCATGGTTCTCTTCTGCCTCGCCCGGTTCATCGCATTGATCAGATTCGGGATGGCGATGGCCGCAAGGACCCCCACGATCGCCACCACGATCAGAAGCTCGATGAGGGTGAAGCCGCGCTCTCTCTGCATTCGCGTGCTCCCGGACCTCGGTTGTGAGACTTGCTGATATGACTACGGGCGCCCGAAGGCGCCCGTGGCGGAGCGATTCCCTATGTGGAACCGCGTTACTGGACCTGGATGCCTTCCGGATAGACGACGAACGTGCCGTTCGAGAAGAGGATGTCGCAGTCGAACTTCTGCGTCGGACCGGACACGTCGGACGTCAGATTGATCTTGTCCTTGCCGTACGACTCGATCGTATACGCCTGTGCGTCCGCGCTGATGCCGCCGGCGTAACCGGTGCCCCAGCCGTCCTTCGACGGAACGACCTTGATGTAGGTGGACGAGAGCAGGGTGGCGATGTTGGCGATGTAGTCCGCCGACGTCGCCGGCCAGGTCACACCCGCGGCTGCATAGTTATTCGTGTCGGTCGCGCGGGCCTCCCACGCCGTGGCGATACTTCTCATGTCCGCCATGGTGCGCTTCTGACGCGAGCGCTGCATCGCCGTCAGCAGGTTGGGAATGGCGATCGCGGCCAGAATGCCGATGATCGCGACGACGATCAGCAGCTCGATCAGGGTGAAACCTTTCTGCTTCCTGTTCATGAATGCCCTCCTTTGCGCCGTCCTCCAATCGCAATCGGAGGGCCAAGTCCGTCAAAAAATCAAATGACTGAGGAGCAATGACTTAGGCCCTGCGGCGCATCGGTGCGGGGAGGCGTGTTGACGATTTGTAACCACGATACTGACAATCTTTGTCATCGGCTGGGATATGCCCACTTCCCCACCACCGCCCGCATGTAGCCGACCCCCTCCTGGTACCAGTCCAGCCGGATGCGCTCGTCCCGGCCGTGGATGCTCAGCGACTGGAAGTAGTCCACCGGATAGGGCGACACGCCGTAGCAGTCGATGCCCCGGCTGCGGAGGAAGCGCGAGTCGCTCGACGAGCGGTAGAGCACCATCACTCCGGCCGCGGTCCGGTAGCGGCGCGCGCCTTCGCCGGCGAGGATGCGGAAGAGGGGGGTATCGCTGTTCGAGAACGGCACCGGCCCTTCCTTCTGCTCGATCTTACCGACCCGGACGCCGTATGGCGCGGCGATCGACGCGACCGCCGCGATGCGCCGGTCAGGGTCCTCGTCGGTCAGATTGATCAGCCGCACGTCCATCGACCACTCCCGGTCCGACCGGACCGGCGCGCCGGCCCAGAGCCGGTTCTGGGTGAGGTCGCGATAGGCCATCGGAAGCCGCCAGAACTGACCGGCCGCCACGGCGGCGTCGATGTCCGCCAGGAGCGGCTTGTAGAGGATGCGCGTCGGGGCCACGCTGCGGAAGAACTCGCGCACCGCCGGTGCGATCCGCTGCGGCTCGTGCGGCGTCATCAGCGGCTCGAGGGCCAGGCGCGCCTGCGCCAGCCGCTCGCGCTCGGGCGCGACCAGGTGGAACGAGACGTACTGTTTGCTCCCCACCTCCACGCCGAAGTACGTCATCCGCTCGGTCATCACCTCGGTCGTGCCGCCCTCGGTGATCCCGAAGGCGATGCCCTCGAAGACGTCCGGCCGGTGCTCGAGCAGCCAGCGCAGGCCGTAGCGGCTTCCGGTCTCCTCGTCGGCGGTGGCGAGGTAGACCAGGTCGTGCTCCGGAGCGCGCCCGCTGCGCGCGACCTCGGCGAAGGCGACGAGCTGGCAGATGGCCATGGCCTTCATGTCCTGCGTGCCCCGGCCGTACATCTGATTGAGGACGATCTCCGCGCCGAACGGCGACTTGGTCCAGCCCTGGCCGGGCGGCATGACGTCGATGTGGTTGAAGAGGACCAGGCCTCCTCCCGCCGTGCGTCCCTTGATGCGCGCGTAGACGTTCAGCCGGCCCTCCGGCGCCTCGATGAGCTCCGCGCGTACGCCGCGTTTCGCGAGCTCCGCGGCCAGCCAGCGCGCGCCGGCGGCCTCGCCCTGGGGCGTGGAGGTGTCGATGCGCACGTAGTCGCGCAACAGGAGGATCTCCGGCGTGATCTCGGTCGGTCCCGGGATGTAGGTGGCGTCGCTCATCACCGCCTGCTCTTCGGTCCGGCTCCACCAGACCACGCCCGCCGTCGCGGCGAGCAGGATCAGCACGACCGCGGCCGCGAGGATGCGCTCGTTGCGCCGGGTCATTTCGGGAGGCCTCGCCGCACCAGGAGCAGGGCCAGGAGGAAGAGCGCCGTCACCACCGACACCTTCGCTGCGCCAGCCGCGAGGTCATTGCGGTAGCGCATCTCCACCGTGTGTCTCCCCGCCGGCACGACGACGGACTGGAAGCCGACGTTGGTCACGATGGGCTGCACGCGCGCGCCGTCGATGGCGACCCGCCAGTACTTGTGCGGGGTGATGCTCATGACCAGCAAACCCTTGCCGAAGCTCTCCACGTCGATACGAGCCGTGTTCGCCGTCTCGCGATAGCCGTGCACGACGCCGCGCGCGGGAACGAACGACGGCTGGCGGACGAAGGCCACCCGCCGGCTGTAGCTGCCCTGGGAAAGCTTTTTGGCGAAGTCGCGCCGGTCGGCGATGCTCACCACCTGGTCGGCGAAGTAGTAGCGCGGGTGGTGATCGACTTCGATGAACTGGATGGGCTGGGCCTGCTCCATCTGGCCCTTCACCCGCTGCTTTTCCGGCTCGAAGGGGCGGTACAGGCCGCGGTACCAGGTGTTGGACATGGCCACGAACGGCTCCCACCAGTCCGTGCGCCCGGAGCGCTTCACGTCCCACACCGAGTCGACGTAGTCGATGGTCGGCAGGAGCGCGGTCTTGTCGTAGTCGCGCTCCATCACCATCCGCACATCCTGCCCGACGGGAGTCATCGGAAAGAGGCCGTTGCGCACGATCCAGTAGACGGCCCGGCCGGTAGAGAAGTACTTCCGCGCCGGCTCTTCGGTGCCGTACCAGTCGGCCTCGTGGAAGATCCGGAACGGCTCCCGGTTGGCCGGGAGCTGCCTCGCCGACTCGGGCGTCTCGCGGAAGAACCGCGCCGGCATGCGCGGGTTGAGCTGGTGTACCACCGGCAGCACGTCCGCGAAGACGAAGAGCAGGAGCAGCGGGATCCAGATCTTCTGCTTGACCATGCGCATCGACCAGAGCAGGCCGAAGAGCACCAGCCCGCGGGCCAGGGCCACGATCCAGCCGTCGCGCGAGAGGCCCACCATCCGGGTGAGCGTCGCCCCTCCGCCGAGGCCCCAGACCTTCTTGAAGCCCTCGGCGTACCACGGCGTGAGCGCCAGGATGGTCAGGACCATGGCCACGATGACCGTGGCCAGCACGAATCCCATGGCCGCCTCGCGGATGCGCTCGTCGCCGGCCAGCATCCGGTCGAGCATCTGCGTGGCGAAGACGATCATGGCGAAGACGGCCACGAAGATGAACTTCTCCGGATAGCGGATCGACGTGGCGATGCCGGCGTCGTACAGCCATTTCATCAGCGGCGTGTGCCCGCCCAGGGCGATGAGCAGGGAGAAGAGGCAGAGAATGAGTACGAACCGGCCGCCGCGCGGGCGGACGAAGAACCCGGCCATGGCCATGGCCGCGACCAGGAGGCCCGAGTAGATGCTGAAGAGGAACGGCGAGCCCATGCCCGCGTACAGGCCGCCGCCCCAGTACCACATCACCTGCTTGATGGAGATGTGCCCGAGGAAGTTGGGGTAGACGATCTCGGCGAGCTTGGCCCAGGGAAAGCTCCAGGCGCTGACGAGCGAGAAGTCGAAGGGCCGCGAGCGCGCGGAGTCGCCGACGTGATCGACGGCCGGCAGAAGCTGGGCCGCGCCGACGCCGATCGCGGCCAGGGAGATGAGGGCGATGAAGAGCACGCGCGGGAGCATCTCGCCGAGGGCCGCGGACCAGCCCTGTTCCGCATCGCGGGCCGCGTACCAGCCGCGGTAGAGCGCGTACATCCCGATCAGAAACCCGGTCTGCATCACCGTCGTCGGCTCGCTGACCAGGAACTGGATGCCCAGGAACAGCGAGGCCAGGGCGAACCAGCGCACGTGCGGCGCGAGCAGAAACTTGCGCACGTACAGACACGTCAGCGGCACCCAGGCCCCGCAGAAGAGGATCGGCAGGAGGTTGACCCAGGAGAGATAGATCCCTCCCATGCCGAACGACAGCGCGCCGATGAACGCGGCCAGCGGGCGGATCTCCATCGACCGCAGCAGCGCGTACATCCCGAGGAGGCCGATGTAGATGTGCACGAGGATGTGCAGGCGGTAGCCGGTGTCGTAGTCGGGGAGGAGGATCAGCCAGGTCAGCGGGTAGAAGACCTCGTGCTCGGGGTTGGCGGCGATGGGCTGGCCGGCGGAGAAGTAGCGGTTCCAGTAGGGGAACTCGCCGTTCTGCACGATCTCCCGGAGGATCTGCTTGGTCGGGTAGTAGTAGCGCGTCAGGTCGCGCATGTAGAAGTTGTGCGTGCCGACCAGGACGTCGATGAAGAACAGCGTGGCGATGAGGGCGAGGGCCGCGACTGCGAGGGTGTCGTGTCGCCTTGATTGCGTCACAGGGCGCGCATTGTACAGAACGCCAGCGCGGCCAGGGCGGCGAGGGAAATGACCGCGCCGAGGGCGATCAGCGGGTTGCGGTAGCGGGTCTCGATGACGTGCCGTCCGGCCGGGACGACCACGCCCTGGTAGCCGACGTTGACCGTCATCGCCGGGGTCTCTTTCCCGTCGACGGTGACCCGCCAGTACTTGTGCGGGGTCACGCTCATCACCAGCAGCGCGCGTCCGGCCGTCTCCACTTCGATGCGCGCGCCGTTCGCGCGCTCGCGCCACGCGCGCACCACTCCGGGCGCGGCGTGGGGGGGGGGGGGGGGG
>JBIOTX010000335.1:0-36144 GCA_044866315.1 Thermoanaerobaculia bacterium | reverse complement strand
CGCCGCCGACGCCGATCAGCGGATAGTCGGGGCCGACGCGCTGCCGCACCTGGGCGAGGACGCTCGTCGACTTCGCCAGGAGCGGCTTCCCGGAGAGGCCGCCGCCTTCGACGGCAGTCGTGTTCGTGCAGATCATCCCGTCGGTGAGGCGCACGCAGATCTCGCAGATCTCCGCGATCTGCGTCGCATCGAGGTCGGGCGCGATCTTGATGAGGATCGGGCCGCTGCGAATCGACCGCACCGCCTCGAGCAGCGCCTGGAGGTGCTCGGGCTGCTGCAGGTCGCGCAGGCCGGGCGTGTTCGGCGAGGAGAGGTTGAGCACCGCCGCGTCCGCGTACGGCGCGACGCGCCGGTAGCACTCCGCGTAGGCCTCGACCGCGCCCTTGAGGGGGACGTCGCGGTTCTTGCCGACGTTCACGAGGACGGGACAGGCAGGATTGCCTGTCCTCCACTGGCTCAGCCGCTCGGCGACTGCCTCCGCGCCGTCGTTGTTGAAGCCCATGCGGTTGACGAGCGCGCGCTCCTCGGAGCGGCGGAAGAGCCGCGGCCGCGGGTTGCCCGGCTGCGGGTGGAGCGTGACCGTGCCGACCTCGAGGAAGCCGAAGCCGAGGGCGGCGAGGAAGGGCATCAGGACGGCGTTCTTGTCGAAGCCCGCGGCGATGCCGATCGGCGAGCGGAAGCGCAGGCCCCACAGCGTCCGCGAGACGGCGTCCGGACGGCAGACGCGCTCGATCGCGCGCAGGACCATGGGGATGTTCTGCAGATGGCGCATCTGCTCGGTCGTCCACTCGTGCGCCTCCTCCGCGTCCATGCGGAAGAGAAGATCGCGGATCAGGCCATACATCGCTCTACCCGTGCGAGCGGCGAGAGCACGCGCGGATCGACTTCGCCGGCGCGCTTCAGGAGCGGGATCGCCTTCACCAGCTCCGGCCCGTGCTCCATGCCCGTTATGACCAGGCGCAGGGGCATGAACAGTGCCTTTCCCTTGAGGCCCGTCGCCGCCTTCAGCCGCTCGACTATCTGCTGGTACTCCTCCGCATTCGACGGCGCGCCGTGCGCGCGCAGCTCCTCGGCGAGCTTCTCAGCGAACGCGCGGTCGATCGCCGGCGGCGTGTACTCGGTGACGAAGCGCAGCGCCTCGGCGAATTCGGTCAGCCGGTGCACGCTCGTCTTGACGACGTCGATGCCCTCCTCGAGCCACGGCACGTCGAAGAAGCGCCGCGCCAGCGGCGCGAGCTCGGCCGCACTCATGGAGTGGATGTACTGCCCGTTCAGCCACTCGAACTTCTGCGGGTCGAACACGGCCGGCGCGGAGTTCACGCGGTCAAGCGAGAAGTGCTGCGTGGCGTAGTCGCGCGAGAAAACCTCCACCCCCTCCGGCGACGACCAGCCGAGGAGGGTGAGGTAGTTGAACATGGCCTCGGGGAGGAAGCCCTCGTCCGCGTAGGCGGAGACGGACGTCGCGCCGTGGCGCTTGGAGAGCTTGGTGCGGTCCTGGCCGAAGATGAGCGAGACGTGGGCGAACTGGGGCACGTCCCAGCCGAGGGCGCGGTAGATCAGCACCTGGCGATGGGTGTTGGTCAGATGCTCCTCGGCGCGGATGACGTGGGTGATCTCCATGTCGTGATCGTCGACCACTACGGAGAAGTTGTACGTCGGGAGGCCGTCGGAGCGGACGACGATGAAGTCGCCGAGGGACTCCTTCTTCCAGGTCACCTCGCCGCGAATGAGGTCGTCGATGGTGACGTCGCCATCCTCGGGGACGTGGAAGCGGATCGCGTGCGGGGCATCGTCATCCCGACGGTTGACCCAGCATTTGAGGTCGTAGTGCGGCGGCCGTCCCTCGGCCTCCGCGGCCTTGCGCTTCTCTTCGAGCTCCTCCTCGCTGCAGTAGCACCGATACGCGACGCCGCGCCCCAATAGCTCGCGGGCGACGCGGCCGTAGATCTCGACGCGCTCCGATTGCCGGTAGGGCTCGTGCGGCCCGCCGACGTCCGGCCCCTCCTCCCAGCCGAGGGCGAGCCAGCGCAGGTCGTCGAGAACCATCTCTTCCGACTCGCGCGTGGAGCGGGCCTGGTCGGTGTCTTCGACGCGGATGATGAACTTCCCGCCGTGATGCCGGGCGAACAGCCAGTTGAAGATGGCCGTGCGCGCGCCGCCGACGTGGAGGTGGCCGGTGGGCGAAGGCGCGAAGCGGACGCGGACGCTCATGAGGCGATGAGGACGATGGCCATGGCGCAGAGGCCCTCGCCGCGGCCGATGAAGCCGAGGTGATCCGAGGTCGTGGCCTTGACGCTGACGTGGCCTTGGGGGATGTCGAGCAGCTGGGCGATGGACGCGATCATGGCCTCGCGGTGCGGGGCGAGCTTCGGCTGCTGGGCGATGATGGTGATGTCCACGTTGGCGATCTCCGCCTCCATCTCGTCCACGATGCGCCTCGCCTCGCGCACGAACACACCCGAGTCGGCGCCGCGCCAGCGCTCGTCGGTGGACGGAAAGTACTGGCCGATATCGCCCGCACCGGCGGCGCCGAGGAGGGCGTCGGTGAGCGCGTGGAGGACGGCGTCGGCGTCCGAGTGCCCGGCCAGTCCGCCCGTGTCGGCGATGCGCACGCCGCCGAGGATCAGCGGGCGCTCGGGATGGAACGGGTGGATGTCGACGCCCTGCCCGACCCTGATCACGACGCGCTCCACTGCTGCAGGTAGGACTCGGCGATGGCCAGGTCCTCGGGGACGGTGATCTTGAGGTTCCGCGGATCGCCGGGGACGGCCTTGACCGTGTAGCCGAAGCGCGCCGCCAGCCCGGCCTCGTCGGTGCCCTCGAGTCCCTCGCGCTCCGCGCGGGCGAGGACGTCGAGGAGGATCGCGGCGCGGAAGCACTGCGGCGTCTGCGCGGCGGCGAGCATGGAGCGGTCGAGCGTCGACGCCACGGTGGCCTCATTGGTCATCACGTGAATCGTGTCCGCCACCGGTACGACCGGCAGCGCCGCGCCGACCTCGCGCGCGGCGTCGATCACGGCGTGGAGGATCGCGGGCGAGAACAGGGGCCGCGCCGCGTCATGAACGGCGATCAACTCCGCGTCGCCGACTTCGGCGAGCGCGCGAATCACCGACTGCTGCCGCGTCTCCCCGCCGGCGACGAACGTCACCCGCTCGCTGTTCTTCACCCCGCCGAGGAGCTGCTCGGCGACGGGGACGACCACGCGGTCGACGGCCTCGTCGACGAGAAAGCGCTCGATGACGTGCTGGAGCACGGGCTTGCCGGCGAGGGGCTGGAATTGCTTGGGAAGCTGGCCGCCGAAACGGGAGCCGGTGCCAGCCGCGGGAATGATCACGACGAGGCCGGCGGCCATCACACCGCCATGATGTCGTGCTCTTTGGCTTTCAGGACGTTCGCCACCTCATCGATGTGCTTGTCGGTGAGCTTCTGGATCTCCTCGAGGGCGCGCTTCTCGTCGTCCTCGGAGATGGTGTGGTCCTTGAGCATCTTCTTGAGCTTGTCGTTGCCGTCGCGGCGCACCTGGCGGATGGCGGTGCGCGACTCCTCGGCCATCTGATGGGCCTTCTTGACGAGGTCCTTGCGGCGCTCCTCGGTGAGGGCGGGGACGGGGACGCGGATCACTTTGCCGTCCGAGGCGGGGTTGAAGCCGAGATCGGAGTTGCGGATGGCCTTCTCGATCACGGCGACCATGGACTTGTCCCACGGCTCGACCACGATCAGCGCCGGCTCGGGGACCTTGATGCTGGCGGCCTGCGCGAGCGGCGTCGGCGTGCCGTAGTAGTCGACGTGGACGCCGTCGAGCATGGCCGCGTTGGCGCGGCCGGTGCGCAGGGTCTTGAAGTGCGCGTGCAGCGCGGTGATGGCGCTGTCCATCCGATGTTTCACGTCCTGGATCACGTCGTTCATGGGCATGCAGTGCTCCTCACGCCGCGGGCAGCTCGTCGGACACGATCGATCCGACGTCCTCACCGAGGAGGGCCCGCTTGATGTTCCCTTTCTCGCGCAGCGAGAAGATGTAGATCGGAATCGAGCTGCCGCGGGCGAGATCGATCGCCGCGGCGTCCATCACCTGCAGGCGCTCGGCCAGGACGCGGTGATATGTCACGTGCGGCAGGCGGATGGCGTTGGGGTCCTTCTCCGGGTCGGCGGTGTAGATGCCGTCGACCTTGGTGGCCTTGAAGATGATGTCGCACTTGAGCTCCGCGGCGCGCAACGCTGCGGCGGAATCGGTGGTGAAGAACGGATTCCCGGTGCCGGCGGCGCAGATGACCACTCGTCCCTTCTCCAGGTGACGGATGGCCCGGCGGCGGATGAACGGCTCCGCAACCTCGTGCATGGTGATGGCGGTGGTCACGCGCGTGTTCACGTTGCGGCGCTCGAGCGCGTCCTGGAGAGCGATGGCGTTGATGACCGTGGCCAGCATGCCCATGTGATCGCCGGCCACCCGGTCGATGCCCTCGGTGGCCGCGGTCACGCCGCGGAAGATGTTGCCGCCGCCGATGACGATGGCGATCTCGACGCCCAGCCGCTGGACCTCGGCGATCTCGTCGGCGATATCCCTGAGCGTGTCGGAGTCGATCCCCGTGCGGCGGCCCCCCATGAGGGCCTCACCGGACAGTTTGAGAAGGATGCGTTTGTACTTGGGCTGGGGAGAGGCCATCGCGGGGCTTTTTATATCACGCGACTCGCAGGCGCCTTCGCGCTGCGGTCGCTCGCCGCGTTGCAGCCGGCGCTCACGCGCGGCTGAACGACGGCAGGGCCTCACGCAGCCGCGGCGATCAGCGGCGCGAAGCGTCCGCTGCATCGCCGCGAGTTACGCGGGCGCGCCAGCGTCCCGTGTAACCGCTCTTATACTTCCCGCGTGACCCGGTCCAATGGAGGAACGCTGCGAGCCGGCACGGCGCTCGGGCGGTACCGGATCATCCAGCTCATCGGCGCCGGAGGGATGGGCGAGGTCTACCGCGCGCACGACGTCGATCTGCAACGTAACGTGGCCATCAAGGTCCTCCCTTCGTGGCTGGTGAGCGAGGACCGCGTGCGCCGGCTGGTGCAGGAGGCCAAGGCGGCGTCGAGTCTCAACCACCCGCACATCGTGGTGGTGTACGAGATCGGCGCGGCGGAGGTGGACGGCAGGCGGCATCACTTCATCGCCATGGAGCTGGTCGACGGAGAGACGCTGCGGCAGAAGATCCTCCAGCCGAACCGCGACGTGAAGGCGCTGCTCCGGCACGCAGCGCAGGCGGCGGACGCGCTGGCGAAGGCGCACGGCGCGGGGATCATCCACCGCGACCTCAAGCCGGACAACCTGATGATCACCAGCGACGGCTTCGTGAAGGTGCTCGACTTCGGGCTGGCGAAGCTGACGGAGTCGTCCAGCACGCCGACGTCGGTCGAGACCACGGCCGGCATCGTCCTGGGGACGATCGGGTACATGTCGCCGGAGCAGGCCGAGGGGCGGGTGCTGGACGGAAGGAGCGACATCTTCTCGTTCGGGTGCATCCTCTACGAGATCGCCACGGGCCAGCCGGCGTTCGACGGCACGTCACGCATCGACATGCTGCACGCGGTAGTGCACTCCGATCCGAAGCCGGTGACGGAGATCAACCCGATGATCCCGGGCGAGCTGCGGCGGATCATCCGGCGCTGCCTGGCCAAGGATCCGGATCAGCGCTTCCAGACCATGCGCGACCTCGGCAACGCGCTGGACGATCTGCTCGACGAGTGGGATCAGCTCCCGCCGGCGTCCGTGTCCTCGGGGAGCGCGCGGACGATCTCCACGGCCGCGGCGAAGCCGCCGCTCGGGCGAGCGTGGATGCGCCTGGTACCCGTGGTGATCGTGCTCGTCGTCGCCGCGGTCGCGCTGCGCATGCTGCGCGGGCGCGATGATCCCGCCTCACCGGCGCTCGCGGCGATGAAGATCCTGCCGGTGACCACGCACGGCCAGGCCGTGAGCGGCGCGCTGTCGCCGGACGGGCGGTACGTCGCCTACACGACCTATCACCGCGGCCTCTCCGGCATTCGCGTGCGGCAGATGGCAACGAGCAGCGAGATCGACGCGCGTCCGCCGGCGCGCGACACGTATTACTCCGCGGCGCGCTTCTCGCCGGACGGCGAGCATCTGTACGTGGTCGAGTACCGCGGCGGCAGCGCGACCGGCGTCTTGAGCACGCTGCCGTCGCTGGGCGGCGAGCCGCGCGAGCTGATCGCCAACGTGGCCTCGCTACCGGCGTTCTCGCCGGACGGCAAGTCGATGGCCTTCGTGCGGCACGAGTCGCCGGGGGAGTCGTCGCTCTTCGTCGCCGACGCGGGCGGCGCGAACGCACGGCGCGTCGCGCAGCGGCGCGCGCCGGAGACGTTCGCGGACACCGTGGCCTGGTCGCCGGACGGGGAGTGGCTCGCCGTCGCCGGCGTGGCCCAGCCGGCGCGGCACGCCGCGGCGGAGATGATCTCCGCCGACGGGCAGCAGCGCCGCCCGATCACGACCGAGCCGTGGTTCGCCATCGACGCCCTGGAATGGCTTCCCGATGGGAGCGGCGTGATCGCGGTCGGGCAGCTCGCGGAGACCGGTCTGGCCCAGATCTGGACGATCGCCCTGGCCGACGGCAAGGCTCGCAGGCTGACGAACGACCTCCACGACTACACCGGCGTCAGCCGCACCACCGACGGCCGCTCCATCGCGACGATGCAGACGGAGTGGCGCGCCCGGATCTGGAGGCTCGACCTCGGCAGCGGCGAGTTGACGCCGATCACGGAGGAGCAGATCTCGCACGTGCCGGCGCACTTCGAGCTCCTCCGCGACGGCAGTTTCCTCTTCGACTCGTCCGAGAGCGGCGAGTCCACCGACATCTGGTCGATGGCTCCGGACGGAGCGTCGAAGCGCCAGCTCACCAATGATCGGTCGAAAGAGTTCGCGCCGAGCGCGCCGCGCACGGGCGACATCGTCTACTACGAGCGCGCGGGCGCGGACGGGCTGGAGCTGTGGTCGATGAACGCGCGCGGCGGGGACCAGCGGAGGATCGCCCCGCTGCCGGCGGCGCGGTCGAACATCGATGTCTCGCCGGATGGCAAGGGGGTGGTGTTCGCGACGCCCGACGCGATCGTTTGCATGTCGACGGCGGATGCCTCCCCGCAAGTGCTGACCCGCGGTTCGTTCGGGCGGCCGACGTACTCGCCGGACGGGCGCTGGATCGCCGCGCGCTCACGCTCCACGAGAACGATCGCCATCCTCGAGGCCGCGAACGGCGCCATGGTGCGCGAGCTGCCGCGCCCGGAGCAGCAGAACAACGTCATCGAGTGGACGGCCGACGGCCGCAACCTCATCGGCGTCGAGTACGGCAACGGCGCCGACAACCTCTGGCTCCGCCCCATCGACGGCAGCGCCCCGCGGCAGCTCACCCGCTTCACCAGCGACGCCATCGTCGGCGTGCAGGCCTCGGCCGACGGGAAGGCGATCTACTTCAGCCGCGGGACGAGCACGGCAAACGTGGTGCTGATCTCGAATTTCCGCTGACGACGTTTCCCACGGTCCCTGCGTATCACCCGACGTGCTCCTCGTTCTCCTCGCGGCCATTCTCACTCAGACGTTCGTTCCCGGGCCTTCCATGGCCGTGTCCCGCAGCTTCCACACGGCCACGCTTCTCCCCGACGGACGCGTGCTCATCGCCGGAGGACACGCGACCGATCCGACGTGCGAGATCTACGACCCGATGACGCGCACCATCCGCCGCACGGCATCGCTCTCGCGCCCGCGCTCCACGCCGACGGCCACGCTGCTCGCGGACGGACGCGTGCTCATCGCCGGAGGCGTCGTCACACCGGACTTTCGCGGGCTGCCGTTCGGCACGTATGGCGATCCGACGTCGGAGATCTTCGACCCGCGGACGGAGACGTTCTCCGCCGGCCCGCCGATGACGGCCGTCCGCTACGCGCACGCGGCAACGCGCCTGGACGACGGGCGCGTGCTCGTGACCGGCGGCGGCGCCGGCTACGTGGGCGGGTTCTCGTACTCGGTGCATCCCCATCCGTACGCCGACGTCTTCGATCCGGCAGCGGGCGCATTTACCGCCGCGCCGCGGATGGCCACGCCGCGCTGGTCGCACACGGCGACGAAGCTGCTCGACGGGCGGGTGCTGGTGGTCGGCTTCCCGCCCGGCCAGCCGGAGGAGCTCCCGGTGGCGGAGATCTACAGCGCCGACGCGACCACCGTGAGTCCCGTGATCGGAGGCGCGCCGCGATTGCAGCATTCGGCGACGCTGCTGCCCGACGGCCGCGTGCTCCTGGCCTCGGGCGTCAACGAGAACAGCTACGACCGCAACGATCTCGAGGTCTTCGACCCGGTCACGAACGCTATCTTGCCGTTCGGCTTCACCCGCGTGGGCAGGTATCACGCCGCGACCGCACTCGCCGACGGCCGCGTGCTCCTCACCGGCGGCGGCTCGACTTACCTCGACCCCATCGCGGACGCGGACATCGTCGATCCGGCCACGAACGCGGTCACGCCGGCGCCGCCGATGACCCGCGCGCGAAGAGGACACCGGGCCACGCTGCTGCCGAATGGGGAGGTGCTGATCACGGGCGGGGGGACGGACACGACGGAGATCTTCCGGGCGCGTCCATCGCGGCGGCGGGCGGTGCGGTGACCGCCGGGCGGGACGCCCGGCGGTCGCAAGCGGACGCTCGCCTACTGCTTCATGTACGAGGCGACTTCCGCCGCAAAGTCGTCGCTGCGCTTCTCGATGCCCTCGCCCAGCTTGTAGCGGGTGAAGCGGGTGACGATGTACTGGCAGCCCGCCTCCTTGCCGCGGTTGGCCAGGTACTGGCTGACCGTGGACTTGTCGTCGCGGATGTAAGGCTGCTCGAGGAGGCAGGCCTCGCCGTAGAACTTCTCCATCTTGCCGGAGACCATCTTCTCGACGATGTTCTCGGGCTTGCCGGACTTGAGCGCGGCGTCGCGGGCGATCTCGCGCTCGGTATCGAGGTCCTTCTGGGTCACGTCCTCGCGGCGCAGGAAGCGCGGCTCGGCCGCGGCGATGTGCATGGCGATGTCCTTGGCCACTTCCGCGGTGGGCTCGCTGCTGGCGCCGCCGATGACCTCGACCATCACGCCGATCTTGCCGCCGCCGTGGATGTACGTGCCGACGACGGCGTTGGCCGGGGCCTCGTAGCGGACGAAGCGGCGGATGCTGATGTTCTCCTTGATCGAGGCGATCTGCTCGGCCACGTGCTGGGCCACGGTCTCGCCGCTGCCCGGCCAGTTCTCGGCCAGGAGCTCGTCGACGGTGTTGGCCCTGCTCTGGGCGACGACCTTGGCCACCTCGCTGGCGAAGCGCTGGAAGTTCTCGTTGCGGCCGACGAAGTCGGTCTCGCAGTTGACCTCCACGAGCACGCCGATGTTGCCGTCGACGCGCGCGACCACCGCCCCCTCCGCGGTCACGCGGCCGGCCTTCTTGCCCGCCGCGGCCAGACCCTTCTTGCGGAGGATCTTGGTGGCCTCTTCCATGTTGCCGTTCGCTTCGGTGAGCGCGCTCTTGACGTCGCCGAACCCGGCGCCGGTCTGCTCGCGCAGCTCTTTGATCATGGTTGGAGTCACTGTCATTTCAAACCTCGGTGTGGAATGTGGAGGACAGGCAATCCTGCCTGTCCGCGGGAGGCAAAGAGGACAGGCGGGATCGCCTGTCCTCCACGTCAGAGTCTGTCGGGTTTCAGACCGCCGGGGCGGCCTGCATCGGCTCGGGAGCGGCCTCGGGCGGCATCGCCTCGGCGGCGGCTTCCTCGCCCTTGTCCTCGGTTCCGATGTAGCGCTCCTCGGCGAGGTTGTAGCCCTCGAGGACCGCGTCGGCGATCTTCTGCGTGAACAGGCGGATCGCCCGGATGGCGTCGTCGTTGCCTGGGATGACGTAGTCGATGTCCTCCGGGTCGCAGTTGGTGTCGACGATGGCCACCACCGGAATGCCGAGCTTCTTCGCTTCCTTGACGGCGATGTACTCCTTCTTCGGATCGATCACGAAGAGCGCGTCCGGAAGGCCGTCCATCTCGCGGATGCCGATCAGGTTCTTCTGCAACTTCTCCCGCTCGTGGTCGAGCTGAGCCCGCTCCTTCTTCGACATCTCCTTCTCGGTGTCGGCGAGGATGGCCTCGATCTCCTTGAGACGCTCGATCGATTTGCGCACGGTGGTGAAGTTGGTGAGAGTGCCGCCCAGCCAGCGGTTGTTCACGTAGAACATGCCGCAGCGGTTGGCCTCCTCGAGAATGGCGTCCTGCGCCTGGCGCTTGGTGCCGACGAACAGGATGCGCTTGCCCTGCGAGGCGAGGTCGGAAATGAATGCAGAAGCTTCCTTAAAGAGCTTCAGCGTCTTCTGCAGGTCAATGATGTAGATCCCGTTGCGCTTGCCGAAGATGTACTTCTTCATCTTCGGATTCCAGCGCTTGGTCTGATGACCGAAGTGGACGCCAGCTTCCAAAAGCTCTTTCATCGTAATAGAGACCGCCAAGTGAACCCTCCTTTGGATCTTGAAATGGAAAATTGGAGTTGAGAAAGAAACCGACCAAAAACACGAAGACAGGAGCAAGTTGCGCTCCTGTCTTCGACCATTGAGTGCTAAGTGAACCGGAACATGGAACCGACTAGCGCTTGGAGAACTGGAAGCGGGCCCGGGCGCCGCGCTGGCCGTACTTCTTGCGCTCCTTCATGCGCGGGTCGCGCGTGAGGAGACCGCCCTTCTTGAGGCGCTTGCGGAGCTCGCTGTTGTAGACCTGCAGGGCCCGGGCGATGCCGTGGCGGATCGCTCCGGCCTGGCCGCTCGGGCCGCCGCCGTCGACGGTGACGACGATGTCGAACTTGTCGACCGTCTCCGTCAGCGAGAGCGGCTGCTTGATGATCATCTTCAGCACTTCATTGCCGAAGTAGTCGTCCAGCGAGCGGCGGTTGACCGTGATCGCACCCGATCCCGGACGAATGTGCACGCGCGCCGTCGACGTCTTCCGTCTTCCCGTTCCGTAGTATTCGACCAAAGCCAAGGAATCCTCCTGTGATCTACTCGCTGACGTCGAGCCGCTCCGGCTTCTGGGCCTGGTGCGGATGGTTCGAGCCGCGATACACCTTCAACTTCGTGAGCATCTTGCGGCCGATCTTGTTCTTCGGCAGCATCCCCCAGACCGCTTCCTCGATCATCCGCTCGGGCTTCTCGGCCCGGACGAAGCGCGCGGCGCGCTCCTTCAGACCACCCGGGTACAGCGAGTGCCGGCGGTAGATCTTGTCCTCTTCCTTCTTGCCGGTGAGGAGGACCTTCTCGGCATTGATCACGATCACGTGATCGCCGGTGTCGAGGAACGGCGTGTACGTCGGCTTGCTCTTCCCGGAGATGATCCGGGCGATGGTGGTCGACAGACGACCCAGAACCTGGCCCTCGGCGTCGATCACGAACCATTTCGGCTCGATATCGCCCTTCTTGGGGAAATAGGTACGCATGACTCTCCTGAACTCCGTTATCTGCCTGATGAATCCGCGGGCTCTGGTGTGGACCGCAAACGCCGCAGATCACGCTTAGACGAACTTGGAACCTCTCCGCACGAAGACAACCCGCACAGAAAGGGGGTGAAACGGTAACACCGCCCAACAAGGGGTGTCAAGCGATTCATTCCCAATCAGTTAACCGTGTGGTAAAAGCCTCGCCCGCCGTGACTGCGCAGATCATCGATGGAAAAGCCGTGGCCGCCGGAGTCGAAGCGGAGGTGGCAACAGCGATCGGCCACCTTCCCTTCCGCCCCGGCCTGGTCGCCGTGCGGGTCGGCAGCGACCCGGCCTCCGAGATCTACGTCCGCAACAAGGCCAGGAAGGCCCGCGAGCTGGGGATCGAGGGAACCGAGCTGGTCTTTCCGGAGACGATGAGCGAGGCCGACCTCCTCGCCGAGGTCGACCGGCTGAACGGGGATGAGACGGTGGACGGGATCCTGGTCCAGCTTCCCCTGCCCAAGCACATCGACCCGAAAAAGGTCATCGACGCCATCGACCCGGCCAAGGACGTCGACGGCTTCCATCCCATCAACGTCGGCCTCCTCCACCTCGGCCGCCGTGCGCTCGTCCCCTGCACGCCCGCGGGGGTGATACGCCTGATCGACTCCACGGGCGAGGCCATCGAGGGAAAGCACGCGGTGATCATCGGCCGGAGCGACATCGTCGGAAAACCGATGGGCGCGCTGCTCCTGCAGCGCCACGCCACGGTGACGATCTGCCACTCCCGGACGCGCGACCTTCCCGCGGTCACGCGCCAGGGCGACATCCTCGTCGCCGCGATCGGCAGGGCCCGCTTCGTGACCGCGGACATGGTCAAGCCGGGCGCGATCGTCATCGACGTCGGCATCAACCGGGTGGAGGGGAAGCTCGCCGGGGACGTCGACTTTGCGGCCGCCAAAGAGATCGCCGGGTGGATCACGCCCGTGCCGGGCGGGGTCGGGCCGATGACCATCGCCATGCTGATGCAGAACACGGTCGCCGCCGCGGAGCGCAGACGCCGATGACCGCGCTGCGCGTCGGCCTCACCGGCGGCATCGCCAGCGGGAAGTCGACGATCATGCGCAACTTCGCCGGGCTGGGCGCGGTCACGGTCGATGCGGACGCCGTCGTCGCGCGGCTGTACCGGCAGGGCGAGGCGGGCCACGAGGCGATCGTGCGGACGTACGGCCGCGATGTGCTGCAGCCCGACGGCGAGATCGACCGGAAGAAGCTCGCCGACATCGCCTTCTCCAGCCCCGCCGAGGCGCAGAAGCTCAACGCCCTCATTCACCCGATCGTGATCGCCGAGGAGGAGCGCATGGCCCGCGAGGCCGAGCAGCGCGCCGGCGACGAGGACGTCCTCTATGTCGTCGAGGCCACGCTGCTGCTCGAGGCGGGCGGCAGGCAGCGCTACGACAAGATCGTGGTCGTGGACGTCGTGCCCGAGGTGCAGATCGCGCGGGCGATCGGTCGGGGAATGACGCGCGAGGAGGTGATGCGGCGGATCGCGCACCAGATGCCGCGCGAAGAGCGTCTGCGCCAGGCCGACTACGTGATCGACAACAGCGGTGACGAGCGCGCCGGTCTCGCGGAGACGCAGCGCGTGTACGAGCGGCTGCGGGCGGATCTGGCGGAGAAAAAGTAGGCCGGGCCTGAGGCCCGGCCTGGTCGAACTACGTGGTGGTGGTGCTGGTGGTGGTGCTGGTCGAGGTCGTGCCCGTCGTGTCCGTGCTGGTGGTCATCGACGTATCGGTCACCGTGCCCGTGCCGCTGGTGTCGGTGGCCATCGTGTCGGTACCGGTGGTCATCGTCGTGTCAGTGGTCGCGTAGGTGTCCGTCGTGCCGGCGGTCATCGACGTCTCGGTGGTCGCCGAGGTGTCCGTGACCGTCTCGTCCTTCTTACACGCGACGGCGATGACGAGCGTCATCACCGCCAGGAGAATCAGAATCTTTTTCGCCATGCGTAAATCCTCTTTCGTTGGTAGTTGGATTTGGGTCGGTCTCTCGATTATGACTACTGGGAGTGCCGGCGCTCACCTCCTTCACCGTTCCGGAAAATCCGGCGGGAAGGGAGCACAACCGATGCCAGAGAGGTGACGAAAAACAAAACGCCCCGCCGGAGCGGGGCGTTCTGCTTGCCTGATTTGGTGGGTGACTAGGTGGTGGTGGTGCTGGTGCTCGTGGTGGCGCTGGTCTCGGTGGTGGCCGACGTGCCGGTGGTGCCCATCGTGTCGGTGGACATCGTGTCGGTGCCGGTGGTCATGGTCGTGTCGGTCGACATGGTGGCGCTGGTGTCGGTGGCCATCGTGTCGGTCGTCATGGACGTGTCGGTCGTGGCGGCCGTGTCAGTCACAGCCTCTTCCTTCTTACAGCCGACGGCGAGCATCGCGACCACGAGGAGCGCGATCAGGGTCAGAACGAGGGACTTCTTCATTGCGTGATTTCTCCTTCACTTTTTCAGGTCTCGCGACCTGATTCCTTGCTACGTTTTCCTGGGATCCGGTCTTTGCGCTTGATTGACTTCGAGTGCCCGACTCACCTCGCTTTCGCGTTCGATTCGTGAAACCGTTTCGCGCCTGGCGAACAAAGGCAGTCGAATTTCAGGGGGATACCACCGGGGGCACGGAAGGCGCACGGGCGCCGTCACGCGGCCGCTATGATAGAGGGCGGCTCAACAATGTCAAGTCAGACCCTGCACGCCGTGGCCGCCCTGCCGGACCCGACCCATCACACGGTGGCCTCGTTCGACGGCACGATCATCCACTACGACGTCTACGACGCGCCCTCGCCGTCCGCCGTGCTGGTAGTCCCCGGCTTCTGGCGCGACCGGCGCCATCCGGCCATGGTGCGCCTGGCGCAGTTCCTCCACGCTGCCGGCTACCGCTCCGCGATCGTGGACGTGCGCGGGCACGGCGAGAGCGAAGGGACGTACGGGTTCAACCTGCACGAGCACCAGGACGTCGCCGCGGTCGCGCGCGATCTCCTCGGGCGCTGCTCCACGGTCTCCACGCTGACGCTGATCGGCTTCTCCTACGGCGCGGCGATCGCCATCTCCGCCGCCGCGCGCGACAAGCTGCCCATCGGATCGCTGCTGATGATCTCCGCGGTCGCCGACTTCGCGATGATCACGCCGAAGATCAATCCCCTCACCATCCACAAGCACATCGCCTTGTCGCAGGCTCTCAAGCGCCCGCGCTTCGCCTGGTTGGCCCACAAGTCGGCCAAGCTCCGCGCGCTCGACGACGTCAAAGACGTGAAGGTGCCGATCTGCTTCATCCACGTGAAGAACGACTGGCTGATCGGGCACCGGCACTCGGTGGCGCTGTACGAGGCGGCGAACGAGCCGAAGGAGCTGCACCTGCTCGACGTGGAAGGGAACTACCACGCCGACCGGATCTTCAACGTGGCCTCGGATTCGGTAGAGCCGATCGTGCGCGACTTCCTCGCGCGCTACACGCCGCGCTAAACAAAAAGGCCGCGCGCTTCTCGCGCGCGGCCTCGCTCGTCGTCGAAACTCGGGGGCCGTTACGGCAGGGGAAACGGCGGGACAGGCGTGCTCTTCGGCACCTGGACGATCTCGATCACCTGAAGCTCAGGGACGAATTCGTCGACCCACTGCTTCCGCGGCGTTTCCGGCTTGGAGGCCGGCTGATCGCTGCCGTTGTCCTGCGTCCATTCTTCTCCGTCGTAGACCCACATGATTCATTCCTTTCGTTGGGCTCTACTATTTCAAGGCGTCTGCCATTCATCCACGAGCGCCCTGCTCGCTATCAACACTCCTGATACGTGTGATTTACGCGCCGAGTTTGGAATCGGGCGTGTCAGAACCGAAACAGCACGTGTCCGGTTTCGGACTCAGTGCCGTCCGGAGGATGGGTCGTTTTCGGAATGCAGGTGCTCGGCGAGCAGATGGTAGGCGCGGCCGCGGTGAGAGACGGCGTCCTTCTCGTCGGCAGTCATCTCGGCGAAGGTCTTTTTCGAGTCTTTGGGGAGGAACCAGGCGTCCCAGCCGAAGTGGCGCTCGCCGCGCGGCTTGACCAGGACCTCGCCGGCGACTTCGCCGAGGAAGATCTTCACCTCGCGGCCGTTCCAGTAGCCGACACAGCACTGGGCCTTCGCGGCGCGGTTGTTGAGGGCGTAGGCGATCGCCGCGAGCCCCTTGCCACCGGCAGCCTCGAGCAGCCAGCGCACGTAGGGGCCAGGAAAGTTGCCGAGCTCGTCGAAGCCGAGGGAGACGTCCTCGACGATGAGGCGCCCGTAGCCCTTGGTCTTCGCCACCTCGAGTTTGTAGCGGGTGATGTCCTCGACCGTGGCAGCCTGGATCTCCGGGAGGGCGATGGAGACGCGCAGCACGGGCACGCCGAGGATGCGCTCGGCTTCGATGCCCTTGTTGGGGTTGGTGGAAACAAGGATCAGCTTTTCGTCGGGGGACGGTGCCGGTACAGTCGACTTCTTCGCCACGCTGTTGCTACTCGAGCCGGATGGTGCGGATGCTCTGGGTGAGCCGGACCTTGAAGTGCTCCGGGGCGCTGATGCGAGAGAGGCGCCGGCGGATGAAGTCCCGCATTCTGCGGTGCCAGGAGGTGCGGTCGTCGCAGCTGCGGCAGACCTGAAGGTGGGACTGGAACTCGATCAGCTTTTGATCGCCGAGAGAACCATCGAGGAAAAAATAAACTACGCGTCTGACATCTTTACAGAGCATCGCGCGTCGTCCTTCCGTTTGGCATGAGGCGAACGGTCCAACTGCGTTGCGGAACGGTGAATTCCTCGCCGGTCACCTATCTGAACTTGACTCCGCTTGGGGCAACTGCAATCGGGCGGCCATCGCACTCCGCGAAAATAAAAAAGCGGCGGGCTGAAAGCCCGCCGCTCCACGTGAGTCGTTGTGGATGAGTTACTCGATCTCGAAGCGCTCTTCCTCGTCCTCATCGATCTCGAGCTCCAGTTCGTCGTCGGCGAAGAGGACTTCCTCTTCGTTCTCCTCCGGCTCCTGGACCTCGGTCTCCTCGGACTTGTCTTCCTTCTTCTTGCGGCCCTTGGTCTCGTCCTTGCGCGAGCGCATCTTGGCCGGCTCGGCCTCGCCGCGGATGTAGCCGTACTTGCGGGCGTACTCCAGCAGCGTCCGCTCGAGCATCTTCCGGCCGCGGTACAGGCGGGACATGACCGTGCCCACCGGGCAGTCGAGGATCTCGGCGATCTCCTTGTAGGAGAAGCCTTCGATGTCCGCGAGCAGGACCACCATCTTGTAGTCGTGCGGCAGGGAGTCGAGGGCGCGCTTGACGTCCGCGTCCATCATGTCCTGGAAGATCTCGCTCTCCGGATCGCGAATCAGATCCGGGGCGTTCTTCTGGATCACTCGCTCGTACGACTCTTCGATCTCCGAGAAGTCGATCTTGTGAGGGGTGAGCTTCTTCTTCCGGTAGTTGTTGATGAACGTGTTCTTCATGATCTTGAAGAGCCACGCCTTGAAGTTCGTTCCCTCTTCGAACTTGTCGTAGTACTTGTAGGCCTTGAGATAGGTCTCCTGCACGAGGTCCTCGGCGTCCTCGGAGTTCCGGGTCATCCGGTAGGCCGTGTTGTAGAGGGAGTCTACGTAGGGCATCGCTGCCTTTTCGAAGTCCCATCCCTGCTCGTGCTCGTACACTTCCGCGCTCTTCATGGTCTCTCCCGTGCGTCGACAAAGGAAAACTTCAACCTTCGTGCCGCATGCAACATTAGATGCGTGATCAAATAAAATAGTTACGCTCGGCTGGACACGTTTCCTAAGTTGCTCCAGCTCTATGGGTTACCGAGGGACCCGCCTTGGTCGTCGCCGTTTCCGACTGGACGGCAGGACGACGCGTCCGACCTCATCACCGGACACGTCCGTCCCCCTGGGGCGGCTCTTCTCGGAGAAAACTACGGTCTAACGGAGGGAACTGCTGGCAAACCGGCTGTGAACAAACAGTGAACTGCCCGTATTCCCAAGGCGAATGATACAGGGCGTGGAAGAAAAGATCAATCCCGATAGATGGTGAGCAATTCCTCGTAGGCCCGGGTGATCTCGATGAAGCGCTGCGCGGCGCTCGACTGCTCGTCCGCCGTGGCGGCGTGGAACTTGTCGGGATGGTGCTGGGCGACGAGACGGCGGTAGGCGGCGGTGATCTCCCGGCGGGTGGCGGGGCCGGTGATGCCGAGGAGGGCCAGGAGCTCCTCGCGCTCGCGGGGCTGGCGCACGAAGAGCGGCGCGCCGCCGCCCGCGCGGTCGGCGCTGCGCGGTCGGGCGTCCTTGGCGTGATCGACGTAGTCGAAGCCGTAGATCTCCCGCAGCTTGGCCAGGGCGTCGGTCTGAAATCCGAGGCCGAAGCTGAGGTCGAGCAGGGCGGCGTACTGGCGCACCGGGATGCGCACCTTCGGCGCGGAGACGAGCTGCACGGCGGTCTCGAGGAGACCGGAGCGCTGCTGGGGGGTGGTCATGCGCGCGTAGCTCTCGGCCCAGTTGATGATGTCGATGCCGGTCGTGACCGGCGCGCCGATGCCGGCGCCGCGGCGCACCGTGCGCAGGGCCTCATCGGGGCTCATGCCGCCGGCCAGGAGGACGTGCGCGAGGAGCGACGCGGCGATGCGGTCGCGCTCCGGCGGCAGGGTGGATCCCCGCTCGTTGTGCTCGCGCTCCTTCTGGGCGATGGCCATGGCCACCATCACGAAGACCGCCAGCCCCCCGCCGGCGATGACCATGAAGAGGACCGCGAGCATGCCGCGCCCCCTCTCAGACGGCCACGCTCAGCAGCGCCTCGACGGACTCGATCTTCGCCTGCAGCTCGGCCTCGCCGAGGACGGGCGCGGAGCCGTCGACGTCGATCTCGTCCTCGACGCTGACCCAGCTCCGGCAGCCGCCGTAGTCCTCGCGGTACGGCACTTCGGCCGGCTGGGCGAGCCGCCATGCGCGCACGGCGATGACGTAGAGCGCCTGATCGGGACGGAAGCGATAGCGCGCTTCGAGCGTCTCCCAGGGGATGTTCACCAGCCGCTCGAGCCGGCGCAGCGTGTCCAGGTCGCGAATCGACCACGTGCGCACAACCTCGCACCAGTGGGTGACGGTCACGCTCGGCCGGGCCTCGCTCTCGCCCTGGTGAAAGTAGGTCGGATAGAGGTAGAAGCGCTCGGCCTCCACGCCGAACTGCGGATCGGCGATGCCGCCTTTGCGGATCAGGATGACCTGCTCGCCGCGCCCGAGGGCGGCCACGACGCTCGACCATTCCTTGAGGGCGGTGTGGTTGGGGAGTTTGTTCATGGCTCGTAGCGGACCGAGTTCACCGGCCCCTCCCAGATCGTCACGCCCGTGACGACGGCGTTCTCGTCCTGCACTGCCGCCTGCAACTCTCGGGCGAACCAGGCGGCGATGTTCTCGGCGCTGGGGTTGACCTCGGTGAACGGAGGAACGTCGTTGATGCAGCCGTAGTCGAGCCTCTTCGCCAACACCTCCAGCTTGCGCTTGGCGCTGACGAAGTCGACGGCGATGGCGTCCTGGTCCACCCCTCCGCCGCGGGCGATGAGGTCGGCCTCGACCTTGTACGAGTGGCCGTGCAGGGGCTCGGAGATGCCGCGGTACTCGCGCAGAAAGTGCGCGGCCTCGAAGCGGGCCTCGACCCGGACGGTGAAGTTAGCGGGCATGCCGCTCCGCGAAGACGTACTCGATCATCCGCTCGGTCATCCCGAGCTCGCGCAGCTCGTCGGGCGTGGACTGGGCGCGCAGGAGCTCGACCGCGCGCTGGTCGTCCCAGCACGCGCTCGGCGCGTTCTCCTCGGCCAGTTCGATGAGCGCGCGCAGGGTGCGGCGGCGGTCTTCGTCCACGAGACCCGAAGTGTACAATGCGCGCCGATTTCGCCATGCCGCTGCCCAAAAGCGTCACCTGCAACGCCTGCAAGAAGACTTATCCCGAGGGGTGGAAGCGCTGCCCGTACTGCGGGCACGACGAGACCCGGGACAGGCAGGAACGGCAGGCGCGGCGGTACATGGACGCCAAAGTCCGCGAGTTCGAGCAGCGGACGGGCAAGAGCCGCCGCGGCGCCGAGCGCGCGGGCGAGCCGCGCGAGCGCGGCGAGCGTCCGGGACGCGGCGGACGTCCGGGACAGCGGCCTCCCAAGCAGCGGCCACAGCAACAGAAGCAGCCGCAGCAACAACAACAGCAGCAGCCGAGGCCACCGCGGCCGCCGCAAGGGCAGCCAGCGCAAGAGGGGGAACAGCAGCAATCGCGGCGGAGACGGCGTCGCCGCGGACGCGGTGGGCGTCCACAACAAGGCACGCCGGAGGCGCGCACCACACCGGCACCGCCGCGACCGGCGCCCGAGGCGGGAGCTGCCGCTCCGCAGGACGGCGCCGCTCGGAAGCGCCGACGATTCCGTCGCCGTCGGCGGCCGGGCGGCGGGGGCGGCGAGCCGAAGGGCGAGTGACGCCTACGACGCGTCCGCGTTCGGTACGGCCAGCGGGGGCGGGGGTGCGGCGGGGCGCTCGAGCTTGAGATAGCGCGCCGAGCACTCGGCGAATCCTTCGCAGCGAATGCAGTAGCCGTCCGCGTTCTCGGGCTTGTAGTCCACGGGCGGGCAGATGTTCACGCCCTTGACGATCTCGCGCTCGCAATGGCCGAGCAGCCGGTCGATGTCGGTATGGGACTCGTTGGCCAGGGCCTTCTTGATCGCCGCGAAGCGCGCGCCGTTGTGGATGGCGGTCGTGTCGATGCGCACCTGCGGCGGCGGCGCCTCCGCCTCGGTCTCCTTCGTCGCGGCCGGCACCACTCGCACGCGCTGGCCGAGGTAGTAGACGTATCCGGCCGCCGCGCCCGCAAACGCGGCGAGGTTCGCCCCGCCGCGCGTGAAGACGCCGTACAGCAGCACCGCCAGCGAGAACGCCGCCAGCACGCGCACGCGGAAGGGAATCATCCCGAAAAGATAGAAGGTCTGCTGCGGGAAGGCCGCGGCGTAGACATAGAGCAGGGTGAAGTAGACGAAGTAGGTGCCGAGGATCGGCGTGCCGAGATACGCGGCCGCGCCGGCGGTGGTGAGGGTCGAGACCACGAACAGGGTGAGGAAGTGGAACGTCCCCCACTCTTCCTCGAGGGCCGCGCCCATCATGTAGACCAGGAGCAGGGTGATGAAGAGCGAGAGCGCCTCCACCCAGCCCTGCCCGGCCTGGGTGAACTGGTAGGTGAAGACCCGCCAGAACTCACCGGCCGCCACGGCATCCCGGTCGAACCCGAACAGCGTCGCGAACTTCTGCGGGTCCTGATGCTCGAGCAGAAAGAAGGCGACGTACAGGAACAGCAGGATGAAAACGGATCGGAGGTTCTCGCCTCGGGACCGGAACATGGCAGTACCGGAGGCAACGCCTCAACGAATCACAACATTCTCCGTCCCCTCGATCCGGACGACGTCGCCCACCTTCATGCCCAGCTTCCGGGCCTCTCCCCCGGCCAGCTCCAGGACGTAGCGGCTGGTCACGTTGGACGGATAACTGGGACAGGGATCGGCCGGGCAGGGCGGCACGCTGTCCTTGATGTGCGCGATCCGGCCCGTCGACTCGATGAAGAGCATGTCCAGAGGCATGCGGCAGTTCTTCATCCAGAACGAGAACTGCCCGTCCTCGGGGAACAGGAAGAGCATGCCCGTGCGCGGCGGGAGATAGTCGCGGAACATCAGCCCCTGGGCGCGGCTCTGGTCGTCGGCGGCGATTTCGACGCTGAGTGCCGTGCCGTCGGGGAGGACGACGCGCGGACCGGCGACGGGCGCCGGCGGGGTCGTCTGGGTCGCTCCATTGTCCGCCGTGACCGTCGCGGGCGTCTTCGTGCAGGCGACGAGGAGCAGCAGCATGGCCAGCCTTCTCACGGCTCCTCCACCTCCACGATGTCCTCGGCCTCGCGGTCGCGCGGGATGAGGTCGTACTTTTTCGCGTAGTAGCGGAACGAGCGGAAGGACATCCGCAGCAGCTCCGCGGCCTGGGTCTGCACGCCCCCGGCGCGCTCGAGGGCCTTGAGCATGAAGATCTTGGTGATGGCCTGGACGTGCTCCTCCAGCGACAGCCCCTCGGGCGGCAGCTCGAACGTGGCGTCGGGGATGCGGCCGCCGAGGAGGACATGCTCGGGGAGGGACTTCGTGGTCAGGACGTCCGAGGCCTCCAGGGCGATCATCCGCTCGATCACGTTCTCCAGCTCGCGCACATTACCCGGCCAGTGGTACTTCTCGATAGCGCGCATGGCGTCGGCGGAGATGCGCTTGCGGGGCACGTTCATGCGGACGCAGAAGTTCTCGATGAAGTGATCGACGAGGAGGGGGATGTCTTCCTTGCGCGTGCGCAGGGGCGGGAGGGTGATGGGAATGACGTTGATCCGATAGAAGAGATCCTCTCGGAACGTGCCCTCGCGGATGGACTCGGCGAGATCGCGGTTCGTGGCCGCGATGACGCGCACGTCGACCGGCGACTCGATGTTCGAGCCGACCTTGCGCACGACGCGGTCCTGCAGCACGCGCAGGAGCTTGATCTGCATGGCCGTGGAGGTCTCGCCGATCTCGTCGAGGAAGATCGTGCCGCGGTCGGCCTCGTGGAAGAGGCCGCGCTTGTCGCGCACCGCGCCGGTGAACGAGCCGCGCTCGTGGCCGAAGAGCTCGGACTCGAGCAGGGTCTCCGGGAGCGCGCCGCAGTTGATGGAGACGAACTTGCCGCGGCGGTCGGAGTTGTAGTGGATGGCCCGGGCGATGAGCTCCTTGCCCGTGCCGGACTCGCCGGAGATGAGCACCGTGGACATCGTCTTGGCGATGCGCTGGACGATGGAGAAGATCTCCTGCATCTTCGGGCTCTTGCCGATGATGTTGGAGAAGGTGAAGCGCTCCTCGAGGGCGGTGCGGAGGTGGATGTTCTCGTCCTCGAGCTCCTTCCGCTCCACGGCCTTGCGGACGACGATCTTCAGCTCCTCGATGTCGAAGGGCTTGGCGATGTAGTCGACGGCGCCGGCCTTGAGGGCCTCCACCGCGGAGCGGGTGGAGGTGTGGGCGGTGATCATCACGAAGACGATCGAGGGGCTGGCGGTCTTGACGTCGCGGACGAGGTCGATGCCCGAGCCGTCGGGGAGCATGAGGTCGCAGAGGACGACGTCCGGCTCGTTGCGCTGGATCGCGGCGTGGGCGTCGGCCACGGTCGCGGCGGACTCCACGCGCCACCCCTCCTCCTCGAACACGATGGTGAGGAAGTCGCGGAGGGAGGCCTCGTCGTCGACGATGAGGAGGTTCACGGGCGAATGATAACTTTTCGCCGTGCGTCGGATTGCAGCCGTTCTGCTCCTGGTCTCCTGCTCGACCGGCCCTGGGCCGGTGCCGCTCGCGGAAAAGCAGCGGGGGATGTCCTACGCCTGCGCGTACAGCCGCACCGAGGACATCCGCTACGGCTCGCCGGCCTCGGCCGCCTCGCTGGAGAGGCTCCGGGCCCTCGGCGTGAACTGGATCTCCATCATGCCCTTCGGTTTCCAGCGCTCCGAGCCGCAGGTCCGCATGGGCGGCTACGAGACGGATGACTCGCTGCGCGGGGCGACGGCGCAGGCCCACGCGCTGGGGATGAAGGTGATGCTCAAGCCGCACGTCTGGATTCGCGACGAGGCGGCCATGGGGCGGTGGACGGACGAGGAGTGGGCGGCGTGGTTCCGCGACTACGAGCGGTTCATCGTCCACTACGCGACTCTGGCCCGGGACGCGAAGATGGACGCGCTCAGCATCGGCAACGAGCTGAAACTCTCGACGCGTTTCGAGAAGGAGTGGCGGGCGATCATCGCCGCGGTGCGCGCGGTGTACCGCGGGCCGATCACGTACGGCGCGAACTTCGACGAGGTGTTCCACGTCGGCTTCTGGGATGCCTTGGACTGGATCGGCGTGAGCGGCTACTTCCCGCTCGTGGATGAGGCAACTCCCTCGCGCGCGACACTCGTCGCGGCGTGGCAGCCGATCGTCGAGAAGCTCGGCGCGCTCTCGGCACAGCATCGCAAGCCCGTGCTGTTCACGGAGATCGGCTACCGCAGCGCGGATGCGCCGGCGTGGCGGCAGTGGGAGATGCCGCGGGCCGCGGCGGTGAACCTGGACGCGCAGCGCAATGCGTACGAGGCATTCTTCGAGGCGGTGTGGCCGCAGCCGTGGCTCGCCGGTGCCTATCCGTGGAAGTGGTTCTCCGTGCCCGATCACAGCCACGCCGGCGACAACGACTTCGAGATCGAGAACAAGCCGGCGGCCGAGGTGGTCAGACGTCACTACAAAGGGCGATGAGGTCGTCGATGCGGCGCTGGTCGAGGAACTCGCGCGACATCTCCAGCATGAGCTGCTCGATGCCGGCTTTGTGGCGGCGGGCGAGGGAGTCGGGGAGTTTCGCGCCGCGGGCGAGCAGCGCGAGATAGGCTGAGGAGCGAGTCAGGCGAGGACGCATCGTGGGCTCGGAGGGCACGGGGGCACGAGGGGTGAGGGTTTGTCTCCGGATCCGATTTTTTCGAGAGACGGTCTCGACGATGCGTGTTTCGCGAGAGTCGGGCAGAAAGTAGATCGCCCGCACTTTGTCGCGCTGCTGGCCGATGCGGTGGGCGCGGCCGTTGCGCTGGTCGAGCTTCACCGGGTTCCAGGGGATGTCGTAGTGCACGATCACGCCGGCGCGCTGGAGGTTGAGGCCTTCGGCGGCCATGTCGGTGGAGACGACGACGTCGATGCGGCCGGCTTTGAACGCGCGGAGGACCGACTCGCGGTTGCGCTCCCGGGAGGTGACGACGGCGCAGCGAAGGGCGTCGCCGAGGTCGCGGGCGGTGGCGGCGGAGCCGGTGAAGATCAGTATCGGCTCGGATTCCTTCGCCACGAGGTCGAGGAGCAGCCGGCGTTTCTCGCTCGGGGACGCGCGCAGCTGGGCGAGCAGCGTCTCGAGGCGGGACATCTCTTCACGGATCTCGCTCGCATCGGCCTGGCCGGCGGGCGCGAAGAGCTCCCAGAAGAGCACTTTCTGGAAGGCGTCGCGATCCTCCTCGTGGGCGAAGGCACGGCGGTAGTCGCGCTTCGGGAGCGTGCGGCCGGCGGCGAGACAGGTCAGGGCGCGCTCGTAGAAGCGGAGCTGCCGGCGCACCGACTCGGCGAGCGCGGCCTCGCTGGACTCGAGGCGGCGCCAGAGGAAGCGCCGCAGAATGGCGTGCTCGCCGACGAGGGGAAAGCGCAGCTCGTCGATGACTCGGGCGTCGAGGACGGGATGGCGCACCACGCGCCGCTCCAGCTCGCCGAACCGCAGCTCCGGCGGCAGGACGCTGCGGTCGCGGCGGATGACCAGCGCGCCGACGATGAGGCGAATGGCCTCGCGATCGCGTGCGGCAAAGGCGGCGTCGATGGAGGGCACGCCGAGGTCGGCGAGGAGGTCGTCCCGGGCGATGAGGCGAAGGAGGGCCTCGAGATCGCCCGCGGAGTTGCAGACCGGCGTGGCCGTCACCAGCATCACTCGCGCCCCGGCCGTGCGCCGCGCCAGCGCGGCGTAGCGCTGCGTGCGCGGGTTGCGGAAGGCGTGGGCCTCGTCGACGACGACCAGGCGATGGCCCGGCTGGGGCACGAACGGGTCGTGCACCAGCGCGTCATGCGTGAGGATCGGTACGTCGACGAGATCGCGCCACTGCTCGACGAGCGCGGCGGGCACGATCAGCTCCGACTGGAAATGACGCATCACCTCGGCGGCCACGAATGACTTGCCGAGGCCGACTTCGTCCGCGAGGATGACGCCGCCGCGCGTGCGGAGGAGGCCCAACGCGCGCGCCGCCGCCTCGCGCTGGTGCTCAGCGAGCGGTGAGCTTCCTGGCCACGAACTCACGGAGCACGTCCAGCTCGTCGTCGGTTACGCCGTACAGCCTGGCCACCACGCGGTCGATCTCGTCGCCGACGTCCGCGCCGCGGTGGGCGCGGCGAGAGAGGCGCACCAGGCGGTCGAACTCCGGCGCGAGGGCGGGCAGCGGCATCGCCCCGACCGTGCGGCCGAAGTAGCGATAGTGCGCGTCCTTGGCCCGCTCGGCGACGCAGAGCAGAAGCGCACCGGCGATGGTGGAGTTGAGGATGGCGGCGATGGCATAGGCCTCGTCCATCGAGACGGCGTCGATGGCGTAGAGGGTCTGGTTCGGCACGAGCGGAAAGGACTCGCCGCCGATGTTCACCGCGTCCGGCAGTACCGCCGCGGCCACGCCGCGCGAGAGGTCCTTCCAGGCCACCTTGATCCCGACGTGCTCGGGCTTCACGAACGAGAGGCGGAAGGCCTCCGGCTCGACGCCGCGCAGCGCGGCGAGACGCACCAGCCATGCAGGCGGCTTGCGCCATCCCGCGGCGGGCGGCCAGAGCATCCATTGCGACTCGGCCGTCTTCCACCGCTGGAGATCGCGGCCGCGGACGCAGCGGCAAAGTGCGGCCAGCGGGACCCGCACGCCGTCCGTGGTGACCAGGCGTCCGCCGTCGATTCGCTTGGCCTCGAGAAAGAAGTTGCGGTTGTTGCCGGTCTTCACGCCCATGAACGGCTTGCGGCCGAGGAGCTGCTCGAGCGGGCGATGGGCGCGGGCGAGGCGGTGGACGATCGCCGAGACCGCGGGCGGGACGAGGGCCCACTCGGCGTTCATCAGGAGGGCGTCGTACGGCAGGGTGAAGGACTCGCCGTTGGACGTGATTTGGACGGGGGCAGCCCGGAGGGCTGCACTACACGTGATGCCTAAGGGAAAGGTGTCGGCCTCGAACCAGCGGCGGCGGCGCGGGTCGTCGCTCCAGTCGTCGAGGGCGATCAGGCGGCGGTGGGCGGAGCGGCGCAGCGGCACGGCGTACCCGGCGTTGGCGATCTTCGCGGGCAGGAGCAGCGCGACGACGCCGTCGGGCGCAGCCAGCTGGAGCGCGCGCTCGAAGAATGCCAGCGACAGGTCGGGCTGGTGGAAACCCGCGCCGTCGCGGTGCCCGCGGAAGAGCGCGTAGCGGTCGGTGAGCATCCGCTTGGTGCGCGCGTCGATGCGGTGGTTGCGCACCCATGGCGGGTTGCCGACCACGACGTCGAACCCGCCCGCCGCCATGACGTGGGCGAAGTGGACGTCGAAGGAGAAGAAGTCGAGCGTCCCCTCTTCGACGCGGTCGAGCATGCGCCGGAGCCTGGCGATGCGCTTCTGCAGCTCCGCGCAGACCTCGGCATCCCCGGTGATCGCGCGGCCGAAGAGATCGCGCTGTGGCGTGGTGAGCTCCTGGAGCTCGCTTTCCGCGGTGTCGATCGCTTTTGCGAGAAGCTCCGAGGCCAGACGCTGGTCGTTGCCGCGGATGATGCGATAGAGCGCCGGCCGCTGGGCGTGGCTGGCGGTGCGGTAGCGATCGAGGAGATCGCGCTGGGCGTGAATGGCGTGCACCCAGTCGCGGTAGATGTCCGCGCGGCCGTCGCCGAGGAAGTCGGTCGGGCTGAGGAGCGAGTTGCCCTGGAGGATGTTCCGGTCGAGGTTCGGCAGCGGCTGCACGGTCTCGATGGTGGCGTCGGTGCCGGAGACGATGGCCAGCCAGAGGCGCAGCTCGCACAGGCGCACGGCCTCGGTTTTCAGATCGACGCCGTAGAGCGATCGGGCCACGATGCGCTGGCGGAGATCGGCGGGAACGTCGACGCCGGCCTCCCTGGCCAGCCTGCGGTACAGGAGGTCGATCACGCCCAGGGCGGAGAGGAGGAAGGCCCCGGAGCCGCAGGCGGGATCGAGGACGGTGATGCGCTCCAGCTTCCGCAGGAGATCGGCGGCGTCGCCGGCGCCGAGCCAGTGCGTGACGGCGCGCTCGGTGAGGACGTCCACGATCTCGCGCGGGGTGTAGAAGCTGCCGCTGGAGGCGCGCTCGTCGGACTCCATAAGCGACTCGAAGACCTTGCCGAGCATCTCCGGATCGACGTGCGTGCCGGCGGCGTCGCCCTCGTCGATGCGGAAGTCGAACTTCTCGAAGACCTCCTCGAGCACGCGCTGCATCAGCTCGTTGGGGAGGTGAAGGTCGGCATGGCTCTTCTCGAACGGCGAGGGCTCGAAAAGACCGCCGTTCAGATACGGGATGCGGCCGAGGCGGCGGGCGGCGAAGGAGCGCTCGTGCAGGGGCTTGTTCAGGCAGCCGAAGAAGAGCGGCACGAGCACGCCCGAGAAGAACTCCCGCCCGCGCGCGATCTCGTGCTCCAGACGGTCGACGAGGAAGCGCCGCTCGCCGTTCAGCCAGCCCTTCTCCTGCACGAAGGAAAGGAAGAGCAGTCGGGAGAGGATCAGCAGGGCCTCGCCGTCGACGGCCTCCCGCGGCTCGCCCGGAGCGCATTCCCGAAGGGCATTCGCCACCTCGCGGACGGCGCCGCGGAAGCGGAGAAAGAACTGGCGCGTGACGGCCTCGCGATCGAGGGCCCGGTCGAAGATCCGCGGCAGGGCGGTCTCGTCTCCCAGGGCGAGGAGGTTGAGGCGGTCGACGGCGTGGGCGGTGGGGTTGGTGAGATCGACGTCGAGGCGGCGCAGGCCCTGGACGTAATCGAAAACAGCAATCTTTTGTCGTGACTGATAAATCAGTGCTGATTTCGTGAGTAGATTGTAGTCACGGTAACTGCGCAGGAATTCTCCGATCCACTCCTCGGCCACCTCGCCGGTGAGGACGAAGAGATCGAAGTGGCGCAGGCGCGCGGCGAGGCGGAGGCGTCCCTCGCCGTTCCAGGGGATGCTCACGCCGCCGCGGCGCCATTCGGCGGGATCGACGTCGATCGGCGCCACCGGGTAGCCGAGGTCGCGGAGGAGCTTCAGCGCGGCGTCGGGACCGCAGAGTGCGCGGATGCGGGCCGCGGTCAGCACGACGACCCCCGCGATACACTGAAGACCGATTGCCGATCCGCTGGGCGTATCTCAAACGGGTTCTCGCCGGTGCCATCTTCGGGTTGTACATGGCCCACCTGCTCTACTTCCTCAACCCGCAGGTGGACATCACCCTGGGCCGGCTGGCCACGGTCACCATCGTCTACGGCCTGATCTGCGGCTTCCTGTTCGGCTCGATCCTCTGGGGCCTGCGCGCGCTGCGCGTGCGGCTGTTCGGCGCGCCGGATCCGAATCGACGGCACGGCTTCGGCTTTGTGGTCCTGGCGGCGTTCATCTCCTCGTTCATCTACTGGATGCACCTCAACATCACCCGGATCTACCTGCCGGTGGGAGCGGTGCGCATCCTCTCGAAGTCGACGAACGCCATCACCGTGACCGCGTTCCTGCTGCTGGCGCTGTGGGTGATGGAGCGCAACGCCGACCGCCGCACGTCGCGGGCGATCTTCATCGCCGCGCTGGTGATCATCGCCGGATCGGCGATGGTCCTCTATCAGCGGCGTGAGTCTTACCGCACGGAGCGCAAAGACGTGGTCGTGGCCACGATCGGCGCGGTGGCCGGGCACCGGCCGGTGACGGTGGTGGCGATCCGCAATCTGCCCTTCGACTGGATCGTGACCATGAAGGGCGAGGGCCTTTTGCCGTGGTTCGAGGCCACGACCGAGAGCGCGTACTACACGCGGCTCGAGCCGTTCCGCACGACCAGTCCGAAGTCGCTCTGGGCCTCGCTGGCAACAGGCAAGCTGCCGTACCGCCACCGCGTGACGGGACGCTTCTCGTACCGCACGCCGCTCAATCGCGCCGAGCCGTTCCTGATCCTGCCGTACGGCGTCGGCTTCCGGGCCTGGGGACTGATTCCACCGGTGGAGCGGATCTCCGCACCGCTGCCCGCCGGCGAGACCCTGCCGCTCTGGACGCTCTTCGAGCGCCTGCAGCTGCGCGCGAAGGTCGTGACCTGGCCGTCGGTGAAGACCCCTCCCCTCCCACCCGCCCCCCTCGGCGACATCGCCGCGCGCTTCAACGCCACGGGCGGCGCGCGAAAGCCCATCGTGGACGCGCTGGCGAGCGACCTCGCGGCCGTCTCCGCCGCGCGCGGGGACGAGGCCCTGACCGCGGTCGCGCTGGAAGGCTTCTCCGCCGCGCAGCGCGCGCTGCACATCTTCACCAATGAATTGCCGCCGCGCGGCTCGATGAAGGGCGACGCCCTCCGCGCCTACGCACAGCAGCTCGACCGCGCGCTGGCGGAAGTCGCACGGGCAAACCCTGGGCACACGCTGATCGTCTGTTCCCCATCGGCCGTCGTTCCGCCGGAGCTGCCGGCGAACGTCGTGGCCATCCTGGCCAGCTTCGTGGCCCAGGACGATCCCGGCTCGGAGGATGGCTTCGTGCTGATCGCCGGCCCCGGGGCAGCGCACCGGGAGAATCCCGCGCCGGCGCGCGTGGTGGACGTCGTGCCGACAGTGCTCTTCGCCGCGGGCCTTCCTGTCGGCCGGGACATGGACGGGCGCATCCTCACCGAGTCGTTCACGGACGAGGTGCTGCGCCGCCAGTCGCTCTCGGCGATCCAGACCTACGACGCCGAGCGGGTGGTGGTACGCCGCGCGGGAGCCTGAGGCGCTCATCGCTCCACCCACCGGGCCGCGCCCGCGTCGTAGCGCAGCGTGCGGATCTTGCCCGTTGCGCCGTACACGCGCACGGCGTACAGCTCGCGGCGGTCGGTGATGTAGATCGTGCCGGGCGTGGACTCGCCGAGGTTCGAGAACGAGCACATCTCCGAGCGGCCCATCTGCACCGGCGAGTCGTGAGGCTTGAGCTTGTCGCCGTCGGGATCGCGGACGGTGTCGGGAAGGAGCCCGATGGTGACGATCTTCGTCTCGCGCAGCACCGGGCGCGGCGGCGCGACGAGCGGGTCGACCTTGCGGCGGATGTCCTCGCTGCGGATGCCATCCCCGTCGCCGTCGTCGTAGAGCGCGAACTGCCACTCCCCGCCCACGTCGATGAACTTGACGCCGCAGTTCGCATTCCGCGCCACGGCGCGCGAGCGGGCCAGATGAAAGATCGACCGCAGCTCGCTCGACGCCGTGCGCAGCGCGGCCTTACGGCGCATGCTCCCGAACGCGGGCAGCGCGACCATCATGATCGTGCCGAGGACGGCGAGGGTGGTGAGGAGCTCGAGTAATGAGTAGCCGCGATTGTGGGTGGGCACACGATCTCCTTTCTGCGTTGGGTCCGGGGCACGGGGGATCGGGGGCACGGGGGGATCGGGAGGGGCGGGGCTCCCCCGTGCCCTCGTGCCTCCGTGCCCTCGTCCCCCAGATCGGGGCCGCCGCGCCGCGCGGCGGCCCCGGGTGGGATGGGAGGTGGGCGGCGTCTAGCTCGACGCCGTGGGGGCGGGCTTCTTCGCGCGCGGCTTGCGCGGACCCTGGACCTTGGTGGTGAGGGTGGTCTTGCCGTCGACGGTGATGTAGGGGGCGAGGCGCTCGAAGGTCTTGGCGCCAATTCCCTTGACCTGCATCAGGTCGCTGGTCTTCTTGAAGGGGCCGTGCTCGGTGCGCCAGGCGATGATCCGCTGCGCGGCTTTCTCTCCGACGCGCGGGAGCAGCGCGAGCTGCGCGGCATCCGCGGAGTTGATGTTGACCACGCCCGCCGGGGCGGCCGGCTTGGCCGGAGCTGCGTCATCGGCCAAGGCGGCCGAGGACATCGAGAGGGTGACCAGGGCGAGGAGAAAAATGAGGGACTTCCGCATGGGTCGCGTGTTCTCCTTTCTGTTGTTGGTACTGGTTACTGGCTACTGACTACTGGCTACTTGTTCTTGGCTGTGTTCCACACTGAACCGTCTTTTTCGGACCTCTTTGCATCACGTTCTTTCCTCAGCACCACCTCCTTTCGGGGGGCACAGAGTTCAAGCGGACCGCCACGTGGTGGAAGAAGCCAAGTTGCTGATTCAGTGAGGGTTGCGCGGATCGCGCGGCTGGCGTGGCGTCAAGAGAGCGGGCGCGGAAGGGCCCGATGCAAAAGATTTTGCGCGAATGAAAACTGAAACGTTCCGGCGGCCGGAGTCACTACTCGGCAAGGGAGCGATTTCGGTATGTTCGGCAAGGCAGCGCGTACGCTCGCAGCAGTGTTGGTGTGGTGTCTGGTCGCCCTCGGCGCGGCCGGTCAGCAGGTCAAGGTCTATGACCAGGATCCGCCGGCCAACGGCTCGACGCAGCAGGACTGGGTGACGCAGTCCGATCAGGATCAGAAGATCCTGGTCATCCCGGTGGTGACCATGGACACGGCCTGGGATCCGGTCAACAACCAGCTCGATCCGGCCTTGCGCACCCTGATCGTCACCCGGATGAATGCGGTCAACAACTTCTGGGTGGAGAACTCCTACGGGCGGGTGTCCTTCGTCACCACGGTCCTCGACCGCGTGTACCAGATGCCGCGCGGGAAGAGCTTCTACTTCAATCCCGACTACATCGAGCCGGTGCTGGTCGGCACGCAGATCCGCGGTCCGATGGTGACCGTGCCCGCGGGCAATCTCCGGCTCGTCCTGCACATCACCGCGGCGGACGAGACGACGATCAACATCCCGTTCACGGCGGCGGAGTCGCCGTTCACCCTGAACGGCTTACGCGACAAGGTCTGCAACAACCTCGGCGCCGGCGACAAGCTGCAATGCACGCTCGTCGACGACGGCGGCAACCTGCGCCACTTCCGCCTCGCGGCCGGACAGTCCTACGTGACCGAAGGGACGTTCATCCACGTCGACTTCGGCGGAAGCAGCCAGGCCGTGCTCGACGCGCTGGGACTGGACCGCCCGGTGGAGGATCTGACCGCGCCCGGCGTGGGCCTGGACACGCGCGGCGCGCAGTTTCCCCTGGCCATCACAGCCGGCTCCGCGCTCACCCTCACCCTGACCAATACGGCGGGCGCCACCCAGAACCTGGTCTGGAACTTCCCCGCCGCGCAGACGTTCAACACGGCGGGGGACTTCGTGACCGCGCACGGCGGGGCCACGGGCAACGCGGCGATCAGCGCCGCCGGCGGCGAATATCACTTCGAGGTGACGCCCACCATCGCCGGTCCGCTGCGATCCCTCGAGGCCGCCGGCCCGGCCGACCTCCTCGACGCCCTCGGTCTGGCGAAGTCGCGCGAGGCCGACGGCGTGATCACGTTCCCGGACCGCAATACCGTCCGCGGCCACCGCAACCTCCTCGCCGGGCAGGCCGTGGCGGCGTACCTCCTCAACGAGCTGACCCGGCCCCATACCGGCCCCGGCGCCGACCCGATTCCGAACAGAGCCATCACCGCGGCGAACGAGGCGGCCATCGACGCGATCGTGGCGAGCATGATCGATCCGCACCGCGTCGTGGTGGTGCTCTTTCTCGACGAGCCCCCGAACCAGCGCGAGGGCGCGGCCGGCGGCTACATCAACTTCGGCATCGAGAACGGCGGGTACACGTACGAGTATCAGATGGTCGGCGGCGTGCAGATCGACTACGACGGCACGTCCCACACCGTGATCGCCCACGAGCTCGGCCACAACCTGGGCTTCTACGATCTCTACAACAACAGCAACGACTATCTCCCGTCGTTCCTTTACGCGAACAACTGGGACGTGATGGATGCCGCCGGTGACTTGCCCCACACGAGCATGTGGCACAAGGAGATCATCGCCCGGTGGCTTTCCGACACCGGCGCGGCGGTGGCGAGCTTCCCCGAGCCGCCGGCGATGGGCGTGGAGACGCGGCGCTACGTGGTCACGCCGATCGAATTCAGCGACGCCGAGTACGACAACAATCTCGCCGGCGTTCCGGCGGACCGGACCCTGGTCAAGACCATCCGCCTGCCGCTCGGCCTGGGACCGGTGAGCGAGCACCACTACCTGCTCGTCGAGAACCGCCAGACCGGAGCCTTGTTCAGCCAGAACCTCCCGCAGAAAGTCGGCGCGCCCGCGCGCGGCGGCATCTACATCACCGACGCGATCACGCCGGCGAGCTGGATCGGCAATCTGATGAATCCCTCCTCGCGCAACGTGCTGCACCCGTTGAGCGACGCGCCGCTCGCCTCCGGCGACGCCAGTCCGGTGCTCGACGCTTCGCCGAGCAACGACATCAACTTCCTCGGCACCTTCCCCGCTTATGACGGCCTCACCGTCGACGTGGTGGGATCGCTTCCCGGCCCCGGGACCCTCTCGAACCGCCCGAGCTTCCTGGTGAACGTCTCGCGCGAGCAGAAGAACTTCCTCGACCTGGCCATCAAGCCCTGGGGCGCGCCGCCCTGGGAGTCGGACGACATCTGGATCGAGCATGCGGACGGCTCGCTCTCGCCGACGCCGTTGCTGGGCAACGGCGAGCCCGCGCGCTGGTCGGCCACCTACAACCCCGCCGCGAACGGCGGCAACCCCCTCAACTGGATCCGGGTCAACGTCCGCAATCAGGGCAACGTCGACGCCACCAACGTGCGCGTGCGCGTGAAGATCAACACCCCCGGCGGCATGGGCGACACCGGCACCTGGGTGACCCAGCCGACGAGCGATCCCCAGAACATCCCGGCCGGACAATCGCGGATCTTCAACATCCCCTGGACGCCGCGGGTGAACAGTCACACCTGCATCGAGGCGGAAGTGATCAGCTGGGAGAGCCTGCTCGGCGACCGCGATCCGTGGAACCAGCGGACCCAGGAGAACGTGAACAGCTTCCACCCGACCTCGTCCAGTCCCTGGACCCCCGTGCCGATCGAGTTCGACGTCGCCAGCAACCGCACCCACGACGTCGACGTGTACCTGATGCCGCAGGACCTCCCGCCCGGCTACATCGTCGATCTCGATCAGGACTTCATCCGCATTCCGGCGAAGGGGAAAGTGCGGATCACCGGCACGCTGCGCCTGGACGACGCGGTCATCCCCACGCCGTCCTCCTCGTCCTCCTCCCCCTCGTTCACCCATGACCGCCGGAGGCCGGTCAAGCCGGGCATGTTCCACATCACCGGCTTCATCGTCGGCGACGAGTGGCAATTGCCCCTGGGCGGGGTCACCTATCTCGTATTCCCCGCGCGGCTGGTCCACGGCAACGTGAGCGTCGGCACGGACGGCGGGAACGTCGTCGTGACCGGCACCACCAGCCCGGCCTCGCCCGGCGACGAGGTCGAGATCCTGATCTGCTACCAATCCGGCAAGTGCGAATGGGTGGAGACCACCACCGACGGCGGCGGGAACATCAGCGTCAGCGTGCCGCCGAAGGAAGAGGGGCCGGTGAACGTGACCGTCTACCTGCCGCCGAATTACGCGCCGAAGGCGCCGGTAGACGCCACGGTCGATCCGGACAATCCCCTCGCGCCTCCGGGCGGAGGAGGCATCGCCGTCCCGGGCAGGCGCGAAGTGGGCTTCTTCTGGGGCGGCTTCTTCCCGGCGACGAAGCTGGGCATGGAGAGCGGGTTCAATACCGGCTTCCGCGCCGGCGCGTTCTTCCATCCGAAATGGTCGGCCGAGGGAGAGGCCGGGATCGTGTTCACCGAGGCCGCGGGCGTGGAGGGACTCCTCGGCCATCTGCACGGGAACGTGCTGTGGCACCCGGGTAACGCCACCTGGAAGACACGGCCCTTCCTCCTGGCGGGACTCGGCGGCGCGCGCTTCCAGTCGGGAGCGGTTTCCGACTCGACGCTCGCGGTGGTGCTCGGCATCGGCGCGAACTTCCACTGGCATCCGCGCGTGGGGTTCCGCTTCGACATCCGCAACTTCTGGATGCGCGATCTCTTCGGCGCCGGGCGGACGAACAACCTGCAGGGGAACTGGGGAGTGGTGTTCCGCTATTGAGAGGTACCGAAGCTGCACGGGAGAAGGAGGTGCTCGCGATCGTTCTGATTCTGGCGCTGGAGGCTGTGCAGGAGCGTGAAGAGCTCCTGTTTCCGGCGCGGATCGACAATCGCGCGCCCGCCTTCTCCCTGGACGATCTCTCCGGGAAGCGGCGCGCGTCGAGCGAATTCGAGGGCCATGCGGGAGTGGTGATCGCGTTTCTCCGCAGCGATCACTCCGAGGCGGAGACGACGCTGCGCCGGCTGGAGCGCCTCGCCTGCCGCATGCGCGGGCGCGACGTCGTTCTGGTCGGGATCGACGTCACGGAACTGGTGCCCCTGGAGCAGATCCGGCGCCATTACCAGCACGCGGGAGTGGAGCTCCCGATCCTCGTCGATGACCACCGCACCGTCGCCCGGCGCTACGAAGTCGACAACGCGCCGGCGTTCTATCTGCTCGACCGCCAGGCGATCGTCCGCTACCGCGGCGACCTGGACGGCCTGGCCGCGGCGATCGAGGAAACACTCGCCGGCAAGCCGGTCACGAACCCCCAAACCGGCCCGTGGAGCGGCGGGCTTTAGCCCGCCGGCCTAGCGGATCTCGTAGGACGCTACGCGCACGCGCTTCGTGCCCGGGTCGGTCCAGGCGAAATACGCGGTCTTCCCGATCCGCGCAGCGCGCGGGAAGCCCGCGGCGCGGGCAGCGCTGGTGGCCGCGAGGCGCACCGGCGCGTCGAGCCGTCCGTTCGGATACGCGCGCCGGAGCATGATCCCCGCGGCCTCGGCCGCGCCCTCGATCCACACCACCAGCGCGCTGCCGTCGTCGAGGAGGAGCACGTCCACGCGGCCGATGGCGGTGCGGCCGCCGTCGATGCGCAGCGGCTCGCCGAAGGTCAGGCCGCCGTCCTTCGAGAACGCGGCGTGCACGCGGGGCCGGTCGTTCGGCGAGGTGAACCACGCCGCGACCACGCGCTCGCCGCGGGCGTCGAGCTGCGGGCCGTTGACCGGACAGCCGTTGAT
>JBIOTX010000334.1:0-8598 GCA_044866315.1 Thermoanaerobaculia bacterium | reverse complement strand
GCCCCGTTCTCCGGCGTCCTCGGCATTCGCCAGGTCAACGTCGGCCAGTACGTCTCCGGCGGCTCGCCGATCGTGTCCCTGCAGGCTCTACAGCCTGTATACGTGCACTTCAACGTGCCGCAGCAGGAGGTGGGGCGGCTTCGCAACGCCCGCGAGGTGCGGGTGAGCTCCGACGGATTCGAGGGAACGGAAGTCGGCCGCGTCACCGCGGTCGAGACCATGATCGACGAGGCCACGCGCAACGTCCGCGTGCAGGCCGTCTTCGACAACCGCTCCGGCAAGCTGCGTCCGGGCATGTACGTCGAGGCCCAGCTGGCCCGCGGCGCGAACACGCCCGTACTCGCCGTCCCGGCGTCGGCGATCAGCTACGCGCCGTTCGGCGACTCCGTGTTCATCGTCGAGCAGCGGAAGGGCAAGGACGGCAAGAGCTATCTCGGCGTGCGCCAGCAGTTCGTCAAGCTCGGCCCCGCCCGCGGCGACATGGTCGCCGTCCTCTCCGGCCTCAAGCCCGGCGAGGAAGTCGTCAGCTCCGGCGTCTTCAAGCTCCGTCCCGACGCCGCCGTGCAGGTGAACAACAAAGTGCAGCCGGGAAGCAGCACGGCGCCGAAACCCGAGGACAGCTAGTTTGGAGTGCGGCAGCAGAGCTGCCGCTTTGAAAGCGGCGGCGATGCCGCCGCACTCCAAAAGGGAATCGTCATGAAGATCACAGATCTCTTCGTCAAACGCCCGGTCCTCGCCACCGTGGTCAACCTCGTCATCCTCATCGCCGGGCTGCAGTCCATCCGCTCGCTCTCCGTGCGCCAGTTCCCGCGCACGGACATGGCCAACGTGAAGGTCACCACCGCCTACATCGGCGCGAACGCGGATCTCGTGCGCGGGTTCATCACCTCGCCGCTCGAGCGCGTGATCGCCGCCGCGGACGGCATCGACTTCCTCGAGTCGTCCAGCGCGCAGGGGCTGAGCACGATCACCGTCCACCTCAAGCTGAACTACGACACGAACGCGGCCCTGACCCAGATCCAGTCGAAGGTCGCCCAGGTGCGCAATCAGCTGCCGCCGGAGGCCGAGGCGCCGATCATCCAGTTGGAGACGGCGGACAGCCAGTTCGCCGCCGCCTACCTCGGCTTCTCCTCCCCCGACCTCGATCAGAACCAGATCACCGACTATCTCACCCGTGTCGTCCAGCCGAAGCTGAGCTCCATCAGCGGCGTGCAGCGCGCGGAGATCTTCGGTGACCGCACCTTCGCCATGCGGGTCTGGCTCAAGCCGGACAAGATGGCCGCCTACGGCATCGCCCCCTCTTCGGTGCGCGACGCCCTGGCCCAGAACAACTACCTCTCCGCCCTCGGCGCGACCAAGGGCTCCATGACCGCGGTCAACCTCGTCGCCAACACCGACCTCAAGACCGTCGACGAGTTCAAGCAGCTCGTGGTCAAGCAGCAGGGCAGTGACGTCGTCCGTCTCGGCGACATCGCCGACGTGGTCCTCGGCGCGGAGACCTACGAGCAGGAAGTGCGCTTCAACGGCGAGACCGCGGTCTTCATCGGCATCTGGACCCTGCCCACGGCGAACACGCTCGAGGTCATGCAGCGCGTCCGCGACGCCATGCCCGAGATCCAGGCCCAGCTTCCCGCCGGGATGAAGGGCGGCGTGCCCTACGACTCGTCCGCGTACATCGAGAGCTCCATCCGCGAGGTGCTGAAGACCCTGTCCGAGACGATCCTCATCGTCATCGTGGTCATCTTCCTCTTCCTCGGCTCCTTCCGCGCGGTGATCATCCCCGTCGTCGCCATCCCGCTCTCGCTGATCGGTGCCGTCTTCCTGATGCTGGTCTTCGGCTTCAGCATCAACCTCCTCACGCTGCTGGCCATCGTGCTCTCGGTCGGTCTCGTCGTGGACGACGCCATCGTCGTCGTCGAGAACACCGAGCGACATCTGCACATGGGCAAGCCGCCCCTGAAGGCCGCTGCCGACGCCGCGCGCGAGCTGGTCGGGCCGATCATCGCCATGACCATCACCCTGGCCTCGGTCTACACGCCGATCGCCATCCAGGGCGGCCTCACCGGATCGCTCTTCCGCGAGTTCGCCTTCACCCTCGCCGGCGCGGTCATCGTCTCCGGCTTCGTCGCCCTGACCCTCTCGCCGATGATGGGCTCGAAGCTCCTGAGCGAGAAGGACACTGAGCGCGGCTTCGCCGGCTGGATCAACCGGCGTTTCGACGGGCTGCGCCAGCGCTACACGCGCCTGCTCAGCGGTACGCTGCAGTATCGGCCGGTCGTGCTCACGCTCTGGGCGATCGTCATCGCCCTGATCCCGCCGTTCTACATGTTCTCGCAGAAGGAGCTCGCGCCGCAGGAGGACCAGGGATTCCTGTTCGGGATCATCCAGGCCTCCGCGAACTCCACGATCGATCAGACCAAGCTCTTCGCCAACCAGATCGACGCGGTGTACCGCTCGATCCCCGAGGTCGACTCCACGTTCCAGGTCATCTTCCCGACCTTCGGCTTCGGTGGATTCGTCTCCAAGCCCTACGACCAGCGCGAGCGGGGCATCTCCGAGATCCACATGGAGGTCTCGCAGAAGGTCTCCTCGATCCCGGGCATCCGCTCGATTCAGATGATCCCGCCGTCGCTGCCGAGCGGCGGCGAGGGCTTCCCGGTCGACTTTGCGATTCTCTCCACGGCCGAGCCGGAGCGGCTCGCCGAGTTCGCGGGCCAGCTCGTGGGCAAGGCCTTCGCCAGCGGCAAGTTCATGTTCGCCGACATGGACCTCAAGTTCGACCAGCCGCAGGCGAAGGTGGTCTTCGACCGCGACAAGCTGCGCTCCCAGGGCGTGGACATGGCCCAGGCCGGGCGCGATCTGTCCACCCTCGTCGGCGGCAACTACGTCAACCGCTTCAGCATCCAGGGGCGCAGCTACAAGGTCATCCCCCAGGTCAAGCGCAGCGAGCGCCTCACGCCCGAGCAGCTCAGGGAGATGTACGTGACCGGTCCGAACGGCCGGCTCGTGCCGCTGTCCACGTTCGCCACGCTCGAGACCTCCACCGGCCCGCGCGAGCTGAAGCGCTTCCAGCAGCTCAACGCCGTGCGCATCCAGGGCGTCATCACTCCGGGCGTGTCGCTCGACGACGCCCTGAAGATGCTCGAGGACGAGGCCAGGAAGATCCTGCCCCGCGGCTTCACCGTCGACTACGCCGGCGAGTCGCGCCAGCTGCGCACTGAGGGGAGCAAGTTCCTGGCGACGTTCCTCCTCTCCGCGATCCTCATCTATCTCGTCCTGGCCGCGCAGTTCGAGAGCTTCCGCGACCCGTTCATCATCCTCGCCGGCTCCGTGCCCCTGGCCCTGGCCGGCTCGCTGATGTTCTCCTTCCTCGGCTTCACCTCGATCAACATCTACAGTCAGGTCGGCCTGATCACCCTGGTCGGCCTCGTCGCCCGCAACGGCATCCTCATCACCGAGTTCGCCAACCACCTGCAGGAGACGGGCAAGGACAAGCTGAATGCGGTGATCGAGGCCGCCGGCACCCGCCTTCGCCCCATCCTGATGACCACCGCCGCCACGGTCGTCGGCCACCTTCCCCTTGTCTTCGCCGAGGGCCCCGGCGCCGGCGCCCGCAACAGCATCGGCATCATGCTCGTCACCGGCATGATCATCGGCACGGCCTTCACCCTGTTCGTCGTCCCGTCGATCTACATGCTCGTCGCCAAGCGCCACCAGAAGGTGGAGGAGATCGAGGCCGAGGAGCCGGCGTCCGAGATGGAGCCGGCGCCGGTGTAGTTTCCCGGGTGAGGGGCCCCGCATGTCGATGCTCGACGAATTTATGCCCCGGTGGCAGTTCGCCGAGCATCACATGCGGAACATCGCCGCGCCGCCCGAGCGGGTCTACGCCGCGGTCAAGGCGATCCGCGCGGACGAGATCCTCTTCTTCCGCACCCTCACCGGCATCCGTCGCGGCTGGCGCCACACGCCGCAGGGCATCCTCCATCCCGGCACGCGCGAGCCGCTCCTCGACGTCGCCACCCGCACCGGCTTCATCTGGCTCGCCGATGACCCGCCGTGCGAGCTCGTCCTCGGCACGGCCGTGATTTGTCCGCCCGGCGCGCATGATCCGCTCACGCCCGATCTCTTCCGCCGCCCGCCCGGCCGCGGCTACGCCCTCGGCGCGATGAACTTCGAGATCCGCCCCGACGATCGCGGCGGCTCGGTCGTCTCGACCGAGACTCGCGTCCACGCCACCGATGACCGCGCCCGCCGCCGCTTCGCGTGGTATTGGCGCGTCATTCGCCCCGGGAGTGGACTCATTCGGCGGATGTGGCTGCGGGCGATCGAGCGGCGGGCCCTAACGACCTCGTAACACCACCCACCCGCCCCCCTCCGCTACCCTATCGCCCCTATGAACCTCGCCCGCCGCCTCCCGTTCGTCGTCGTTGCACTCCTCCTCACCACCGCCCTTGCCGCCGAGACGGTCCGTCTCGGGACGGACGTTCTCCCGACGGGGCAGACGGTCTCCCTCACGGTCGATCCGCGCAAGGACGACTACTCCGGGTCGACGCGCATCGCGCTGGAGGTGAAGAAGGCCACAAGCGCCTTCCGCATCCACGCCGAGGGCCTCACCATCGCCTCGCTCGCGCTGACGAAGGGCACGCGCGCGATCGACGCCACGCACGCGAAGGGGGAGGACGGCACGGTCCTGCTCACGGCGGCGGAGACGCTGCAGCCCGGCTCCTACGAGCTCACGATCGAGTTCACGAACAAGTACAACCGGCAGGCGGTCGGGCTGTACAAGATGACCACCAAGGACCGGGAGCCGTATCTGTTCACGCAGCTCGAGGCCATCGACGCGCGGCGGGCGTTTCCCTGCTTCGACGAGCCGGGGATCAAGATTCCGTACGAGCTGACGGTGGTCATTCCGGAGCAGTACGACGCGGTGTCGAACACGCCGGTGGCGGCGGAGTCGAAGAGCGACGGGGTCAAGACGATCCGCTTCGCGCGGACGAAGCCGCTGCCGTCGTACCTGGTCGCGCTGGCGGTGGGGCAGTTCGACTACACGCCCATCGCCGGGATGAGCGTGCCGGGGCGGGTGATCGCCACGAAGGGGCAGGGACGGCTGGCGAAGACGGCCGCGGAGATCACGCCGCCGATCCTGGCGGCGCTGGAGAAGTACTTCGGCAGCACGCATCCGTTCGAGAAAGTCGACCTCATCGCCGTGCCCGAGTATTGGGCCGGCGCCATGGAGAACCCCGGCGCGATCACGTACCGGGACACGATCCTGCTCCTCGATCCGGCCACGGCCACGCCGGCGCAGCGGCAGAACCTGATCCGCGTCACCGCCCACGAGCTGGCGCACATGTGGTTCGGCGACCTGGTGACGATGGAGTGGTGGGACGACTTCTGGCTCAACGAGTCGTTCGCGGACTGGATGGGGGACAAGATCACCGACCAGCTCTACCCGGAGCTCGGCCACAGCCTCGGCGAGCTGCGGGACCTCCAGCAGATCATGACCGGCGACGCCCGGGCGACGACGGATCCGATCCGCAAGCGCAACAGCAGCCCGCTGGATGCCATGCGCAACGTCGGCCTGGCCTACAACAAGGGCAAGGCCGTGCTGTCGATGTTCGAGAGCTGGATCGGACCGGAGAAGTTCCGTCAGGGCGTGCTCGATCACCTCAAGGCCAACGCCTGGGGCAACGCCAACGCCACGGAGTTCTTCGCCTCCCTCGGCAAGCACGCGCCGCGGGGAACCACCGCGGCGATGGAGACGTTCATCGTCCAGCCGGGTGTGCCGCTGGTGACGGCGGAGCTGGTCGGCGCGAACGAGGTGCGCCTCACCCAAACGCGCTTCTCGACCGGCGAGGCCGCGCCGCAGACGTGGCGCATCCCGGTGATCCTCCGCTACTCGGACGGGAGCGCCGTGCGCACGGCCCCTGTGCTCCTGGACGCGCCGTCGAAGACCGTCAAGCTCGATGCGACGCGCGTGACCTGGCTCTTCCCGCACGCGAACGCCTCCGGCTATTACCGCTGGCGGATTCCGGAGGAGGCGATGACGTCGCTCGCCGCGCGGGCGGTGGACGTGCTTACGCCGCGCGAGCGCCTGGCCTTCGTCGGCAACCTCGGCGCGCTGTTCCGCACCGGCACGATTCGCGGCGGACCGTACCTCGATCTCCTCGGCCGCTTCGCCGGTGATCCAGAGCCGCAGGTGGTCGCCGCCACGCTCGGCGCGCTGAACACGATTCGTTCGACGTTCGCGGCCAGCGAGGAGACGCGGCCGCTGTTCGCGGCGTACGTCCGCCGCACGCTCGCCCCCGCGCTCGACCGCATCGGCTTCACGCCGAAGGACGGCGAGCCGCACGCGGTGACCGTCCTCCGTCCCGACCTCCTGACCTGGCTGGCCGTGGAAGCCGGCGACGAGCGGGTCTGGCAGTTCGTGCGCGAGCAGCTTCCCAAGTACCTCGAGAATCCGGCGTCCGTGCATCCCACGCTCGCCGGAACCGTTGTCTATTTGTCCGCCGCGCGCGGCGACGCCGCGCTGTTCGAGGAGCTCCGCAAGCGCTTCGAGAACGCGACCCTGCCGGCCGAGCGCTCGCGCTTCCTCAATGCCCTCGGGCGGTTCAAGGACCCGGCGCTGCAGCGGAAGGCGCGCGAGTACGCGCTGGCCGGTCCGGTGCGGCCGAACGAGATGTTCGTGCTCTTCGGCGGCGCGGACACGCCGGCCGAGCGCGACGAGGTGTTCGCCTGGGTGATGGCGAACTACGACGCCATCACCAAACGCCTCCCGCCCACGTCCGGCAGCGCGCTGGCGGTCCTCGCCGGCGGCTGCGAGCCCGCGCGCGTGGCCAAGGCGCGCGAGTTCTTCGCCGCGCACAAGGACGAGGCCACGGAAGGTCGCCTCGCGCGGGTGGCGGAGCAGGTGAACGAGTGCGCCGCGCTGCGGGCGCGGGAGATGACCGCGGTAACGGAGTATCTTGAGCGACGATGACCGGACGGCTGCGCCGCGACCTCGGACCGATCGAGTCCTACGCGGCGCTGCTGGGCATCCTCATCGGCGCCGGGATCTTCAAGGTCACCGGTGAGGCCTGGGCTCTCACCGGCCCGAGCGTCATCCTCGGCTATCTCGTCCTCGCGCCGGTGATCCTGGCCACGTCCGTGGCCTACTCGGTCTTCCTCTCCACGCCCCTCGGCCTCGCGCCGGGCGGCGAGTACACGCACATCTCCCGCACCTTCGGCGGCTACGGCCTGGCCTTCGTCGGGGCGTGGCTGAAGATCATTTCGTACATCGGCGCGCTGGCCTATCTCGCCGTCGCCTTCGCCGATTACCTCCTGCCGCTCCTCGGCGGCGGCTCGCGCGTGATCGTGGCGGTAAGCGCGCTGCTGTTCTTCTACGCCGTCCACGTCGCCGGCGTGCGCTGGTTCGGCCGGATCCAGGTCTGGATGTGCGTGCTCCTCTTCCTGTCGCTGCTCGTCCTGATCGTGCCCGGGCTCTTCGCCATCCGCGCCGTGAACTACCGCCCGTTCTTCACCGGCGGCGCTCGCGGCTTCCTGGCCAGCCTGCCGCCGCTCTTCTTCGCCTACGCCGGATTCGAGTCGCTGGCCCAGGCCGCCGGCGAAGTGCGCGACTCCACGCGACGCCTGCCGCGGATCTTCCTCCGCGGCATCACCGCGGCGATGGTCATCTACTTCCTCATGTCCGCGGTGGCGCTGGGCGTCACGCCGGGCGCGCAGCTGAGCGCGTCCGCGGCGCCAATGGCCGAGGCGGCGTCGCGGTACCTGCCCGTCGGCGCGGCGGCGCTGGTGACCCTCGGCGCGCTCATGGCCATGACCACGTCGCTGAACGCGACGATGCTCGTGCCGTCGCGGATCGCGATCATGCTCGCCGAGGACCGGGTCGCGCCGCGGTGGCTGGGGAGCATCTCCGCGCGCACGGGCACGCCGATCGTCGGCCTGACCATCACCCTCGGCGTTGCGCTCGTGCTCCTGCTGACCGGCCAGATCTCGCTCGCGCTCAACATCGCCGTGTTCGCGCTCGTCGCGCTGTACCTGCTGCACAGCGTGGCCCTGCTCCTCTTGCCGCGGCGCAATCCGGAGCTCTTCCGCGCCGTCACCGTCCGCATTCCACTCTGGCTGCAGCGCGCGATGGCCGTGATCTCGATTCTCTCGATGGCGGCATTGCTCGCCGTGCAGATCGCGACCGACGTACGCGTGCTCTATCTCGCGCTGGGTTGGGGTGTGATCGGCGCGGTGCTCTACGCCGGATACCGCACGGCGGGACTGCCGGCGGGGTAGAACACGCCGAGGAGGCGGAGCTCGGTGGTGCCGGTGTTCTCGACGCAGTGCCGCTGCCGGCGGGGGAGGAAGATGCACGACCCCGGCGCGATCGGCGTCGACGCCTCGCCGGCCCACATCCTCCCGCTGCCGCTGAGGATGCACAGCACTTCCTCGTAGAGGTGAAAGTGATCGGGCGCGCGGCCGGGCGGGATGGCGCCGACGAACTGCGTGGTCTCGCCCTGGATCAGCTCGCAGTACCAGCGGTCGCCGGTGGTCTGCCGCGGGTGATCGTCCAGGCGGGTGATGGAGACCGTGGAGCGGTGGGCTCTCAGCCCA
>JBIOTX010000333.1:0-5412 GCA_044866315.1 Thermoanaerobaculia bacterium | reverse complement strand
GAGGACACGATGATCGACTCGCACGCGCTGGTCGGCTCGTGCGCGCAGATCGGCAAGCGCGTCCACCTCTCCGCAGCGGCGCAGATCGGAGGCGTGCTCGAGCCGGTCGGCAACGTGCCGGTCGTGGTCGAGGACGACGTGGTCGTCGGCGGCAACTGCGGCATCTACGAGGGAACCATTGTTCGCTCGCGCGCCGTCATCGGCGCCGGCGTGGTTCTCACCGGCTCCACGCCGGTCTACGACACCGTACGCGGCCAGGTCTATCGCCGCACCGCCGAGCGCCCGCTGGAGATCCCGTACGGCGCGGTGGTCATTCCCGGCGCGCGGCCCATGCGCGGCAGCTTCGCCGAGCAACACATGCTGCACGTGGCCACGCCGATGATCGTGAAGTACCGGGACGAGAAGACGGACTCCAGCACGGCGCTCGAAGAAGCATTGAGATAGTAGCCAGTAGCCCGTTGCCAGTGGCCAGACGACCGGCAACTGGCTATTGGCTACTGGCAACTGGCTACTGGCTACTGGCTACTGATGAAAATCGCCGACCGTCTCCGCGACATCGAGCTCTCGCTGATCCGCCAGATCAACGCCCTGGCCACCCCCTACTCCGTGAACCTCGGCATTGGCGAGCCGAACGTCGAGCCGGACGAGCGCCTGCGCGAGATGGCCCGGCGCGCGGCGACGACGTCCTGGCACTACTCGCCCAACGCCGGCGCGATGTCGCTGCGGAAGAAGCTGTGCGAGGGGACGCCCTACGACCCGAAGTCCGAAGTCTGCGTGACCGCGGGGACGCAGGAGGGCCTCTTCGCCGTCTTCACCGCCTACGTCGAGCCGGGCGACGAAGTGCTCGTCCCGAACCCGGGATTCCTCTCCTACGCCACGCTGGCGAAGATCTGCGGCGCGGAGGTCGTCTCCTACGAGATCGAGCCGCCGGAGTGGCGCGTGGACGTGGAAACGCTGGCGAAGAAGATCACCCCGAAGACGAAGCTGATCGTCGTCAACTCCCCCTCGAATCCCCTCGGCTCGGTCGTCGATCGGGCGGCGCTCGAGGCCATCGCCGCGCTCGGGCCGCTCGTGGTCAGCGACGAGGTCTATCGCGAGATCTGGTACGACGCGCCGCCGTCATCGATGAGCGGTATGGGCCCGAACGTCGTCGTCCTCGGCGGCCTCTCGAAGTCGCACGCCATGACCGGCCTTCGCCTGGGCTGGATCCACGCCAACGCCGAGTTGATGAAGCCGATCCTCACCGCCCACCAGTACATTGCCACCTGCGCGTCGGTGTTCTCCCAGGCCCTGGCGGAGCTGATCTTCGACGACCGCACCTGGAACGAGTCCTGGCTCTCCGCGGTGCGGGCGCAGTTCGCACAGCAGCGCGAGGCAGCGCTCTACGCGATCGAGCACGAGCTCAACATCCGGCTCGAGCCGCCCGCGGGCGCGTTCTACGCCTTCGCGGCCGTGCCGTCGTGCGACACGATCTCCTTCGCCAAGACCCTGGCCACCGACGCCGCGGTGCTGGTCATCCCCGGCCTCGCCTTCGGCACGCGCGGACAAGGGTTCGTCCGCATTTCCTACGCCGCGCCGGTCGACCAGATCACCGCGGGAATCGAGCGCATGGGGCGGTGGTTGCGCGCCGCAGGGTTATGAAGGCAGAAGGCAAAAGGCAGAAGGCAGAAGGCAGAACCCGCGCAAACACGCGCATGGCGATTCTTCTGACTTCTGCCTTCTGCCTTCTGCCTTCTGCCTTCCTCTTCGCTCAGGAGCCGAACTACAGCGAATGGAACCGGCTCCTGGCAACCCATTACGACCCGGCCCGGGGCATGGACTACCGCAGCCTCAAGGCCAAGGACGCCGCCGCGCTGCAGGCCCTCCGGCAGCAGCTCGGGAAGGTGAAGGTCGCCGCGCTCAATCCGAAGCAGCAGCTCGCCTACTGGATCAACGTCTACAACGTGAACGTCGTCGCCACGGTGGTCGAGAAGTATCCGGTCGACTCGATCCGCGACATCTCCACCGACCCGATCATCCGCCTCAACGTCTTCAAGAAGGAGCGCGTGCCGTTCGGCGGCGAGCTGCTCTCGCTCGACGACGTCGAGCACAAGAAGATCCGCGAGGGCTTCCGCGACCCGCGCATCCACTTCGCCATCAACTGCGCGGCCAAGAGCTGCCCACCCATCCGTCCCGAGGCCTACACCGGGGCGAAGCTCGACGCGCAGCTCGACGACCAGGCTCGCAGGTTCCTCACCGGCCCCTTCGGCGCGCGCTTCGAGCGCGACGGCGACGAGCTGACCATCCACACCACGAAGATCATGGACTGGTTCGGCGAGGACTTCGACAAGTGGGCCGGCGGGCGCGTGAAGTTCATCCAGAAGTACGTGCAGGTCCCGCCGTCCAAGGACGTCGAGATCGAGTACGACGACTACGACTGGGCCCTGAACGACTGGAAGCGCTAGCCCAGCCAGTCCCGCAGCTTCCCGCGTAGTCCCCGCGATTGCGTCCGCTCCGCGACGTCCTGCACGTAGTCGACGATCTTGCGCAGGATCATCTCGTCCGGCCAGTGAGAGAAGCGGTAGAACCACTTCCGCCCGTCCGAGCGCACGTCGTCGAGCCGGTAGAAGCGGCCTTCGAACTGCAGGGCCATGTCCAGCGACCAGTTCTTCCGCTCGTCCGCGGTCATCAGCGTGAGCGCCCAGGCGCTGGTCTCGGAGTCGTCCTCGATGATCTGATCACCCGAGTCGAGCACGCGCCGGCGTTGCTCGCCGGACGTGCGCGGCTTGGCCAGCTCCGCGGCCACTTCCTGCGCGCTCAGGTACCGCGCCGACGGCTCCTTCTCCAGGCAGCGCAGGACGATGCGCTCCAGCCAGGCCGGCACGTTCGGGCGCTGGGTGCGGATGGGCGGGGGAAGGGTCTGCTGATGGTGGATGCCGAGGGCCACGGGCGTGTCGGCGCGGAAGGGGACGCCGCCGCAGAGCAGCTCGTAGAGCACGATGCCGAGGGAGTAGACGTCGCTGCGCGTGTCGACGCGATGCCCCTGGAACTGCTCGGGCGCCATGTATTCGGGCGTGCCGACGATGACGCCGGTGGCGGTGATGGTGTTCATGTCGATGCCCGCGCCGCGGGCGACGCCGAAGTCGAGCAGGGTCAGGCGCCCGTCGCGGCGGATCATCACGTTGTGCGGCTTGATGTCGCGGTGGACGATGCCCATGGCGTGCGCGGCGCCGAGGGCCTCGGCCACGCGCGCGCCGATCCGCGCGACCTCCTCCGGCACCAGGACGCCGCGCTTCCGCAGGACGGCCCGAAGATCCTCGCCGTCGATCAGCTCCGCGGCGAAGTACATCCGGTCGTGGACGACGCCCCAGTCGAAGATCTCCACGATCCCCGGGTGCTTCACTCGCGAGAGGATCTCGATCTCGCGGCGGAAGCGCACCGCGGCGTTGTCATCCAACGCCGTCGCGTGCAGCACCTTGAGCGCGACCTCGGCGACGCGATAGCGGTCCTTCGCCTGGTACACCGCGCCCATGCCGCCGCGCCCGAGGTGGGCCAGGATCTCGTAGCGGTCGGCGAAGACGTCGCCCTCGATCAGCTGCATCCCGCGCCGGCGGCGCTGCGGCGTCGGGTCCTCCTGAGCCACGGTCGGCGCGTGCTCGAAGCGCAGCGTCTGCGACACCGTCGACGCGCCGCAGACCGCGCAGCTTTTCCCTTCTTCCACCCGTTCGAAACCGCAGGAGAGGCATGCCATGGCGGGAACACGGGATTGTAAGCGACTCCACGCATCGAACTTGCAGGGAACCGGCGGGGGAGTTTCGCTAAGATTCGCGCGATGGTTGCCAGGGCCCAGCAGACCGAGGACAGACTTCCGATTCCGCCGGCGAAGGACTCCGTCGCCTCGGCAGAGGTCTCGCTCTACCGAAACGTCCTGAAGATCAGGAAGGAGCACGAGCTGGCGAACCTCGGCATCTCCTTCTATGACGCCGAGTCGACCATCCAGTGGTCGTACAACGCCGATCACTACTTCCACGCCGCGTCGACGATGAAGCTGGCCGTGCTCCTGGGTGTCTTCCGGCAGATCGATCGCGGCGAGCTGGCCCTGGACGCGCCGGTGCACGTCCGCAACCGCTTCACCAGCATCGTGAACCAGGAGCCGTTCATGCTGGACCTCGGCCGCGACGCCGATCCCGACGTCTACGGTCACCTCGGCAAGACGCTGACTGTCCGGGAGCTCGCCTACTGGATGATCACCAAGTCGAGCAACCTGGCCACGAACCTCCTGGTGGACGTCGTCGGCATCCCCACGATCCAGCTCGCCCTGGACGAGCTGGAGATCGACGGCGTGAGGGTGCTTCGCGGGGTCGAGGACCAGCGCGCCTTCGAGGCGGGGCTGAACAACGAGGTCACCGCCAACGGCCTGCTCAAGCTTCTCCGCCTCATCGCCGACGGCAAGGCCTACTCGCAGAAGGTCTGCGACGAGATGCTGGAGATCATGCTCGACCAGCAGTACCGCAGCGGCATCCCCGCCGGACTGCCGAAGGCCGCGCGCGTGGCCCACAAGACCGGGAACATCTCCACCGTGCATCACGACGCGGGAATCGTCTATCTCGAGGACCGCAAGCCGTACGTGCTGGTGATCCTCACCCAGTTCACCCCCGAGGCCGGGCGCGGGACGGCCGTCGCGGACGTGTCCCGGGACATCTTCAATACCCTCGCCGGAAGTGCCGATGAGCAGTGAAGAGCCGGGGCTGAAGGTCGTGGACGCCTTCGACCTCGACGACGAGTTGCGAGCGATCCTCAAGCCGGGCGAGATGATCCGCGACGCGCAGGGGCGACGCCATCGCCTGCCGCGCTACTTCTACGAGGTCCCCTCGCACGAGGTGGCCTTCTCGACGCGATTGACCAACCACTTCGCCCTGAACGAGTTCATCCTCACCGACCTCAAGGAGGCGCCGCGGCTGCAGGAGTACCCGCGCTACCTCCCCTGCGCCGTGCGCCTCCTGGCGTTCTACCTCCAGCAGTTCCGCGCCGCCGCCGGCGCCTCGGTGCACATCGCCGTCAACGGCGGCTACCGCTCCCCCTCCCACAAGCTGTCCCAGAATGCCTCCTCGCACATGTGGGGCACGGCCGCGGACATCTACCGCATCGGCTCGAACATCCTGAAGACGAAGGAAGCGATCGAGAAGTACAACGAGATCGCCGAGGAGCTGAGTGACGAGATCCGGGTCCTTCCCTATGGCCACGTCACCGGCAAAGAGGCCGACGATCACGTCCACATCGACCTCGGCTACGTCACCCTGATCCCCCGGGAGATCAGCGAGGACCGGATGGAGCAGCCGCAGGAGAACCGCCCCCGGTTCGCCTTCGAGGAGCGCCGGCGGAAGGAGCGGAGGGCGCCGGTGGCGGCCGGCGAGGGCGAGCCGGAGTAGGGGG
>JBIOTX010000332.1:0-7730 GCA_044866315.1 Thermoanaerobaculia bacterium | reverse complement strand
GCGCGCCAGGTCAGGAGGCCGAGGATCGCGTAGACGACGACGTGGGCGAGCTTGCGGACGATGGAATTGAGGATCGGGGGCTGGAGGAAAGTGCTGGTGTTGTCGGAGGAGAAGAGGTCGCCCGAGGCGAGGAGGATGACCGCGGCCCAGGCGACGACCGGGAACCAGAGTTTGACCACGCGCATGCGCTGTGCAGGGTACGTCAGTACAATTCCGTCCTGCCCATGGATCCTCGTCCGATCCGCCTCACCGTCCTCCAGCCGAATCTCGCGCCGATGAAGGTCGACGTGCAGGCGGCGCTGATCACCCTCGGCCGCGCCACCGACTGCACGGTGCCGATCAAGGACCGCTATCTCTCCCGCAAGCACGCCGAGATCGTGTTCGACGAGGGGGAGTGGCTGCTGCGCGACTGCGGAAGTGTGAATGGGACACTGCTGAACGGCACGAAGCTCTCCAAGCCGGTCGTGCTCCGTCCCGGCGACCGGATCCTCCTCGGCGACAGCGAGGTGCTCTTCGAGCCGCCCGAGGATCTGTCGAAGTCGCAGCTGATCGCCCTCGACAGCGACTCGCACGCGAAGAACCTGGCCATCCCGCTCCAGGATGCCGTGAGCGACACGGCCCGCGCGGGCGTGTTCACCGCCCTGGCGCTGGAGTTCATCGAGGACCGGCCGATGAACGAGCTGTTCGAGTTCATCCTCGACCGGGTGATGGACCTGCTCCACCCATCCCGCGCGGCGCTGGCGCTCCTCGGCGCGGATGGGGAGTCGTTCTCGAATGTGCGCCTCCGGCGCCGCGACGCGACCGACTCGCTCGACCTCTTCATCAGCCGGACCCTGCTCGCCGAGGTCGTGCACGAGCGCAACGTGGTCTCGTTCGTCGACACGTCCATGGACCAGAAGCTGGCCCAGGCCCAGTCGATCGTGGCCCAGAACATCCGCTCTGCGGTCTGCGCGCCGCTGCTCGTCGGCGACGCCGTCCTGGGCGTGCTCTATCTCGACTTCCTCGCCAACCGGGGCATGGTGTCGGAAGAGGACGTGCGCCTCATCGCCCAGATCGCGCGCTTTGCCGCGGTCAAGCTCGAGACCACGCGCCTGCGCGAGGAGGCCATCGCCAAGGCCAAGATGGACGAGGAGCTGCGCACCGCCTACGCCATCCAAAGCCGTCTGCTCCCGGCGCAGCTGCCATCCATCGACGGCTACACGTTTGCCGGACGGAACAAGCCCTGCCGCACCGTGAGCGGCGACTACTTCGACGTGGTCGTGCGGCCGGACGGGAAGATGTACTTCATCATCGCCGACGTGAGCGGCAAGGGGATCACCGCCGCGCTGGTGATGGCCAGCGTGGCCACGGCGTTCAACATCTTCACGCGCAGCGATCCTTCGCCGGCGGATCTGGTGCGGGACATGAACTCCGTCCTGGCGCCGAAAACCGCGCCGACGAAGTTCGTCACCCTGGTGGTGGGCGTGCTCGATCCGGCGACGGGAACGGTCGAGTTCGCGAACGCGGGCCACGTCGCGCCGCTGGTGATCTCACGCGAGGGCGTGCAGCAGCTCACCATGACGGACATGGTGGTGGGACTCTTCGCTCAGGCGAAATACCGCAACCAGACCGCGACGCTCGCGCCGGGCGACTCGATGGTGCTCTTCACCGACGGCGTGACCGAGGCCGAGAACGAGGCCGAGGAGCAGCTCGGACTCGCGCCCGTGGCCGCGCTCGTGGCCGCACTCCACGGCACGCCCGCTACGCGCATTCTCGACACGATCGACACGCACGTGCAGACGTTCTGCGGAAACGCCCCGGCGGCGGACGACGTGACGCTGCTGGCGTTGACGCGGACGTAAGCTCCGCTAAGGATGAACGGCGATTTTCATCGCCGCGACGAGCTTCCGTAGGCGTCCATCCATCGTCAGCACCGAGGCACCCTCGCGGCGGGCGAGAACGGCGTAGCAGAGATCGTAGCTGGGATGCTTGCGCACGGCGGCCTCACGAAGGACTTCCTGCGTGAATGCTGATACCGGCTCATAGCGATCGATCAGGTGGAGCGCAGCTTCGAGCCGGTCGACGGCGTCATCGATCGAGAGACGTCCGGCGATGACGTACTTCCACAGACTGTTCGTGACCTCCGCCGCGAACAGATCCGGAGCGACGACAACCGTGGCGCGGGCGAGAGTGTCGAGAATCGCGGGAGGCGGGTCGTCGAGAACTGCGGCGACACCCGCCGAGGCATCCAGGACGACCTTCATCGATTCCGGTCTTCCCGCACCAGCTTCACCGGATCCAGCGGTTTTCCGCGCAGCACCGGCTTGGCGGTGCGAAGCCTCACGATCACTGCTTGGCGTCTGTGGCGAGCCTCCAGCTCGGGCATGCGCGCCAGATCGGCGATCGCCTGCTGGGCCAGACTTCTCCGTTGCTTCTGCGCTCGTTCGGCCAGCGCCTCATAGACCTCGTCGGGCATGTCGCGGATCTGCAGGGATGGCATGTGCACCAGAACGCATGCATTCTGTGTAACCATTCCAGCGCGTCACATCTCCTTCCCCGTGTGGCACTCGTTGCACGTCATCTCCCGCAGGTCGCCCAGGTCCACCGGGTGCATGAACGGCGCGTCCGGCGCCTCGATCATGGCCACGCCGGCTTCCTTCTGGCCGAGGACGTCGTGGCAGACGCGGCACTCCTTGGTGATGGCCCGGCCGTCGCTGGCTTTGTGCTGGTCGTCGTGGCAGCGGAAGCAGCCGGCGGAGTAGAAGTGGCCGATGTTGTCGGGGTGGGTGCGCCAGTCGACCTTCATCTCCGGGAAGCGAGTGGTCTGGAAGATCTGCTTGAGCGCGGCGATGGAGCGGTCGACGTCCTTGCGCTGGGAGGCGTACACGGCCGGGTGGTTGGTGCGGTAGTAGTCGCCGATCTCCTTCTCGATCGCGGCCAGGGCCTGCGCCGTGGACGTGAAGTCCTTCGATAGTACGGTCACGGCCTGCTGCTTGATGTAGGGCAGGTTGCGGGCGAGGTTGTGGGCGAGGAGGGCCTTGTCCACGGCCCGGTCGGGCGGCGGGTAGATGTGCGTCGGGCGGTTGTGGCAGTCGACGCAGTCCATGGTTCGCTTGGGGCTCGAGGCGATCTGCGCCGGCGTCAGCTTGGAGCCTTCCATCAGATACTGGCGCGTCGCTCCGGTCCGGCGGTTGCGCATCTGCACCCACTCGATCTTCTGGCGCTGGTCGTCCGTGGCGATGTAGGTGACCTCGTTCTCGAGGTTCATGTGCCAGTGGATGCCGCTGGTGGCGCCGGTGGCGGGGCTGCCGCCGCCGACCTTGATGAGCATGCGCGTCTCGCGCGGAGTATTGGCCTCGTCGTAGCCGAAGTGGTTGAACACCTTCAGCTGCGCACCCCAGAACTTCTCCGGCCAGTGGCACTGCTCGCAGGTCTCCTGGGCCGGACGGAGGTTGTGCACGGGCGAGGGGATCGGGCGCGGGTACTCGCTCGCCAGCGTGGCCCAGACCTGCCGCGCGCCGGAGAGCTTCGACTTGACGTACCAGGTCGCGCCGGAGCCGATGTGGCAGTTCACGCAGCCCACCCGCGCGTGCGGCGAGGCCTTGTAGGCCGTGTACTCCGGGTGCATCGGCTCGTGACAGGTGGTGCCGCAGAACTGGTCGGAGTCGGTGAAGTGATACGCGTGGTACGTGCCGACCATGCTGATGCCGGCGAAGATGGTGATGCCGAGGATGGCCAGGAGGAAGATGCGCCGCGTGCGCGGCACGTTGAGGTCGAGCCGCGGATAGCCGGACACCTGATCGGGGGCCATGCGCCGGCGGCGGCGGCGCTCGAGCAGCACGCCCAGGACGAAGAGGGCCAGACCGCAGAGCAGGATGGCCGGGAAGACGATCCAGATCAAAAGGCCGAGGTACGGCGCGTCGTGCTCGCTGCCGAGCTGCGTCAGCAGCAGGAAGAGCAGATTCGCCACCGCCAGAAAGGCGATCAGCACGCCGATTCCGCTGATCGTGTTTCGCGTCAGCGAAATGTACTTCCCGTCCTTGTCGACCATCAGTCCTTCTCCTCCGGCGGCGCGCTCTTCATCTCTTCCCACGCCGCGCCGTGCTCATGCCGATACTGCTCCTCGCGCATCCGGCCGTCCAGCCAGGACCAGTTCATCGGGTAGACGTCGGGATCGAACATGACCGCGTAAATGTGCCAGATCAGAATGGCCAGCGTGGCCAGGATGGCCTCGTAATAGTGGATGAGCAGGGCCACGTCGACCCACCAGCGCGGCAGCTGCAGCCAGGAGCTGACCTGCACCTCGAACCAGAGCATCAGCCCGGTCACGCCCATGACGATCGTGCCCCACACCAGCGCCCAGTACTCGAGTTTCTCGCCGTAGGTGAAGCGTCCCATCTTGGGATGCTGGCCGCGAACCACGTCGAACGCGTCGCGCGCGTCCTTGAACCGGAACCAGAAGTCCCGGAGGCCCTGCCGCCCTTCGCGGGTCAGGGTCATGTACCCGACGTGATAGGCGGCGACGGCCAGCATCACCACCGCGGCCACGCGGTGAGCGATGCGGCGCACCGACTCGCCGAAGGTGATCGTGGCGAACAGCGACTCCGGCCAGGCCAGGGCGAAGCCGGTGATCACCAGGACGAAGAAGCTGATCAGAAGCAGCACGTGCTGGATGCGCTGCGTCCGGTTCATTCGCAGGATGGTGCGGTTGGGGTCCTTGCGCGCGCGCCGCGCCTTCCGCACCCAGAGGAGGATGTTGTGCAGCGCCATGGCCCCCAGGGTGAGGACGATCACCGGAATGTAGATCCGGCTCACCCAGCGCATGACCTTGTCGCCGAGGGCCTGCTGCTGCACCGGCAGCTCCTCGAGATGGACGCGTCCCTGCGCGAACTTCGCTCCCGCTCCGGGGTGGCACCGGCCGCAGGTGGCGGGAAGGTTTTTCGCGTGAATCATCGAGTGCGGGTCGTCGCTGGGAAGAATGTCGTGCACGCCGTGGCAGCTGGCGCAGTTCGCCGCCTCGTCGGAGCCCAGGCGCTTGGCCAGGCCGTGGTAACTGTCCTCGTAGCTCCGGACGCGGTTCGCCGACTGGCCGAACTCCGCGGTCATGCGCACGTTGCCGTGGCACTGCCCGCAGGTGGTGCGGGCGATGTTCTGTGCCGCCACCGAAGAGCTGGGATCGATGTGCGACTTGATGTTGTGGATGCCGTGGCAGCTCGTGCACACCGGCGCTTCCCAGTTCCCGCGCCGGACGGACTTGCCGTGGATCGAGGAGTCGAAGATCCTGGCCACGTCCGTGTGGCACTTCCCGCAGGTCGCGGGGATGTTGAACTTGAAGATCGGCGATTTCGGCTCGTTCGCGCCGAGAACCTCGTGCGCGCCGTGGCAGTCGGTGCAGACCGCGGCCTTCTGGTTGCCGCGGGCGACGGCCCGGCCGTGGATGCTCTGCTGATACGAGAACGCCGGCTGCGTGGACAGCCCGGAGCTCTCGATGACGAACTTCTGGGCATGGCAGCGCCCGCAGGTCTTCGGGACGTTGGCATGGGTGACCGGCGAAGCCGGGTCGCTGCGCGGCACGATGGTGTGGGCGTTGCCGCCGTGGCAGGAGAGGCATCCGGCCGCGTGGCTGTTGCCGGCGCGCAGACCTTTGGCGTGACGGCTGCGGCCCCACTGCTCCATGGCGTCGGAGTGACAGCCGGAGCAGTCGACCGGCGCGGGACGTAGCTCGTGTGGGACGGCGTTGATGCCCGAGTGGCAGTCGGTGCAGCCGAGCGGCCCGTGGGCGGACGCACCGAGCTTCACCTCGTGACAGCCCGTGCAATCCTCGCTGCTCAGTTGGGCGGCGGCGGCGGTGGCGATGGCGAGCGTGAACGTGAGGAGGACGAGACGGTTGAAACTCATCGTTTCTCTCCTGCTTCACGGTATCGGCGCGTGCGACACGGTCACGATGCGACAGGTCACGGCTCATGGGTGACGCCTCTCACGCAGCCGGCTGATAGGTGCACGTCGGATCGCTGGCGAACGGATCCCCGGTGATCGACCAGGCCCGCGAGCGCGAGCCCCCGCACAGCTCGCGGAACTCGCACACGCCGCATTTCCCCTTCAGGTTCGACGGGTCGCGCAGGCGGAGGAAGAGGTCGCTGCGGCGATAGAGATCGACCAGCGACTCCTTCTTCACGTTGCCGGCCTTGAGCGGCAGAAAGCCGCTCGGGAAGACGTCGCCGATGTGGGAGATGAACACGAAGCCCTTGGCCTCGTTCACGCCCTTCGGCGCGCGGGTGATCGCGCCGGTCTGCATCTGCACGCCGAGGTGGCGGCGGCTGCCGTGCATGAACATGGTGGAGGCATCCACGAGACCGGTGGCGGGGTCGATGGCGATCGGTCCCTGCTGCTGCATCACGTAGCGCCGGTAGTGCATGGCCTCCGTGGTCCGGACGTCGAACGGCACGGTCTTGGAGATCGCGTACAGGTCGCCGAACAACGCCTCCACTTCCTGCGGCTCGATCATGTCCGCCGTCTTCGCCCGGCCGGTGGGCACGAGGAAGAAGACGCTCCACATCACCACGTTCGGGTACTGCGCGAGCAGCTTCGCCAGGCGCGGCATGTCCGCGGCGGTGCGCTTCGAGACCGTGGAGTTGATCTGCACCGGGATGTCATTGTCGCGCGCGGCCTCGATGGCCCGGATGGTCAGGTCGTACGAGCCGGGCACGCGGCGGAACTCGTCGTGCGCCTCGCGCTCGCAGTGATCGAGGGAGATGGCCAGGCGCTTCACTCCATGCGCCTTCATCTTGGCAATCGCCTCGGGGGTGAGCAGCGGCGTCGCGCTCGGCGTCACCGACGGCTCGAGCCCGGTCTGCTTGGCGTAGGCGATCGTGTCGTACAGGTCATCGCGCTTGAGCGGGTCGCCGCCGGTGATGACGAAGACCCGCGGCTGCAGCTGGGCGATCTGGTCGATGAGCCGGAAGCCCTCGTCCGTGGTGAGCTCGAACTGCGAGCGCCGCGACTGCGCGGCGGCGCGGCAGTGCACGCACGCGAGATCGCAGGCGCGGGTCATCTCCCAGATGGCCACGAAGGGGTTGGTGTTGAAGTCCATAGCCATCCCTCTTGTGGCATCCCGAGCGGGAGCGAGGACCTGGGTGGGCGGGAGGCACGAGGCACGTCCATCGCGCCCCGACCGCCCAGGTCCCTCGCTACGCTCGGGATGACACATCACAGCAGTCCTCTCGCGCTCGCCCACTCGCGATACACGCGCGGCGAGACCTCGCTCGGCTTGATCTCCGCCCGCCCGCCCCAGTAGACGTTCGTGTAGTCGAGGCCGATCCCGCTCTCGACCAGGAAGCGGTCGATGGCGACCTTGTGGGCCATGACCTGCTCCTTGGTCTCGCCGTGGGCGACGGCGAAGATGTTCACGTTGTTCAGCTCCGGCCCGCCGTCGCGCCAGTAGCAGTGGGTGAGGATGCGGTAGCGGCCGATCTCCCGCCCGGCCTCGAGCTCCTTTCCGTGCGGCACGGCCCAGTGAAAGAGGCCGTTGAAGCTGGACAGGCGCTCGCTGGCGTCGCCGACCGGCTTGGTGTGCTCGAGGAAGGTGGAGAAGCGGCCGAGGACGCCGCGGCGGTCGAGGCTCTCCGCGATGTCGAAGAACTCTTCGAGTGTGACACCCGCCTCCCAGGCTCGGCGTTCCCACACATTCGCGCAGACTTCGTCGACGGCCAGGTCGCGCTTCAGGACCACGAGCACGTTCCAGTCGCGCTCGT
>JBIOTX010000331.1:0-29460 GCA_044866315.1 Thermoanaerobaculia bacterium | reverse complement strand
GAGGATGTGTGGTTGTCCGAGTGGTTTCGCACGCATCTCACCGGTATTGTCCGATGGGCCGTGCCGCCGCCAGCGCCTGGGAAACGGCGAGCGGTGCGTCATTGATGTGACGGTTTCAAAAGTCCCTCGGCTACAATCGCGTCGGTTCCGATGTCCGAGGTCACCCAACTGCTTCGCGATTGGAGCGCCGGGCGGCAGGAAGCGCGCGATGAGCTCCTCCGGCTGGTCTACGAGCCCCTGCGCGCCATCGCCGAACGGCACCTGTACCGCGAGCGCGACGGGCACACGCTGCAGCCCACGGCCCTGGTCCACGAGCTGTACCTGCGCCTGGTGGATCAGCGCAGCGTGGATTGGAACGACCGCACGCACTTTTTCGGCGTGGCGGCGCAGGTGATGCGGCGCATTCTGGTCGATCACGCCCGCCGCCGCAAAAGCGAGAAGCGGGGCGGCGGTCTGGCTCCGGTGACGATCGGCGCGGCCATGGACGTGGCGGTAGTGGAGAACTTCGACGTGGTGGCGCTCGACCACGCGCTGGAAGGTCTGGAGAAGGTGTTCCCGCAACAGGCCCGGCTGGTGGAGCTGCGTTTCTACGGCGGCCTGACGATCGACGAGACGGCCTCCGTCCTCGGCGTGTCGCCCGCCACGGTCAGCCGCGAATGGACCATGGCCCGGGCCTGGCTCAAACGCGCGATGTCCACGCTACGATGAGCGCGAATTCGGACGCGTTCTGGGACGAGGTGCGGTCGTTGTTTCACGACGTCGCGGACCGTGCGACGGACGCGCGGGCGGAGGTGCTCGCCGGCGCCGATCCTCGGGTGCGTGCCGAGGTCGAGTCGCTGCTCGCGGCGCATGACGAGCCGACGCCGTTTCTCGAACAGTCCGTCTGGCAGCTTCTCGATGCCCAGGAGGGACAGCGTCTCGCCGGCACGCTCGTCGGACCGTATCGCCTCGTGCGCCAGCTCGGGCATGGGGGCATGGGCACCGTCTTTCTGGCGTTGCGCGAGGGCGAAGAGTTTTCGCAGCGTGTGGCCATCAAGCTCGTGCGCGGCGGCGAGATGCTCGTCCAGCGCTTTCGCCAGGAGCGCCAGATCCTGGCCTCGCTCGAGCATCCCAACATCGCGCGTCTGATCGACGGCGGTACCACCCACGATGGACTGCCGTACCTGGTCATGGAGTACGTCGACGGCACGCCGATCGACGAATACTGCCGCGCGCGATCGCTCTCCATCCCCGAGAAACTGCGCCTCTTCCTGCAGCTCTGCGACGCGGTGCAGCACGCGCATCGCGCGCTGATCATCCATCGCGACATCAAGCCCGCGAACGTGCTGGTCACGCCGGAGGGGGTGGCCAAGCTGCTCGACTTCGGCATTGCCAAGCTCGAGACGCAGGAAACGAAGCTGGACGCCACGGCGACACGGATCATGACGCCGCAGTACGCCAGTCCCGAGCAGCTCCTCGGCCGCATCGTCACCACGGTCACCGACGTCTACTCCCTCGGCGTGCTGCTCTTCGAGCTGCTCACCGATGGCAAGCCGTTCGTTGCCGCGACGCGTCTGCCGACGACCGAGGCGCCGGCGCCGAGCTCGGTCTCGAACCTCCGCGCCTTGCGCGGCGACCTCGACGACATCGTGCTCGCGGCGCTGGAAGTCGATCCGGCGCAGCGGTACGGATCGGTCGAAAAGCTCGCCGACGACGTGCGGCGCCATCTCAGCGGACATCCGATCACGGCCCGGCGTGCGACGTTCGGCTATCACGCGGCGAAGTTCATCCGCCGCAACCTGCTGGCGGTTTCGGCGGGACTGGCGATCGTCATCGTGACGGTGATCGCGTTCGCGGCGACGCTGCACCAGAAGCGCATCGCCGAGCGCCGTTTCGACGAAGTGCGCTCGCTGGCGCGATCGGTGGTCTTCGAGCTGCATGACGCCATCGCCCCGCTGCCCGGCTCGACGCCTGCGCGCGCGCTGCTGGTGCGTCGCGCGCTGGTATACCTCGACAACCTCGCCAAAGAGTCCGAGGACAACACGCCGTTGCGGGTCGAGCTCGCGGGCGCGTATCTGAAGATCGGCGACGTGCAGGGTCTGCCGTATCAGGCCAACCTCGGCGACACGGCAGGCGCGGCGAAGAGCTATCGGAAGGCGCTGGCGATCGCGGAGGCCGTCCGCGCCGAACAGCCGGACGATCCGGAGGTGCTGAAGCTCGTCGCCGATGCCCACGACCGGGTCGGCTTCGTCGAACAGCGCGCGCTGCGCTGGGCAGAGGCCATCGCCATGCACGAGGGCGCCCGGGCCATTCGCGAGCAGCTTCCCCACAGCCCCGAGCGCGATCTCGCGCTGGCGCAGACCTGGACTGCGATCGGCGACTGCCGGTACATCGGCGTGAAGGTGATCCCGAAGCCGATGCTCCTCGGCACCGCGGAGGAGGCCTACCAGACCGCGCTTTTGACGCTGCGCGACGTGCATCCCACCCCCGCGCTGCGCCGCGCCGTGCTGCAGGAGATCGGCCGCGCCAACCAGCGTCTGGGCGGGTTTTACTCGGGCGCGATGGTGAACGATCTGGCGCGCTCGCTGCGCCATCATGACGCCGCGCTGCGCGCCCTCGGCGAGCGGGCGGCGCTCGATCCGTCGGATGCCGTCGCCCGCCGCAACTACGCAGATCAGTTCGGGATGAAGGCCACCGCGCAGAACCGGTCCGGGGACTGGGAAGGCGCGCTCGAATCGACCGAGCAGGCGCTGGCGATGTTCAAACCGCTCGCCGCCGCCGATCCCGACAACGTGGAGGCCCAGCACGACCTGGCGTTCGCCTACGCCGAGCGCGGCTTCGCCTTCATGAAGTTGAAGCGCTACGAGGAAGCGGAGACGGCGTTCAAGGAGGCGATCGCCATTCGCGAACGGCTGATCGCCGCCGATCCGGAGAACCAGGAAGACCGCCGCGACCTGCGACGGGTGAGGGGGATGCTGTCCGACGCGGAAAAGGCGCGGGCGGGGCGACGCTAGTAGAGTGCACGTGTGAGCACGAGAGCTCTTCTCGGTGCGAGTGCCCTGGTCATGGGTGCACTCGGGATCGCGGGCACGTTCCTGCCGGAAGAGTTGCTTGCGTCGGCAGGAGTACCGCCGAACGGTCTGCTCACGGTGCTCGTGCAGTTACACGCCGCGTTGCTGTTCGGCTTCGCGATGGTGAACTGGATGGCGCGTGGAAGCCTCATCGGCGGCATTTACAATCGCCCGGTCGCGGTGGGCAACGTTGCCCACTTCGTCATCGGCGCTCTCGCGCTGGTCAAGGCCATTGCTGCCGGCGAGCGAGCCCTCTTCCTCTACGCGCTCGCCGCTCTTTACGTCGTATTCGCCGTCGGCTTCGCCGTTGTTCTCTTTCGGAGTCCGGTCAAGAACGCAGGACCTGGGTAGTGATTCCGATGCGTGGCGCATTCCTGCAGATGTTCTGTGCTCCCTGTAACTCTACTTGCTTTGACGAGTGGTGTTCTCGTCGTGCTGTTGCTAAGGCGCGCGTCAGTCGAAATCGTCTATCCGTCCCCGGTCAGCATGCATGTAACTGTACTTGGGCGTAGGATCTGGCACATGGACAACGAATCGAAAGCAAGAGCCCTCGGAGGTGTTGCGGTGTTAGGGGCAATGCTCACCGGCATCGCGGCGTTTGTTCTCGCTTCCAGTGATGAAAGTCAAGTTGTTCTGGGTAAATTCGCCTTTGAAAGACTCCGGTTTTGTCATCACGCACTCTGGCAGGAATGCTCGGGCCGCTGAAGCAGAAATCAATGACTGGCTCGGCAAGAATCCGAATATCGACATCAGGCACATTCAGCAGTCTGCATGGGGCTATGCCGGTCTTTTTTCAGAAGTATCAGCGTGGTCATTTCCGTTTGGTATACGTCCCGCGCTGAAGCATCCGTCGCATAGCAATCATTTTGAAGCCGGCAAAATGATCGCAATCGGGGCGAACCTCGAAGCGCACGCGTAAGACGTACCGGTGTGCGGGAAGTTCGCGGGTGAAACGCGAAGTTCAGCGCATCTGCGCGATGATCCGCTCCGCGAGCGTCGCCAGGGCCCGGCTCATCGCCGTCACCACGGCCGGGCTCTCGGTCGACTCCAGCGGCACGGTGATGCGCTCGTGTCCCGCGAGGTTCGGGGTCATCGTCCACCGCGCGTCGAGGACGAACACATTGTCCGGGCCGGGGGCGAGGTCCTCGAAGGTGATGTAGAGCGAGCGCATCGTGCCCGGCTTGGCCTGTCCCGGCAGCACGACCGCGCCCTCGGGCAGCCGGTTGGCGAGGTCGAACGACAGCGTGTGGGTGACCATCTCCTCCAGCGAAGACGCCCACTGGTGCGTGCCGCGCACTTCGAGCTTGTTGTCCGCGCCGCGCAGGACGATGCCGCGGCGGTCGAAGCCGGGCGGGAGCTCGACGCCGTCGATGCCGATCGGGACGCCGGCGGCGCCGGTGGCGCGCGGCGCCTCCGGCGGGATCACGTCGAGCGAGTAGAACGTGTTCGGGACGCGGCGGAAGAACCCGCAGCCGGCGAGAAGAATCAGCGTGAGGATGGTGGCCGTCCGGCGGGTGGTCATTCGCGTCTCCCCTTGATCACTGCGTCGGGATTCTCGGTGAGGTAATCGGCCAGCGCGCGCACGGCGGCCGCGGCGCGGGTGAGCTCCTTCACCAGCTCGGCGATGTCATAGCCCTGCCGCTGCGAGGTGCCCACGAGCTGCTCGGCCCTCTTGGCCGCAGCCTCCGCCGACGCGGCCGCGTTGCGCAGGCTCTGGATGATCGGCTCGACGTTCTGCGAGGCCGTGCCGGCCACACCTTCGACGGTCTTCGCCGCCGATTCCGCCGACTCCGCGGCGTTGCGCAGGCTCTTGGTGATCGGCCCGACGTTCTGTCCGACCGTGCCGGAGATGCGCTCGATCTCCGTGAGCGAGCGGTTCAGGCGCTGCAGGCTCTGGTCGAGCACCGGGTCGCTGACCAGCGCGTCGACGCGGGCCGCGGCGCTGCGCATGTGCGCGGCGATCTCGCGCAGCGGCAGGCTGCGGATCGTGTTCGCCACGTCGCCGATCGCGCCCATCGCCCCTTCCAGTCCGCTGCCGCCCTGCGCGGCCGGAATGATCGGCGGTTCCGTGGTGACGATGAGCCGGGCGGTGTTCGGCTGCCCGACCATCTCCAGCCCGACCGCGCTCGCTCCCGGCAGCACCAGGCTCGTCGCCAGCGTGGCCCGCATGCCCTTGAGCACGAGCCGTCCGATGGCGTTGTTCATCTCCCCGCGCAGCTCCGTGCGCGGCGTGGCATCGCTCACCGGGAAGCCCAGCTCGCGCGCGTCGATCTCCAGCGTCACCGGCGTCTCCAGCGAGGCCGTGGAGGCGATGTAGCGCAGCTCCACGTCCCGCACACGGCCGACCTGTACGCCCTTCATCTGTACTGGCGTCCCGGGAGTGAGACCGCGGATCGGACCGGGGAAGTAGGTCACGTACGTGAGATGCGGTCCGTCGGCTGCGGCGATGGCCGCGTTCTCCGACTCGTGCAATTGGAAGCGCGTGCCCTGCGCCACCGGCGCCCCGGCCATGACCTCGGGCGTGTAGAACGAGACCGGCGCATTGAGGAGGGAGTTGATGCCCGCGCCGCCGACCTTCACCCCGCCGCCGCCGAGGGAGACGTCGAGCCCGCCGCCCTTCCACCAGCGCGTGCTCTGGCGCACGTGATGGGTGTAGCGCTGCACGACGAACGCGTGCACGGACGTCACGCCGCGCGCGGCGTCGTATTCCGAGCCGAGGATGCGTCCGACGCGGATGCCGCGGAACTGCACGGGCGAGCCGATGGCCAGCGCGGCGGCGCCCTGTCCTTCGAGGATGAACGTCTTGCCCTCCTCCGGCGCGCCGAGGACGGGCGCGTACTCGAGGCCGACGAACTCGCGCGTCTCTTCTCCTTTGCCCGGCGCGATGCCGACGTACGTGCCGCCGAGGAGCGTGCCCAGGCCGCCGTCGAGACCGGGCTCGACGATCCAGAACTGCGTCCCTTTGTTCAGGGCGTGATTCATCGACGCGTCCATGGAGATGCGCACGATGACCTCGTCGAGGTTCTCGCCGACGGTGATCTTCTGCACCGTGCCCACCTTCGCGCCGCGGAAACGCACCGGGCTGTAGCGGTCCAGCCCGCGCGCCTCGGCGAAGCGGACGGTGATGTCCCCGCCGCCGAAGAAGCCGTAGCGGACGATGAGGTAGCCGACGAAGAAGATCGCCAGCGCCGGCACGACCCAGATCCAAGGCCCCCACTTGGCCGTGTGCACCTTGGCCTCGGGATGTTCTTTGCGTCGCTCCTCGAAGTTGTCGTATTCGCTCACGGAGCCTCTCCGGCGGTCTTCCACATCAGCCGCGGCTCGAACATGCGCACGGCGAACATGAGCAGGACGATGAGCATGAACAGCGGCGTGGCGCCGGGACCGGCGACGATGTCGTCGATGCCCCGGAAGTCGATGATCGGCGCGGCCAGCGCGGCGATGAACGGGATGATCATCGGCCAGCGCACGAGCCGGTGCAGCACGCGATAGACGCGCGTGCGGAGGACCAGGCCCTCCTTGTTCGGGAAGCGCACCCGCGCCAGCAGCCAGAGCAGCGAGGCCAGGATCACTGTCGGGAGGACGATGCCCGCGACGAGCACGACCACGCCGATCTGCGGGTAGCCGTAGTCGGCGAGGAGCTGCACCGTGCCGACGACCGTGTGCTCGAGGACGCCGGTGAGCTGGTCGTTGATCATGATCGAGGCGGCGTAGGCGGGAAGGCAGAGCGGAATCGCGGCGGCGACCGCGGCCAGCGCGGGAACGAATCGCGGGGCGATGTTGCGGTCGAGCCGGCTGCCGCAGCGCGGGCAGGGATCGCCGGCCCGCCGGTCCGGCGAGGCCATCTCGCAGACGTCGCACGAGGGGATGTGCCAGCGCGGGCGTTCGCTGAGATCGGGGAGGATCGCGTCCCACACGGCCCGGCGGTCGAGCAGGCGGTCGGTGACGACGACCAGCATGGCTACGGCGATGTAGCAGAAGGCGCCGACGCGCACGTTGACGTCGGCCGGAACGTCGGCGCGGTAGTAGGCGATCGTCCCGGCGATGACCACCACCTCGGTCATGCTCCAGATCCGCAGTTCCTCGCTCCAGCGGAAGATCCGCCCGCGCTGCCAGATCCGCCAGCCCCACCTGATCGAGCCGAGGACGAGCACGTGAAAGAGGGCGCGCAGGGCGGGGAAGAGGAAGGCGCAGAACATGAACCCGAACGCGAACGGGAACCACACCTCGCGGTAGATCGCCCCGACGCTCGACACCAGCCGGCTCTCTTCGAAGACGAGGTTCCGGATGGTCGAGTCCATCAGGGGCATGAACACCGCGGGCGGGAGGAGGATGAACGTGGCCGCGGCGCAGGCGAGCGGGACGTCGAAGCTCACCGGCGAGCGCCGGGCCAGCAGCCGGTCACAGCGGTGACACTCGGCTGTCGCGCCCGGCGCAAGCGGCGGAATGGCCTGCATCTCTCCGCAGTCGGCACAGGTGATCGTGACGGGTCGCTCCATGTCGCTACTTCGAGGCTCTGCCCTGCCGCGGCGGACTGGTGCAAGACGAATTCCCGCTGAGCTCGGGGTGGGGTCACCCGGCGCGCCGGAGGGAGTCGAGCTCGTCGATCTGTTGCCGAATCTTTCGGCGCATCCGCGCGCTCGCCGGCACCGCCGCGAGGAAGGCGATGGCGAAGGTGATCATCTGGATGTACATCAAAGTGGCGAGCTCGGGGTGGGCCTTGGCGAAGCCGGCCAGGAACAGGAACGCGCCCGGTGCGAGCACAGCCATGCGCGTCCAGACCCGCGACTGGCGGGCGAAATCGAGCTGCCGCTCGAGCTGGGCGCGCTGAAAGTCGACCGAGGCCGCGGCCGGATCGCGAGGCGCGCGCAGCTTCTGCACCTCGTATGCGAGCCAGCCGAGGCCGGCGCTGGTGAGGGCCGCGCCGGCGAGCTGCATCGGCGACGGCGCGAGGAGGGCCATCCCGAACACCACGATCGAGGCCAGGACGAAGACGAGGTAAAAGTCGAAGGTCTGCCTGCGAAGACGCTTGTCCATCTGTTCACTCCTTCTGCGGATCTCTTCCGGATCGATCCGGATGCCGTCCGCGGGCTGACTGCGCCAGAGATCGACGACGCCGTCCGTGCGCTCATCGGCCATTGCGTCCTCCTTCTCTGAAGCGGGTGGCGAGAATGCGCTTGATGCGGTGGATCTTCGTGGCCACGTTTACCGGCGAGATCCCGGTGACCTCCCCGATCGACGCGGCGTCCACTCCCTCGAGGTAGAGGAGGATCACTTCCCGCTCCAGCGGCGCGAGCCGGCGGATCAGGGCGTGGAGCTGCTCGACCGCGCGCTGCCGGTCGAGCTGCGCGTCCACGTCTCCCGGCTGCGGAAGGCTCTCGATGTCCTCGAGCGTCAGCAGCGCCGTTGCCTTCGCCCGTCGACCGCGAAGCACGTGCGACGCCGCGATGTTGTGGGCTACGCGGTACACCCACGTGCGCAGCGAGCAGTCGCCGGCGAAGCCGCGGAAGCTGCGCCACACGCCGAGGTGGATCTCCTGCAGGAGATCGCGGCGCTTTTCGGCATCCGCCTCGTACGACCGCGCCAGCCGCTCCAGAGCCGGGCCCAGCTCCTCCGCCGCCTGCCGATACAGCTCGTCCTGCGCCATGTTCAGGAGAAGTGTGCCTCCGCAAGGGGTAGTCGTCGCGGCCGGAGATTTCTTACGGCTCCTAAACTTTTAGTTGACAAGTTGCCGCCGGGCGACCGATGTTGTCTCCGATGGCCCGACGGAAGGCGCACGAGCAGCTCACCCCCCTGGAGCTGGAGATCATGAAGGCGCTCTGGGAGGGCGGGCCGGCCACGGCCGGGGAGGTGCAGGAGCGCGTCCGGGCCGCCCGTCCGCTGGCCTACACCACCGTGCAGACCATGCTGAACATCCTCGTGCGCAAGGGGCGGGCGAAGCGGACGCTGGTCGACCGCTCGTACCGGTACCGCGCCGCCATCAGCCGGGAGAAGGCTGCCGGGAACACTCTGCGCGACCTCGTGGAGCGGATGTTCGGCGGATCGGCCGAGGCGCTGGTGATGAGTCTCGTGGAGACGAGCCAGCTCACGCCGGAGACGCTGCGCCGCCTGAACGAGCTGGTGGCGGCGGCGGAGAAAGAGAAGGATGGCGATGAGTGAGGCGCTGCTCTCGTTCGTGATCAACGCGACCTGGCAGGCGGCGCTGATCGCCGGCCTCGGCTTGACGCTCGCGCGCTTCCTCCGCCTGCCGGGCCGGCAGTTCCAGCTGCTCACGCTGACGCTGGTCGCCGCCGTCGCCGCGCCGGCGTTGACGCTGATGCCGTCCCGCGTCGCGCCGCCCGCGGCCGCGACCGTCGATCTCGCGCCGCTGCGCACGCGCGGCGGCGATGACGCGATCGTCCTCCTCTATCTCGCTGGTCTGCTGTTCGTCGCCGTGCGCCTGATGATCGCCGCGCTGCGCGCGCGGCGCATCGCAGCGGCCTCGCTGCCGCTGCGCGGACGCCTGTATCTGTTGGATGGAATCGACGTGCCGATCACCATCGGCGGCCGCGTGCTGCTGCCGCGCTTCGTCGCCGGCGACCGCCGGCTGCGCGCCGCCGCCCTCGCGCACGAGCACGCGCACCTTCGCCGCAACGACTACGTCATCCACGTCGCCCTCGAGCTGGTCTCCCTGCCGCTCTACTTTCATCCGATGGTCTTTCTTCTGCGGCGCGCTCTGGCCGAGTCGCGGGAGAAGGCCTGCGATGACGCGGCGGCGGAGCGGTGCGGAAGGAGAGAGTACGCGGCGACCCTGGTGCGGCTCGCGGAGCTGGCCGGGCGAAGGCGGATGGCCCTGGGTCTGAGCGTGGCCGCGACTCCCGTGGAGCGGCGTGTCATCGCGCTGCTGCGGCCGAAGGCCCGTCCCTCGCGCGCGTCGATGGCGCTTCTCTTCGTCCCGATCCTCGTCGCCGCGGCCTGTACGCGCTACAACGTCGCGCAGCACGCGACGCTCTGCGGGCGGTGGCTCCTCATCCACGAGGCCAGTGACTACCGCGCGACCGGTGGGCCGGAGAGGTACGACCGATTCGAGCAGACCATCGAACAAGGTCCGACGCGCGTTGCCGTGCGCCAGCAGCGCACGATCGGCGGGCGGACGAGGGTCATCACCTGGGCCGTCGTCACCGACGGCGTGCGCCGGCCGGTCCCGGGCATCCGCAACACCGTCGGCACGGCGCAGTGGGCCGAGGGGAAGCTGCACCTGCAGATGATTGGACCGGGGCCGCACCGCGAGTCGGCGACGGCATTCATCCGCGACGACCGCCTGGTCGTCGATGGCCGGACCGAGCGCGGCACCTATCACACCGAGTTCCGGAGGATTGATCCATGAGCGCGGTCCTGCTGCTCGCCGTTCTCGCCGCTACCCCGCAGGACCTTCCGGTCGAAAAAACCAAGAACAACATCCGCGTGCTGCAGGGCCTCCCGTCGTCCCAGCTCATCCCGGTGATGGCCTTCATGGCCAACTCCCTCGGCGTGACCTGCGCGCACTGCCATGTGAAGGAGTGGGAGCTGGACGAGAAGCCGGCCAAGGACGCCGCGCGGAAGTGGATCCGCATCCAGCGGGCCATCAACGAGCAGCAGTTCGCCGGGAAGCTGACCGTGACGTGCAACACCTGCCACCAGGGCCGGGTCCTGCCGCCGGCGACGCCGGACGTCGCGCATGCGGGATGGAACGCGCGGCCGGCGCCGGCAGTCGACGAGACCATTCCGGGCGAGGAAGCCGTCGGCCGGCTGCCGCAGGCGAGCGGCGTGGCGCGGCGCGTGATCCGCGGGACGATCGAGCGCTACAGCGGCCGGGACGAGCCGAAGAGCGCGCCGTTCACCCTCACCGTCGGCACGTCCCTCGACTACAAGACCGAGCTCTCCCATCCGCCGGAGGCCAAGCGCGCACTCGCGCTGTTCGTGATCACCCCGATCCAGCCCGAGCAGGTGCCCGGCGAGCGCTGGCTGCTGGGGACCGACGTGGTGCGTCGCTTCCGCGAGACGCCCACTCCGCTGGGCAATCTGCCGGAGCGGATCGACTACGAGGACTTCCGGCAGACCGACAGCGGGCGCCTGCCGTACCGCACGCGATGGTCGCGGGCCGACTACCGGGTCACGTACACCGTGGACAGCATCGAGAGCGAGGAATCGGGAACCGATCGCTGACTCCGGCGTTGATATGACTGAAAGACCGATTTGGTCATCAGTCATATCGAGCCATGAGAGCGATTGCCATCCGTGAAGACGTCCGCGACCTGATCCTCGATGCCGCCGAGCGCCTCCTGATCCGCTTCGGCTACTCCAAGATGACCATGGACGACCTGGCCCGCGAGGTCGGCGTGGCCAAGGGAACACTCTACCTGCACTTCCCCAGCAAGGAGGAGGTCGTGCTGTCGCGCATCGACCGCATGGTGGACCGCCTGGTCGACGAGCTGCGCGCCATCGCCGCCTCGGGGCGGGATCCGGCGGCCAGGCTGCGGGAAATGCTGATCCTGCGCGTGGTCTATCGCTTCGATGCTGCGCGCCACTACGCCGAGAGCATCGACGAGATGCTGGCCTCCATCCGCACTGGCCTGTTCGCGCGGAGGGAGCGCCACTTCGCGCTCGAGGCGGGCGTGTTCGCGGCGCTGTTGCTGGACGGGCGGCGCGCCGGAGCATTCGCGTTCAAGGACGCCGAGGCCACTGCCCAGGCGTTGATTCTCGCCACCAACTCCCTTCTCCCGGGGTCGCTCACGGTCAGGCAGCTCGGCCGCCGCGGCGCCGTCGAGGAGAAGGTCTCGACCATCGCCGCACTGCTCATCAACGGACTGAGGAAACCATGAACCGACTCGTCGCTTTTCTGCTATTTGCCGTTGCACTCTCGGCCTCTGCACAGATCACCCCCGCGGACCGCCGCCAGCTCGGTGCAATCCTTCCCCATCTCCTGGAAACGCTCTACGTCCATCCCGAGAAGGGGAAGGAGCTCGCGGCACAGCTGCGCGCCGCGTTCGAGAGCGGCAGGCTCGATGCGGCGGGGACGCCGGCGGAATTTGCCGAGGCCGTGAACCGTGAGCTCGCGGCGGCGAACGACCGTCACCTCCGCATGCGCTTCGCCCCGGATCGGGCGTCCGAGCCGGTGCTCACGGTCGCGGCGTGGAACGCGCGCCGCGCGGCCATGGCCGGCGGCAGTCCTCGGCAGCCGGAGCGCGCGGCTGATCGCGAGGCCATGCGCCAGGTCAACTACGGCGTCCTCGGCGCGCGCGTGCTCGAAGGCAACGTCGGCTACCTCGAGATGCGCGGGTTCATGCCCGCCGAGGAAACGCTCGCTGCGCTCGCGGGCGCGATGAAGCTACTCGCCCACACCGACGCGGTGATCGTCGACGTGCGCAACTGCCCCGGCGGCAGCGCCGACACCGTCAGCTACCTGGCCAGCTACTTCTTCGGCCCCGAGCGGCGCGTGCTGATGAACCGCTACAACCGGCCCATGAACCGCTCCATGGAGAGCACCACCGTCGACGTGGACGGCCGGCGCCGGCCCGACGTCGACCTCTACGTCCTCACTGCCGCCCACTCCGCCTCCGCCTGCGAGTCCTTCGCCTTCACCCTCCAGCAGTGGGGCCGGGCGAAGACCGTCGGCGAGAAGACCGCCGGCGCCGGCAACAACAACATGTTCGTCCCCGTCGGCCTCGGCCTCGACTTCTCGGTCTCCATCGGCACCGCCATCCACCCGAAGACCGGCAAGGCCTTCGAGGCCGTCGGCGTCGTGCCCGACATTGCCGTCCCCGCCGACCGTGCGCTCGAAGCCGCGCACGCGGAGGCGCTGCGCGCGCTCCGCAAGGTCAGCGCGCCCGCCGCCGCACCCACGGCCAACCCGCGACTCGAGGACTACATCGGCACCTACGGCGTCCGCCAGATCACCCTCCGCGACGGCGCGCTCTACTACCAGCGCACCGGCGCCCGCGGCGGCGTGCTCCAGCCCCTCGCCCCCGACCAGTTCGATCTCAATGGCGACGTCGTGGTCACGTTCCAGCGCGACGCGGACGGCGCGGTCACGTCGATGACGATTCAGTGGAAGGACGGGCGGAGGGAGGTGGTGGGGCGGGAGGGGAGGTAGGCTTTTGGAGTGCGGCAGCGCAGCTGCCGCTTTGGAAAGCGGCGGCGACGATGCCGCCGCACTCCAAACGTCCCGGGTTGACAGACCCCAACACGGGGACGTAAAAGCACAAAAAGGGACGGACAAGGACAAGCAAAGGTTCCCTACCGTCCGGAGGGCCGATGAGCGTTACCGCCGTCGAACGCTGCCCGTTGTGCGGCAGCAAGATCACTCACGCCAAGTTCGTCGAGATCCAGGCCGCGATCGGGGAGGACGAACAACTCAAGCTCGTCGAGGCGGAGAAGCTGCTCCGGGTCCGCCTCGAGAAGGAAGTGGCGATTCACCAACAGAAGCTATTAAAGGAGAGGCAGGCCCTGGACGCCGAGCGGGTCCGGCTGGCCAAGCAGGTCGCCTTGGCGAAGGAGCAGGCGGAGAAGCAGCGGAAGAAGGAGATCGCCGAGATCCGGCAGATCCTGCAGAAGGACCGCGAGGCGGCGCTGATCAAGAAGGAGGCGGAGTTCGCCCGGGAGCGCGACGCGTTGCAGAAGAAGATCGCCGACATGAGCCGGCGGGTGGGGAAGGCCGGGGCGGTGTTCGCCGAGGGGTCGGAGATGGACCTCTACGAGGAGCTGCGCGGGGCGTTCCCAGAGGATCAGATCACCAAGCCGAAGGGGCGGGCGGGGGTGATCCTCCACGATGTCCGCTACCGAGGAAAGTCGGCCGGGAAGATCGTCATCGACGCCACGCCGCGCGCGGCGTGGCAGCATTCGTTCGTGGTCCGACTCCGGCAGATCCAGACCGAGCTCGCGGCCGATCACGCCATCCTGGCCACGCGCGCGTTTCCCGCCGGCCGCCGGGAGCTGTTCATCGACTCCGGGGTGATCGTGGTCGCGCCGGCGCGGGCGCGGGCGATCCTCGAGGTGCTGCGCAAGGCGCTGATCGCGCTGTTCGTGGCAAAGGTGAGCGACGCCGAGCGTGCGGACAAGCTGAACCGGCTGTTTCGCTTCATCACTTCGCCGGGATTCAAGCGCAAGCTCGCCGAGGCCTCGGACCTGGCCGATGAGGCGCTCGAGATCGACGTGCAGGAGAAGCGCGCCCATGACACGACCTGGAAGAAGCGCGGCACGGTGCTGATGCGCATCAAGCACGTCCTCCGGGAGATCGACACGGACGTGAGTGCGATCATCGAGGCGAAGGAAGAAAACGCGGACGAGGGCGGCGAGGCCACGCCGCTGCGCCCGGCCGCCTTTCGGGTGACCTCGCGATGACGGCCGAAGTGCATCCCTGGCAGGAGCGGCGCCTCGGCCGCACCATCCTTCGCACCTACCGCGACACGCGCGACCTGTACGACGTTGTCCCCAACCCGCGCCAGCCGCGCATGGGTCCGAAGGAGGACCTCGAGCTGCAGCGGCAGATCGAGGCCAACGAGGGCATCTTCGAGCCGCTCCTGGTCGAGCCGCATCCCGACCTCGAGGGCAAGCTGCGCATCATCGACGGCGACCGGCGCTGGACGAACTCGAAGGTGCTGGTGGAGGTCCAGAAGAAGGACCAGTACCGGCGCATCCCGCTGGAGATCACCGACCGCACGCTCACCGACGACGAGCGCCTGCGGGTCTGGATCTACATTCACCGCCAGCGCAAGGAGTGGGACGCGAAGGAGAAGGAGATGGTCGCGTACGGCCTGGTCGACATCGTCGGCCGCGCCAGCGCCGCGAACATCCTCGGCGTCACGGTCCGCGAGCTGGACAAGCTGGTGGAGATCTACGAGCTCTCCGAGAAGCTGACCAACCTCGTCGAGCCGGGGGCGTCGATCACCTGGGCCCGCGAGATCAAGAACATCAACAAGGCCCTCCTCACCCCGACCGTGCTCGACACGATCGTGCAGAAGGTCAACGACAACGAGATCACGAACTCCAAGGACATCCGCAAGCTGCGCATCGTCCTGCGCGACCCGGTGGCGCGGCAGAAGTTCGTGGAGGGCGAGAGCCTGAACGCGGTGATGAACGCGATCTCGCCGGCGGAGGAGAAGAAGACGAAGAAGACCGGCCTGGCCGGGGAGATCGAGCAGCTCAACGCGGCGCTGAAGCGCCACCCCTGGACCACGCTCCTCGAGCACCGCGGCGACCCCCAGCTGCTCGAGCAGGTGAAGGAGGCGGAGCGGCTGCTGGAGGCCCTGAAGAAGGTTTTGGGGTGACACCATGTGTCATCCCGAGCGGAGCGAGGGACCTGGGCGTGGGGCGCGATGGACGAGCCTCGCGCCACCCTCCCGCCCAGGACCCTCGCTCCCGCTCGGGATGACAAGCAGCCGCGTCAGGCATATGCTACCTACCGTTCGGTAGGTTCGTGAAAGTCGCAGCTCAGCGCCTGCAGATCGATGGTCGCGCCGCCGAGATTTATCGGACGGCGGCCAAGATCATCCTGGAAAAGGGCTACGACGCCACGTCAGTGAGCGACATCGCCGACGCCCTCGGCATCACCAAGGCCGGCCTCTACCACTACATCAAGGGCAAGACCGAGCTGCTCTTCGAGATCATGAAGTTCGGCCTCGAGGCGCTGGACGAGGAAGTACTGACGCCGGCGCGCGAGATCGAGGATCCCGAGGAGCGCCTCCGCTTCGTGATCGCCACCCACGCCCGGGCGGTCATCCGCGGCGACGGCGTGGTGACCATCCTCGTCGACGAGGCCCGCGCGCTCACGCCGGTGCAGAGCCGCACCGTCAAGCGGATGAAGCGCAAGTACATCGACCTGCTGCGGGACACGCTGGGGGAGCTGCAGACGCGGCGCAGGCTCCGCGACGGCGTCGACATCACCGTAGCGGCGTTCTCCATCGCCGGCGCGGTGAACTGGCTCTCGCGCTGGTACCACCCCGAGGGACGGCTGACTCCGGACGAGCTGGGCGAGCAGATCGCCGGCATCGCCCTCAACGGAATGATGCGGTGAACACCAGACAGGAGGGACCATGAGACGCTCGGCACTTTTGATTCTCGTTCTTCTCACCCCAGTGCTTGCGCTCGCGCAGGCGCGACTGACCGGCGGCGACCTGCAGGGCACGGTCCGGGACAACACCGGCGGCGTCCTTCCGGGCGTCACCATCACCGCGACGCACGTGGCCACCAACCAGTCGCGCACCGGCGTGACGGATACGGACGGGCGCTACTACATCGCCGCGTTGCAGGCGGGCGTCTACACGGTCAGGGCGGAGCTCAGCGGCTTCGCGCCGCAGACCAAGACGGAGGTCCGCCTCCTCCTCGGCCAGCGTCTCGATCTCGACTTCACCCTCACCGCGGGCATGCAGGAGGCCATCACCGTCACCGCCAGCGCGAGCGTGGTCGACACCACCGAGCCGGCCGTGGCCACGGTGGTGAGCCAGGAGCAGATCGACAGCCTTCCCACGAACAACCGCGACTTTCTCAGTTTCAGCGTGCTCACCCCGGGCGTGACCACTGACCGCACGCCGCAGCAGGGCGCCTCGGCGACCTCCGGACTCTCCTTCGGTGGCCAGCGCGCGCGCTCGAACAACATCATGGTCGACGGCGTGGACAACAACGATCCGATCGTCGGCGCCGTGCGGGCGACATTCAGCCAGGAGGCCGTCCAGGAGTTCCAGGTTCTGACGAACTCGTACTCCGCGGAGTTCGGGAAGGCCTCGGGCGGTGTGGTGAACATCATCACCCGCTCCGGGACGAACGATCCCGGCGGCAATTTCTTCTACTTCTACCGGAACGACTCTCTCAATTCCGACGAGCAGCCGTTCGATCAGAAGCAGTACGGGGCCACCTTCGGCGGCCCGCTCGTCCGCGACCGCACGTTCTACTTCCTCTCCGGGGAGATGCTGGACCGCGCCACGAGCAACTTCGTGACCATCGATCCCGCCGCCGCGACCGCGCTGGGCGCCGCCGGCTTCCCGGTGGACCTCGGCGACGTGCCATACGAGGTGCAGAACGATCAATTCCTGGGCAAGCTCGATCATCAGTGGACGGGGGCGAACAACCTCTCCGCGCGCTACAGCTATGTGAAGCTGCTCAACGAGAACATCGAGCCCTTCGGCGGCATCATCGCCCGCAGCCGCGGCGCGCTGCAGGACCGCAAGGACTGGTCGCTGGCCCTCGCGGAAACGGACGTCTACTCCACGCGCTGGGTCAACGAGCTGCGCGGCCAGTACGCGTCCGAGGACCAGCTCATCAGCTCCCTCGACCCGACTTGCAACGGCAAGTGCGATGAGCTGTTCGAGGGCGGCCCGACCATCGAGATCACCGGCGTGGCCAGCGTGGGCCGGCAGCGCTTCACCCCCCAGCCGCGCGAGAACACGCGCTACCAGATCAAGGACACCTTGAATTTCGCCGGGACGAGGCACTTCGCCAAGGTCGGCATCGACTTCAACTACATCCGCACCGACTTCACCGCGCTGCCGCTGCACTTCGGCGGCCGCTTCATCTTCTCCGCGCTTCCGGCCATTCCCGCTCTCGGTCTGAACAACCCGGTCACCGCCCTGCAGGCCTTCCAGCTCGGACTGCCCGCGGCCTACGTGCAGGGATACGGCGTGACCGGCGACTCGTACGACGATCGGGACATCGGCCTCTTCGTGCAGGACGACTGGAACGTCACCGACCGCTTCATCGTCAAGGCGGGCATCCGTTACCAGCGGCAGTTCATGTACGACATCGACTACACCGTGTCGATGCCGGGCGGCAGCTTCACCTATCAGATCCCGGACGATACGAACGACATCGCCCCGCGCATCGCCGTGATCTTCGACCCGGGCGCCAACGGAAGGCAGTCCATCCACGCCTCGTACGGAATCTTCTACGAGAACCACATCATCGCCAACGCCCAGATCGGCAACGGCATCGACGGCCAGAACCTGCGCACGCTCGTGCTGCGCATCCCGGCGTCGATCCCGGCCTGGCGCGCGCCCGGGCACAGGCTTCCCGAGCCGACCACGCCGTATCCGAGCCTGGAGATCGCTCCCGACCCCGGGCTGGAGACTCCCTACGCGCATCAGGCCGCGATCGGCTACGACCGCGCGATCGGCGCGAACCTCGGCTTCTCGGCGGACGTGCTGTACGTCCGCGGCAAGAACCAGCTCGGAACCATTGATTACAACCCGATCGTGCCGTCCCTCGGAGCGGGACGCCGTCCGAACGACGTCAACGGCGTCGCCGGAACGTCGGCCTCCGTCCTTCAGTACACCTCCTTCGGCGAGACCGAGTACAAGGGGCTGACCGTGGCCCTGAACCGGCGCCTGGCCAATCACTATCAGTTCCTGGTCTCGTACACGCTCTCGAAAGCCGAGGACAACTCCACCGACTTCCAGAGCGCGTTCATTCCCCAGGACAACGGGCGCGGGCGCAATCCGAACGATCTCACCGGTCTGCCGATCGGATTCGATCCCGACTCCGAGTGGGGACCGGCCACGCACGATCAACGGCATCGCCTGGTGGTGAGCGGTCTCTATCAGGCGCCGTGGGGCATCAACCTGTCGGGGATCATCACCGCCGCCTCGGGGCGTCCGTACACGCCGCTCGCCGGCGCGGACCTCAACGGCGACGGAGACGGCGGCGCGTTCCCGCCGGATCGCGCGCGCACCAACCCCGCAGACCCGGCGACGGCAGTCGGCCGCAACAGCGAGACCATGAACAGTCAGTTCATCGTCGACGTCCGTCTGAGCAAGCGCTTCGGCCTCGGCCGCGGGTTCGGCATCGAAGGCATCGTCGACGTCTTCAACCTCCTCGATCGGACGAACTACACGGAGATCAACAACATCTTCGGCCGGGGCGCGTACCCGGATACCCCGGCTGCGGGCTACGGCACGTATTCGCAGGCTTTGCCTGGACGGCAGGTCCAGCTCGGGGCGAAGATCACGTTCTGATGGCAGACGTCCACCAGCTCTTCGACCTCACCGCCCGCGCGGCCATCGTCACCGGTGGCTCGCGCGGCCTGGGGCAGGAGATCGCGGAGGGGCTCGCCGAGGCGGGAGCGGCGGTGATGCTGTGCGCGCGGCGGGAGGAGTGGCTGACGCCGACGCTCGAAGAGTTCCGCGGGCGCGGCTTCCGCGCCGAGGGGCGCGTGTGCGACGTCTCCAATCCGGAGCAGGTGCAGGCCGTGGTCGACGCGACGATGGCCGCGTTCGGACGTGTGGACATCCTCGTCAACAACGCCGGCATCTCCTGGGGCGAGCGGCCGGAGTCGATGCCGGTGGAGAAGTTCCGCAAGGTCCTGGACACGAACCTCACCGGCGCGTTCCTGTTCTCCCAAGCGGCGGGGCGGGAGATGCTGAAGGCCGGGCGCGGTGTCATCATCAATACCTCCTCGACCGCGGCGTTCAAGTCGGCCGTGCACGGGCCGCACTACGCGGGCTACGTTTCGAGTAAGGCCGCGCTGATCGGCCTGACGCACGAGCTGGCGGCGACGTGGGGACCGCACGGGATCCGCGTCAATGCCATCGCGCCGGGCTTCTTTCACTCCCGGCTCGCTGATCCCGTCATCGACAAAGTCGAGCCGGACCTCCAGCAGCGCAATCCCATCCCCCGCGTCGGCGCCGCCGGCGAGCTGAAAGGCGTGGCGCTCTTTCTGGCCTCGGATGCGTCGAGCTACATCACCGGGCAAACCATCATCGTCGACGGAGGGGCCACGATTGTCTGAGAAGCCCTTGCAAAAGCAGTGGTACCGGCACTTCGACTACTGGGTTCGCCCCAACCTCAACTATCCGCGCCGCCCGCTCTCCGACATCCTCCGCATCGCCGCCTCGGACGTTCCGGACAAGCCGGCCGCGGCGTTCATGGGCCGGCAGCTCACGTTCGCGGAGATCAAGGAGCGCGCGGACCGGTTCTCCACGGCTCTGGCGAATATGGGTGTGGCCAAGGGCGACCGCATCGGCATCATGCTGCCGAACTGCCCGCAGTACATCGTCGCCGTCTTCGGCATCCTCCGCCTCGGCGCGATCGTGGTGAACATCAACCCGCTCTACACCCCGCGCGAGGTGGGCGTGGTGGCGCAGGACTCGGGGATGCGGGCGCTGGTGGTGCTCGATCTCCTCGCGCCGGTTGCGCAGGGCGCAGGCGTCGAGAATCTGATCGTCACGTCGTTCACCGAGCCCGGCTCCTTCGAGCAGATGATCGCTGGCGTCGAGACGCCGAAGCTCCCGCGCGTGCACATCGATCCCGAGAACGACGTGGCCGTCCTGCAGTACACCGGCGGGACCACGGGCACGCCGAAGGGGGCGATGCTCACCCACTACAACATCTTCGCGAATGTCGTGCAGTCGACGACGCTGCACATCCCCGCCCTGCACCGCGGCGAGGAGCGCTACCTGCTGGTCATCCCGTTCTTTCACATCTACGGATTCACCGTCGGCCTCATGGCCGGGACGTGGCTCGGCGCGCTGCAGATCCTCATCCCGAAGTACGACGTCGAGGCGCTGCTGGCCGCCGTGCGCGAGTACCGGCCGACGTACTTTCCCGCCGTACCGACCATCTTCATCTCCCTGCTCAATCATCCGAAGACGAAAGAGTCGGGGATGGACAAGATCCGCGCGTTCAACAGCGGCTCGGCGCCCCTGCCGGTGGAAGTGCTCGAGCAGTTCGAGGAGCTCACCGGCGGCCTCTTGAGCGAAGGCTACGGGCTCTCCGAGGCCTCGCCGGTCACGCACACGAGCCCGACGCTCTCGATCCGCAAGGTGGGGAGTATCGGCATCCCGCTGCCGGACACGGACATGAAGATTGTCGATCTCGTCCAGGGTAAGGATGAAGTACCGCTCGGCGCCGAGGGAGAGCTCTGCATCGCCGGACCGCAGGTGATGAAGGGCTACTGGAACAAGCCCGACGAGACGGCGAGCACCATCCGCACGGACGCCGACGGCACGCGCTGGCTGTACACCGGCGACATCGCCCGCATGGACGACGACGGCTTCACCTATATCGTTCAGCGCAAGAAGGACATGATCATCGTCTCCGGCTTCAACGTCTATCCGGGCGAGATCGAGTCGGTCCTCTTCACCCATCCCGCGGTCATGGAGGCCTGCGTGATCGGTGTGCCCGACGCCTACCGCGGCGAGGCCGTGAAGGCCTTCGTGGTCCTCAAGCCGGGAGCCGAGACGACCATCGCCGAGCTGCTCGCCCACTGCGCCAGAGACCTCGCTGAATTCAAACGCCCCACGCAGGTCGAGATTCGTGACAGTCTCCCCAAGACCGCGGTCGGCAAGATCCTGCGGCGAGTCCTGCGAGAGGAACGACAGTAAATGACACGAACCATCAGCCGCGCCGTGGTGATCGGCGCCGGAACCATGGGCGGCGGCATCGCCGCGCATTTCGCCAACGCCGGGATCCCGGTCTATCTCCTCGACGTCGTCACCGACGGTGTCCTCGATCGGCTGAAGAAGCACAAGCCGACGATGTTCTTCACGCCGGGGACGGCGGACCTCCTGACCATCGGCCACGTGGAGAAGGACGAGGCCTGGATCGGCGAGGGCGACTGGATCGTCGAGGCCATCTTCGAGAATATGGATCTCAAGCGCGACCTGGTCGCGCGCATCGACCGCTTCCGCAAGCCGGACAGCATCGTCTCCAGCAACACCTCCGGCCTGCCGATCGCCCAGATCGCCACCAACGCCTCCGCGGACTTCAAGAGGCACTTCATCGGCACGCACTTTTTCAACCCGCCGCGCTACATGAAGCTGCTCGAGGTCATCCCCACCGAGGACACTGCGCCGGAGATCACCCGCTTCGTCCACGACTTCGCCGAGCAGCGCCTCGGCAAGGGCGTGGTCTTCTGCAAGGACACGCCGAACTTCATCGCCAACCGCCTGGTCTCCATCGGCGGCGCGTCGCTGACCGACTTCGCCCTGGAGCACGACTACACCGTCGAGGAAGTCGACGCCATCGCCGGCCCGCTCATCGGCCGCCCGAAGACGGCCGCGTTCCGGCTCCAGGATCTGGTCGGCCTCGATGTCGCCAGCGCCGTCGCGTCCAATCTCTACGGTCTCATCGAAGGCGACGAGTCTCGTGAGATCCTCCGTTCGCCGAGAGTGGAAGGGCTGCGCAAGTCGCAGATGGACAAGGGCCGTCTCGGCGACAAGACCCGCCAGGGCTTCTACAAGAAGGACGGCAAGACCATCCTCTCGCTCGATCTGAAAACAGGCGAGTACCGCGAGCGGCAGGAGCCGCAGATCCCATCGCTGGCCGAGGCGTCGAAGATCAAGTCGCTGCCGGAGCGGCTGCGGTTCGTCCTGCAACAGGACGACAAGGCCGGCGCGCTCGCCCGGCACATCGTCTACAACTCCCTCGGCTACGCCTCCCGCCGCGTGCCGGAGATCAGCGACGACCTGGTGAGCATCGACCGCGCCGTGCGCTGGGGCTTCTCCCACGACTACGGCCCGTTCGAGCTGTGGGACAAGATCGGCGTCCGCGACACCATCGATGCCATCGACGGCGCGCCATGGGTGCGCGAGATGCTCGACGCCGGCTACGAGACGTTCTATCGCGACGGCACGGTCTACGACCCGCGCGCGAAAAAATACGTCCCGGTTCCCAAGGACCCGCGCCAGATCTCCCTGCAGGAATGCCAAGTCGTCAAGTCGAACAAGGGCGCCACGCTGCGCGACCTCGGCGACGGCGTGCTTGCCCTGGAGTTCCACACCAAGATGAACACGCTCGACGACGACATCACGGCGATGCTCGTCGAGGCCGTGGACGAGCTGGAGCGCGGCGAGTGGATCGGCCTCGTGATCGGGAACGAGGGCCAGGACTTCTGTGTCGGCGCGAACCTCGCCGGCGGACTGGCGGGCGATCCGAATACGGCGGTGAAGGCGATGCAGGACGCGCTGATGCGCGTCCGCTTCTCCGCCAAACCCATCGTCGCCGCGCCGTTCGGCCGCACCCTCGGCGGCGGCGTCGAGGTGTGCATGGCCGCGTCGCGCGTCGTCGCCGCTGGGGAGACCTACATGGGTCTCGTCGAAGTCGGCGTCGGCCTGATCCCCGGCGCAGGCGGCTGCAAGGAGATGGTCCGTCGCGTCGTCTCGCCGGCGATGAAGCGCACTCCTGGCGCCGACCCGCTGCCGTACCTGCAGAACATCCTCCAGACCGTCGGCGCGGCGAAGGTGTCGTCGAGTGCGGCCGAGGCGCGTGATCTCGGGTTCCTCAGCGATGCCGACCGCATCGTCATGAATCGCGATCACCTCCTCTTCGAGGCCAAGGCCGAGGCGATCGAGCTCGCTGCCGAGGGCTACGCGCCGCCGGTGGAAGGTCCGAACTGCTACGCCGCCGGACGCGATGTCCGCGCCGCGCTCAAGGCCGCGATCTACGTCCTCCAGCAGGGCGGCTACATGACCGAATACGACGCCGTGATCAGCGGCAAGCTCGCCCACGTGCTGTGCGGCGGCGAGCTGTCCAGCGGCCAGTGGGTGAGCGAGCAGTACCTGCTCGACCTCGAGCGCGAGACGTTCGTCGGTCTCCTCGGCGAGCAGAGGACGCTCGACCGCATCCAGCACATGCTCAAGACCGGCAAGCCGCTGCGGAACTAAAAGACCATGCGCGCCGTGATGACCGGACTCGAGTACATCCGCCGCGTCGCCCGCGGCGAGATCGCCAGCGGGCCGATGGTGCGCCTGCTCGGCCTGCGCTTCACCGAGGTGGAAGAGGGCCGGGTCGTGATCACCGCCGAGATGCGCTCGGACTACGAGAACGGCCTCGGCATCGCCCACGGCGGCTTCGCCGCCACCCTCCTCGACAGCGCCCTCGGCAGCGCCGTGAACACGGTCATGCCCGCCGGGAAGGTGTTCACCACCCTGGAAATGAAGATCAACTACGTGCGCGCGATCCAGCGCGACGCCGGACCGCTGACCTGCACCGCCACGGTCGTCCATGCGGGCGGCCGCACCGCGACCGCCGAGGGGCGTATCGTCGACGCTGCCGGCACGCTGTACGCGCACGGAACCGCCACCTGCATTCTCTTCAAGGAGCTCTCATGAACGAAGCCGTCATCGTCGCGGGTCTTCGCACCGCCGTTGGAAAAGCGCCGCGCGGCTCGCTGCGTACCACCCGTCCGGACGACATGGCCGCGGATGTGATCCGCGCGCTGATCGCGAACAACCCGCAGATCAAGCCCGAGGAGGTCGACGACGTGATCCTCGGCTGCGCGACCCCCGAGGGGGAGTCGGGGACGAACGTCGCGCGCATCGCATCGCTGCGCGCCGGCCTGCCGGACAGCGTCCCCGCGGTCACCGTCAATCGCTTCTGCTCCTCCGGCTCGCAGACCATCGCCATGGCCGCGGAGCGGATCATGGCCGGTATGGCCGAGCAGATCATCGCCGGCGGCACGGAGTCGATGAGCATGGTCCGCGGCGTGAACCGCTTCCGCCCGAACCCGTACCTCGTCGAGCACGACCCCGACGTCTACCTGAACATGGGTTTGACCGCGGAGAACGTCGCCCGCAAGTACAACGTCTCGCGCGAGGACGCCGACGCGTTCGCCCTGCGCAGCCACCAGCGCGCCATCGCCGCGCAGGAGGCGGGCAAGTTCGCGGACGACGGCATCATCCCCCTTGAGGTGGAGATCAACGAGGTCGACGAGCAGCGCCGCTTCACCTTCGACAAGGACGAGGGTCCGCGCGCGGACACGAACGAGGCCGCGCTGGCGAAGCTGAAGCCCGTGTTCCACGCCAAGGGCGTGGTCACCGCCGGCAACTCCAGCCAAACCTCGGACGGCGCGGCCGCGGTGGTGGTGATGTCGCGCAGGCGCGCCGAAGAGCTGGGGCTCAAGCCGCTCGCGCGCTTTGTGTCCTTCGCCGTCGGAGGCGTGCCGCCGGAGATCATGGGCATGGGCCCGGTGGTTGCGGTGCCGAAGGCGCTCAAGCTCGCCGGCCTCAAGCTCGAGGACATGGATGTCATCGAGTTGAACGAGGCCTTCGGCTGCCAGGCCCTGGCGGTCATGCGCGAGCTGGGGATGGACCCGGAGCGCGTGAACGTGAATGGCGGCGCCATCGCCCTCGGCCATCCGCTCGGCGCCTCCGGCGCGAAGCTGACCGTGCAGATCCTCGGCGAGATGCGCCGCCGGAAGTCGAAGTACGGCCTGGTCACCATGTGCGTCGGCGGCGGCCAGGGCGCGGCCACGGTCTTCGAGAACCTGCAATGAACTTCGATCTCGATCCGCACCTCGTCGAGCTCCGCGACCGCGTCGCCGCGTTCGTGCGCGACGAGGTGATCCCCGCGGAGTCGCGGCCGTTCAGCGAGGAGCTCGTCGCCGAATTGCGCGCGAAGGCACGTGCCGCGGGCATCTTCGGCCCGCAGCTCCCGCGCGAATACGGCGGCCTCGGACTCGGCACAGTGGCCATGTGCGTGCTCTTCGAGCAGGCCGGACGCAGCTTCCTCGGGCCGATCGCCCTGCACTGCAGCGCGCCCGACGAGGGGAACATGCACCTCCTCGCCCATCACGCCAGCGCAGAGCAGCGCGAGCAGTACCTCAAGCCGCTGGTCGAGGGGAAGATCCGCTCCTGCTTCGCCATGACCGAGCCCGCGCCCGGCGCGGGATCCGATCCGACGATGATGCAGACGCGCGCGGTGCGTGTGGATGGCGGCTGGGAGATCTCCGGCCGCAAGTGGTTCGCCAGTGGCGCGGACGGCGCGGCCTTCGCGGTCGTCATGGCCGTCACCGATCCCGACGCTGACCGCCATCACCGCGCAACGATGTTCCTCGTCCCTACCGACACGCCCGGCTACCGCTTCGTGCGCAACGTGCCGGTGATGGGCGGCCACGGCCTCGGCGGCCACGGTGAGGTCGACTTCGAGAAGGTCCGCGTCCCCGACTCCGCCATCGTCGGCAAGGTCGGCGACGGCTTCCGCCTCGCCCTGGTGCGCCTCGGCCCCGCGCGCCTCACCCACTGCATGCGCTGGATTGGCATCGCCCAGCGCGCCATCGACATCGCCACCGACTACGCGAAGCAGCGCGCTGCGTTCGGGAAGAAGCTCGCCGAGCACCAGTCCATCCAGTGGATGATCGCCGACTCGGAGATCGAGCTGCACGCCTCGCGGCTGATGGTCCTGCACGCCGGCTGGGCCCACGAGCAGGGGAGCGAGATCCGCCACGAGTCCTCGATCTGCAAGACCTTCGTCGCCGAGGCGGTGAACCGGATCGTCGACCGCGCGGTGCAGATCTGCGGCGCCCTCGGCGTCTCCGGCGACACGCCGCTCGAGCACTTCTACCGCGAGGTCCGCGCCTTCCGCATCTACGACGGCCCGTCCGAGGTCCATCGCATGGTCATCGCGCGGCACGTGCTGCGCCGGAACGCATGAGGTGCAGGCATGAGCGAAGTCCTTCTCGAGCGGCCCGATGAGCGCGTCGCGGTCATCCGTCTGAATCGTCCCGAGGCGCGGAACGCGCTGAACCTCGCCGTGCGGCAGGCGCTCGCGGATCGGTTCGCGGAGCTCGGCGCGCTCGCGGATCGGTTCGCGGAGCTCGGTGTCGACGAGGTCACGCGCTGCATCGTCCTCACCGGAGGCGAGAAGATCTTCGCCGCGGGCGCCGATCTCAGGGACATGGTCGAGCGCACGCCGGTGGAGATGTTCGCCCGGCGCAGCGAGCGGCTGTGGGAGCCGATCGCCAATTGTCCGAAGCCCGTCATCGCCGCCGTGAACGGCTACGCCCTCGGCGGCGGCTGCGAGCTGGCCATGCACGCGGACGTCATCGTGGCCGGTGAGAGCGCGAGCTTCGGCCAGCCGGAAGTGCGCGTGGGGATCATGCCCGGCGCGGGAGGCACGCAGCGGCTCGTCCGCGCGGTGGGCAAGTTCCGGGCGATGAAGATCCTGCTCACGGGCGAGCCCGTCCCCGCGCGCGACGCGCTGGCGATGGGCCTCGTCAGCGAAGTCGTCGCCGACGCCGAGGTGCTCGATCGCGCGCTGGCCATCGCGAAGACCATCGCCGCGCTGCCGCCGCTGGCCATCATGCAAATCAAGGAGGCCGTGCTCGCGGGCGAGGACTCCTCGCTCCAGGCCGGCCTCATGCTGGAGCGCAAGGCCTTCCAGCTCCTCTTCGCCACCGCCGACCAGAAGGAAGGCATGCGCGCGTTCCTGGAGAAGCGCAAGCCGGAGTTTCAGGGACGATGAGCGAGAAAGGCCGCACCGCGTACGCCCTGACCGTCCTCTTCGTGATCAACACGATGAACTTCTTCGACCGCGTGATCGGCGGCGCGCTGGGCGAGCCGATCCGCCGGGAGTGGGGCCTCTCCGACAGCGCCCTCGGCGCGCTCGGCACGGCCTTCACCCTGCTCTACGCCTTCGTCGGCGTGCCCCTCGGGCGTCTCAGCGACCGCGCCCCGCGCAAGACCATCCTCGCCGCGGCAGTCTTCGTCTGGAGCGCGCTCACTGCCGTCTCCGGACTCACGCGCACGTACTGGCAGCTCTTCGCGACGCGCCTCGGCGTCGGTGTGGGCGAGGCCGCATGCGCGCCCGCGGGGACGTCGCTCATCGGCGATCTCTTCCCGCCCGCGCGGCGCGCGCGGGCCATGTCCGTCTTCATGATGGGCCTGCCGATCGGCATCGCCCTCTCGTACTTTGTCGGCAGCTACGTCGCCCACGCCTACGGCTGGCGCGCCGCGTTCTACGTGGCCGGCATCCCCGGCGTGCTCGCGGCCATCGCGGCGCTCTTCATCACCGAGCCCCCGCGCGGTGCGCAGGATCACGTCGTATCTACTGCGTCGTCTCCCTGGCGCACGCTCCTCCGCATCCCCACCCTCTGGTGGCTGATCCTCTCCGGCGCGCTGCACAACTTCAACATGTATGCGCTCGGCTCGTTCCTCGCGCCGCTGCTGATGCGCTATCACGCCGCCGACCTGCGCCAGGCCGGCGTCATGACCACGATCGTCTACGGCCTCTCCGGCATCCCGGGATTGCTTGTCGGCGGCGCGCTCGCCGACCGCTGGGGCGTGCGGCGCAAGGACGGCCGCCTCCTCGTGGCCACCATCGCGTCCGCGATCTCCGCGCCGCTCATGTGGGCCGCGCTCGCTCGCCCGCAGAAGGACACGATCCTCTTCGTCATCCTCGGCGCCGCCGCCTGCGCGTTCATGTACGTCTACTACGCCAGCGTCTACGCCACGCTGCAGGACGTCGTCGCCCCATCCATGCGCGGCACGGCCATGGCCCTCTACTTCTTCGCCATGTACGTCCTCGGCGCGTCCTTCGGCCCGCTGGCCACGGGCATGCTCAGCGACCACTTCACCCGTCGCGCCGCCGCCGGCGCCGCCGAGCTCGAGCCCTTCCGAGGCGCCGGCCTGCACTCGGCGATGTACGCCGTGCCCGTGCTCTGCATCCTCCTCGCGTTCGTGCTCTTCGCGGCGTCGCGCACCGTCGCCCGGGACATGGAGCGCCGGTGAAGGCCGCCGTCTGCTACGCCTTCGGCGAGCCGCTCGTCATCGAAGACGTCGAGCTGGACGCGCCGAAGAGCGGCGAAGTGCAAGTGCGCATCGCCGCGACCGCCGTCTGCCACAGTGACGTCCACATGATGCGCGGCGACTGGGCCGGCACCCTGCCGCTCGTGTGCGGCCACGAAGCCGCGGGCATCGTCGAGGACACCGGCCCGGATGTGACCGCCGTGCAGCGCGGCGACCGCGTCGTCATTTCCCTGCTTCGCTCGTGCGGCCGCTGCCGCCACTGCGCTAGCGGCGCGACCCACAACTGTGACGCCGTCTTCCCCCTCGATACCGAGTCCCGATTGCGCAACGCACGCGGCGAGCCGCTCCGCCAAGGCATCAACGTCGGCGCGTTTGCCGAGCAAGCGATCGTGGACCAATCCCAGCTCGTGCGCGTCCCCGAGGAGATGCCCCTCGACCGCGCCGCCCTCCTCGGCTGCGGCGTCATCACCGGCACCGGGGCGGTCTGGAACACCGCGAAAGTCCAGCAGGGCGAGCGCGTCGTCGTCATCGGCGCCGGCGGCGTCGGCCTCAACGCCATCCAGGCCGCCGCCCTCGCCGGCGCGAGCTCCATCATCGCCGTCGACCGCCTCGAATCCCGCCTCGAAGCCGCCCGCGCCTTCGGCGCGACGGACACGACCATGGATCCGAAAACCATCCGCGGCGCCGACTCCGCCTTCGTCACCGTCGGCAACCCCAGCGCCGTCACCGACGCCCTCCGCACCATCCGCCGCGGCGGCACCGTCGTCGTCGTCGGCATGCCCGGCATCCGCGACACCGCCCCCTTGCGCGTCTTCGACCTCGTCTGGAGCGAACAGCGCCTCCTCGGCAGCCGCATGGGCTCCACCTGCCTGCAGCGGGACGTCCCGCGCCTGATCGCCCTCTACCTCGCCGGCCGCCTCCAGCTCGACGCGCTGATCACCGGC
>JBIOTX010000330.1:0-4165 GCA_044866315.1 Thermoanaerobaculia bacterium | reverse complement strand
TTCGACTACGCAGTGCGCCGTCGAGCCCTTTCGGAGCGGATGCGCGCAGCCCGGGTCCAATGAACCGATACCCCCGCTTCGGGAGCGTCTCGATGTACCGCGGGTTCTTGGCATCGTCGCCGAGGGCGGTGCGGGCCTGGAGGACGCAGAAGTTGAGGCCGCGCTCGTAGTCGACGAACGTGCCGTCGTCCCAGACCCGGCTGCGCAGCTCCTCCCGCGTCACCAGCTCGCCCGGGCGCTCGGCCAGCGCCAGGAGCAGCCGGAACGGCTGCGGCGCGAGAGGCACGAGCACGCCGTCCCGGCGGAGCTCCCCGGTCTCGGGATCGAGCGCGAAGGGACCGAAACGAAGCATTTAGGCTTGTTCTAACACCTTTCTAATCGACAGGGGTCGGGCCATGGCCAATGTTGTCCGCCATGAAACACATCGCCATGATTCTCCTCCTCTCGACGCAGGTCACCATCGCCGGCACGATCGTCGACCTCCACTGCTACACCGCCCGCGGCGCGAGCGGCGAAGAGCACGCCGGCTGCGCCAACGCCTGCATCAGCCGCGACGTCCCGGCGGGCCTTCTCGCCGAGGACGGGACGCTGTATCTCCTGGTGAACGAGAAGCCGGTCTCGGTCAAGGAGAAGGTCGCCGGCAAGGCCGGCAAGAAGGTCACGGCCAAGGGCACGGTCGTCGAGCGCAGCGGGATGAAGGTCCTCCAGCTCGAGTCAGTCGAGTGAGGCCGGATCCGCGTTCAGCTCGCGGAGGAACGCGAGCAGGAGGCCGCGTTCCTCCGCCGTCAGCGTGACGGCCTTCAGCTGCGGATCGGGCGTTCCGGTCGGGAACCCTCCGGCCAGCATCCGGTCGACCGCCTCCTCCAGCGCGACCGTGCGGTTGTCGTGAAAGTAGGGAGCGGAACGGCCGATGTTCAGCAGCGTGGGGGTCTTGAACGGTTTGCCGGTGCCGACGTCGTGGCGGAGCCGGTCGGTGAGCAGCAAGCCGGCGTGGCAGTTGGTGCAGCGGGCCTTGGCGTCGAAGACCTCGTAGCCGCGCCGGGCGTCGGGCGAGAGCGCGGAGGCGTCGCCGTCGTGGAAGCGCACCCAGGCCGCGCCGGTGGGGACGAGGGTGCGGACGAAGGACGCCAGGGCCTGGATGGCATTCTCCGAATTGGCCTCGCGGCCGAACACGGCCACGAACTCCGCGCGCAACGCCGCGTCCTCGTTCAGCCGCGCCGCGACCTGGTCCATGGTCGGCCGCCCCTCGCCTTCCGGAGCGAGGATGAACTTCCAGACCCCGGCGATGGCCTTTTCCAGCGGCACAGGCGCGCCTTCCCAGTAGTAGCCCTTCGCGTAGCCGGCGTTGATGAGGGAGGGGCAGGCCCGGTTCTGCTCGATCCCGTACGCGCCGATCGGTTTGGCCGCGCCGATGGTGTAGCCGTACTTCGGCTCGTGGCAGCCCGAGCAGGAGGTGGAGCGGTCGCCGGACAGGCGCGGGTCGAAGAAGAGCTTGCGGCCGAGGGCGACCTTCTCCCGCGTGAGCGGATTGCCGGGCGGGACCTTCATCGGCTCGAACCGGGCCAGCTGCGGCCAGACCGGGGCCTTCGGGGCGGGTGGTGGGGCGGGCTCCTTCGAACAGGCGAGAGCGAGCAGAAGAGCGAGAGCCAGACGACGCATCCCCCGAACCTCTGCCGGGAAGGAGGCGGCGTCGAGCAGGGGAGGGTTAGAAACGCGTTAGAACGGAGTTTGCTGGGGGAGTGGCCAGTAGCCAGTAGCCAGTAGCCAGCAACTTCCACTGGCAACTGGCAACTGGCTACTTCTTCCAGTAGCATTCGCGCGCTTTTATGACCAACAGCTACGTCCCCATCCTGATCATGCTCTTCGTCGCCGCGGCGTTTGGGGCGATTTTCCTGGGGCTGAACTGGATCGTCGGCCGGCATCAGCGGAACCCGTCCAAGCTCTCCCCCTACGAGAGCGGCGTGCCCCTGCTGGATGAGAACCGCAAGCGCGTGAACGTCCGCTTCTACCAGATCGCGATGCTGTTCATCCTCTTCGACATCGAGGCGGCGTTCCTCTACCCCTGGGCGGTGATCTACCGCCACGCCGTGTCGTGGTATGTGTTCGGGGAGATGCTGCTCTTCATCCTTCTCCTGGGTGTGGGCTACGTCTACGTCTGGAAGAAGAACGCGTTCGACTGGAAGTAACCACCCATGGCTGATCTCAAGCCCGACAACCCTTACGCACCCGACCGTTTCCCCGACCCGAACAAGCACGTCGAGTTCCCCGAAGAAGCCAAGAAGCGCTTCGACTGGATCCTGACCCGCTATCCGACCAAGGAAGCCGCGCTCCTGCCGACGCTGCACCTCGCCCAGGAGCTCTGGGGATACATCTCCCCCGAGGTGGTCCACTACGTGGGCGGACTGCTCGACCTCTCGCCGGCGACCGTGTTCGGGGTGGTGTCGTTCTACGACATGTATGACCAGAAGCCGGTGGGCAAGTACCGCCTGCGCGTCTGCACGAACCTCAGCTGCATGGTCTCCAACGCCTACGACATCTACGAGCACCTCTGCGACCGCCTGGACGTGAACCCGCACGAGACGACCAAAGACGGCCTCTACACCGTCCTCGAAGTCGAGTGCCTCGGCTCCTGCGGCACCGCCCCGGTCGTGCAGGTCAACAACGACTACCACGAGAACATGAGCGTGGAGAAGATGGACAAGCTCCTGGAGCGCCTGAAATGACCGACCCCATCAAGGTGCTCACCGCCAATATCGACAAGCCGAACTCGACGTCGATCGAGACGTACATCGAGGCCGGCGGATACGAAGACGCCCGCAAGGCGCTCACGACGATGAAGCCGGAGGAGGTCGTGCAGCTGGTCAAGGACTCCGAGCTGCGCGGCCGCGGCGGGGCGGGCTTTCCGACCGGCAACAAGTGGGGCTTCGTCCCGAAGAACGCGCCGAAGCCGACGTACCTGTTGGCCAACGCCGACGAGGCCGAGCCGGGCACGTTCAAGGACCGGGTCATCATCGAGAAGGACCCGCACCTGCTCATCGAGGGGATGATCATCGCCGCCTACGCCATCGGCTCGAACCCGATGTCGTACATCTACATCCGCGGCGAGTTCCATTACGGCGCGACCGTGCTGGTGAAGGCGCTCGAGGAAGCGCGCGCGAAGGGCTTCCTCGGCAAGAACGTCTTCGGCAGCGGCTTCGACTTCGACATCACCGTGCACCGCGGCGCGGGGGCCTACATCTGCGGCGAGGAGACGGGCCTCATCGAGTCCGTCGAAGGCCACCGCGGCCAGCCGCGGGTCAAGCCGCCCTTCCCGGCGGTCGTGGGTGTGTTCGGCGGGCCGACGGTCGTGCAGAACGTGGAGACCCTGGCCTGCGTGCCGCTCATCGTCCGCAACGGTGCGGACTGGTTCAAGAGCTTCGGCACGCCCAAGAACACCGGGCCGAAGCTCTACTGCGTCTCCGGCCGGGTGAAGAAGCCGGGCGTGTACGAGTTCCCGATGGGGATGAACCTCAAGGAGCTGATCTACGACCACTGCGGCGGCATCACCGGCGACCGCAAGCTCAAGGCGGTCATCCCCGGCGGCGCGTCCGCGCCGATGCTCACCCCCGATGAGATCGACATCCCCCTCAACTTCGACGCCCTGATGAAGGCCGGCTCGATGCTCGGCTCGGCCGGGATCATCGTCCTCGACGACACGGTCTGCATCGTCGACGCCGTCTGGCGCCTGGCGAAGTTCTTCGCCCACGAGTCGTGCGGCCAGTGCACGCCCTGCCGGGAGGGGACGAACTGGATGGAGTCGATCCTCGACCGCCTCGAGCGCGGGGAAGGACGCCCGCAGGACGCCGACCTCCTCCTGGACATGTCCGACAACATCGGCGGCAAGTCCCTCTGCGCCCTGGGTGACGCGGCCATCGGCCCGGTCATCTCCTCGGTGAAGAAGTTCCGCGACGAGTACCTGCACCACGTCGAGCACAAGTCGTGTCTGCCGGGGACGAAGCGGTACCGGCGGCTGGACATGCCCGTCGGGGCGCACTAGACGCTGGCAAGACTTCGATACCTCGAATCAAGGTTCCGATGACTCGAATGGAGCCTTCGATGACTCGAATCGAGCTTTCGAAGGTTCGAGAGTGGAGCGGCGGGCTCTCAGCCCGCCGGTTCGGATTCG
>JBIOTX010000329.1:0-15344 GCA_044866315.1 Thermoanaerobaculia bacterium | reverse complement strand
AGACGCGGACGCTGATCGATGAGGCCTCGAAACAGTTCCAGTCCGAAAACCCCAGCGTCCCGCTTCCGACGATCGGCTACACCGGCGGCTACGCCATCGCCGCCAACGACGAGAAGATCATCCAGCGGGACATGACCGTGAACAGCATCACCTCGATGATCGGGGTGCTGCTGCTCTACCTCTACGCCTACCGCCGGCCCTCGGCGATGCTCTACGCCGCCGCGCCGATGATCGCCGCGATCATCATCACCTTCGGCCTCGGCGCGATCGTCTACGGCACCCTCTCCGCGGCCAGCACCGGCTTCGCCGCCCTCCTGGCCGGCCTGGGGCTCGACTTCATGACCGTGCTCTACGAGCGCTTCGTCGACGAGCGCAATCGCGGCGCCGCGGTCGCCGAGGCCGTGCGGACACTGATGCGCCACACCCTGCCCGGCGTGGTCGTCGGCGCGCTCACCACCGCGGCCACGTTCTACGCCTTCCTGGCCACGGACTTTCGGGGCATGAGCGAGCTCGGATTCCTCACCGGCAGCGGGATCATGGTGTTCCTCCTGGCGGTGATGTTCGTCTTCCCGGCCCTCCTGGTCATGGTCGAGCGGCGGCGCGGCGAGAAGCGCTCCCTGCGCGTGCACGCCCTGGGCTCGGGCCGGGTCGTGCGCAAGAGCATCGCCCATCCGAAGCTCGTGATCGTCGCCTGGATCGCGATCGTGATCGTCGGCGCGATCTTCGCGCGGAACGTGCGCTTCAGCGACAGCCTGCAGAGCCTGCGCGCCACCGGCAACGATGCCGTCAGCCTGCAGGAAGCGGTGACGAAACGCTTCGGCCAGTCCTTCGACGCCATGATGTACGGCGTCCACGGCAGGACGCCGGCCGAGGCCATCGCCAAAACCGAGCGGGCCATCCCGGAGCTGGAGGCGCTGTCGCGCAAAGGCGTCATCGGCTCCTTCCAGTCCATCACCACGTTCCTGCCGAGCGAGGCCCGCCAGCGCCAGGTCATTGCCATGCTGCAGCGGGGAGAGCAGGGCGCGTTCTCCTTCCCGCGCATCGAGCGGACCTTCCGCGCGGCCCTGGTGGCGAACGACTTCCGCGCCGAGGCCTACGACCACGTGCTGCCGCTCTTCGCCCAGGCCCTGGCCCAGCGCCAGCCGCTCACCGTCGAGCAACTCGAGCGCCTCGGCCTCGGCGAGTCGGTACAGCGCTTCCTCAAGAAGACGCCAAACGGCTACATGTCCGTGGTCTACGTCTATCCCACCACCGGCAAGTGGCCGCGCTTTCTGCCCGCCGAGCTGCAGGAGTTCCGCAGGCGGCATCCCGAGGGTGTGCTCACCGGCGTCAACCTCGTCTCCGAGACCCTGCGCGGCATCACCACCGCCGACGCCATCCGGGCCAGCCTCCTCGGCTTCGCCCTGGTCTTCGGCCTGCTCTGGATCGGCTTCCGCTCCTTCACCCGGGCCTGCTTCGTCTTCGTCCCCTTCATCGCCGGCTGCACGTGCATGCTCGGCTTCATGGCCGCGCTCGACCTCGAGTTCAACTTCATGAACATCTTCGTCGGGCTGATGCTCGTCGGCACGGCCACCGACTACGCCGTGTACATGCTCCAGCGCTACGACGAGTCCCCGGACGAGTTCGGGGAGAACGCCCTGGAGACCGGGCGGGCGGTGGTGCTGGCCGCGCTCATGTCCGTCGTCGGCTTCGCCTCCTTCGCCATCTCCCACTATCCCGGCGTGCGCTCGATCGGCCTCGCGTCCGTCGTCGGCATCGCCCTCAGCTGCCTGGCCTCGATCACTCTCCTTCCGGCCCTCCTGGCGACGGGCTGGTTCCGGCGCGAAAAGGCGTCCATGCTCGGCGAACATTAGTCATGCCCCAAAACCGCACCCTGGCTATTCTGAAGGTCCTCCGCCGAGGCGGCGAAGACAAGCTCGCCCGAACCGTGCAGAAGATCTTTGGCGCCTCGTCCATGGAGGAGTGCTTCACGATCTACGAGATGGTGGGGAAGGCCGAACGGTCGAGCCTCGATGAAGCCGTTGCGCGGGTCGCGGCGGATGCCAGTGCCGCGTTCTTGTTGAAGGTCGATTCGCAGGAGTAGGGGGTCGGCATAGGAGTGCCCAAAGGCAAGAGCGAGGGCGGTGCCGGTGGCAAACGTGGCCATTCGAACATGGACCACTGGATGACCACCGGCCGGCGGCTGGACACGAAAGACATCATCGCCCGAGAGGCGGCCGACATGACCGATCGTTCCGTGCACTGCCTCCGCTGCGGAGGAGCATGGGACGAGCCGGAAACGCTCACCGCCGCGACGAAGTCCAACGTGCTGGCCGAGCTCCGCCTCGGACGAACTGTCGACGCCATGGATGTCCTTTTCCGGGCAGGCTGCGACCTCCGATCCGCCAAGGCGATCGTGACGCACGTCGCGCAGCGGGACGAATGCCATCGATGCGGCCGGACCCTGGTCGGTGAAGGCCGCGTCGACTGCGCGTTCTGTCGATCGACGAACTACCGGTGGTGAGGGACGTGCCGGGATCTGCGCCACGTCGGATCGATATCCAGACGCACGCCGTAGTCAGCTACTGCAGCGCCATGCATGGCAACAAGCCAAGATGCGCACCACCGACCCGCCCAGGTTCCTCGCTCACGCTCGGAATGACACCTTGGTCACTCCGAGAACGAGAACGACAGCTCCACCGCACCCTCCCCGGGCATGGCGATGATGTCGCCGCCGAGGCGGCGGGCGTGGGTGCGGGCGACGGCGAGGCGGAGGTCGACCGGCTGCTGGTGGTAGCGGGAGCTGTCTTCCTGCGGGGTCTCGCCGAACATTCCGTCCAGGGCGCGCACGCGCCTGGCCAGGCTCTCGTCCGGGATGTGCAGGACTACGCGCTCCGATTCGCGTCTGGCCGTGAGTGCGCCGTCGAGCGAGCCGGGAGCGGATTCGCAGGAGCGGCAGACGTCCACGAGGACCTGGCGGACGCCGTCTTCATGGCCGCGCACGCGGCCGAGAGGCTGGTCGGGCTCGAACGGCACGCCGAAGGTCGCGGCGACGCTGGTGACCACGGCGTGCAGGTCGAACTCGGCGGCTGCCGGCAGCGGTTGCGCGGCATCCGCACGCGCCAGCTCGATGAGGGCATCCACCTTGTCCAGGAGTTCCCGGGCGCTGCCGGCGCTGGTCTCGGCGAGTTTTCGGGTGCGCTCGTCGGAGATCCGCTCCGTCACCAGGTCGCTGAAGCCGATGATCTGGTGCAGGGGCGTGCGGAGCTCGTGGCTGACGTTCATGAGGAAGACGCTCTTGGCGCGGTTGGCGCGTTCGGCCTCGCTCTTGGCGCCGAGGAGCTCGTTTTCGTAGGTGCGGCGCGCGGCGATCTCCCGCTTCAGCACGGCGACCAGCTGCGCGAGGTCGGCCGTTCTCCGCTGGATCTCCAGCTCCAGCTCTTCGTTCAACGCGGCCAGGGCGCGCTGAGCGCGCTTCTTCTCGGTGACGTCCTGGAACACAGCGACCGCGTACAGAACCCGGGAGTCGCCGTCCAGGATGGGCGTGGCCGTCACCTCGAGCGCGACGCGCTGTCCATGCCGATCGATTTCCATATCGTCGACGAGGGATCGCTCGCCGCCGAGAGCCCGGACGATGGGCATTTCCGCGGAGGGGTAGAGCTCGGCGGTCCCGGCCCGGTAGGCGGCAAACCGCTCTCCCAGGTTGGACGCCTGGTCTCCCTCGCCGATTCCCCTGCCCAGCAGCTCCTTCGCGGTGGCATTGGCATAGAGGGCCGTGCCATCCGCGGCCAGGATGAAGACGCCGATGGGCAGAGCTTCGATCAGTTGGGCAAGTCCCTGCTCGCCGTCCACGATCAGTGTCTCTCTCGGTGCGGGAATCGTACACCGGAAGCGCTAGAGCCGGATGCCGCTCTTCTCCGCGATCTCCCGCAGCGCGGCCTCGGTTTCGGACCACGGGATGTCCGGTGCGTACCCGCTGAAGTCCAGGCACGACCTGTACTCGGCCACCCACCGCTCGTGCTCCCGGCGCAGCGACTGGACATCCAGCGGAATCCGCGGCCGCGCCGTTCCGGCCTCGATCGCGTCGATGCGCTCGCTCATGGCGGCGAAGAGACGATCGGCGAAGTCGTGACATTCCCGGAGAAACGCGTCGACGGGCAGGACATGCACGCCGTGCTGCGCCGTCCAGACCGGGATGCCATCGTCCGAATGGTGACGGTTGTCCCAGTGGACGAAGACGTCGTCGCCGACGCGGAAGAACTCGAACTGCGGCGAGAACGTCAGGTACGAGATCCACGGCGAGCGCTCTCCGACCCAGCGCCAGGCCGTGTAGTACTGATCGCGATCATCCTTGCCTTGTTTCCGGAGCCGGTCGAGCAGGTCGCAATTCCGCACGAGTGCCTCGAACGTTTCCGGGAGAGCCGCGACGCCGGAAGCGACGCTTCCGAGAATGTCGCGCGCAAAGGCCCCGATCTCGTAGTACGCATGGGAGTACGACGGGCTGCCCCAGTGGGACACGATTTCCGGCGTGTACCGGCAGAGCACCTGGTCGCCGACCGGCATGTGAAAGAAGCCGAGGGTCAGCGCGTACCAGCCCAGACTCTGATCGCCGGGGTCTCCCCATGGATTGATGTCCTGGACCGGGACCAGGTCGAATTCGAAGAGCGCCATCGAGGCCGTTGATTCTAAGATGGAGCCGCGGAGGCTTGATGCAAGCCATCGTTCAACACGGGTACGGCTCACCGGACGTGCTCTCCCTGCGCGAGGTCGAGAGGCCGGGCATCGGCGACGACGGCGTCCTCGTGCAAGTCCACGCGGCGTCGGTCAACGCCCTGGACTGGCACACGACCCGTGGGGTGCCGTATCTCGTCCGCATCGCCGAAGGCCGGCGCACGCCGAGGAACCCGATCCGGGGCGTGGATCTCGCCGGCCGGGTCGTCGGCGTCGGCAGGAACGTCACGCGGTTCAAGCCCGGCGACGATGTGCTCGGAGGAGGGAACGGCAGCTTCGCCGAATACGCGGCGACGACGGAAAAGCGGCTCGCGTCGATGCCGCCCGGACTCGACTACGAACGGGCCGCGACGCTGCCCGTCGCCGGTCAGACCGCGCTCCAGGGGCTGCGCGACCGGGCCCGCCTGCAGCCGGGCCAGAGCGTCCTGATCAACGGCGCCGGCGGCGGCGTGGGCACGTTTGCCGTGCAGATCGCGAAGTGGCTCGGCGCGCGCGTCACCGCCGTGACACGCACGGAGAGCATCGATCTGGTCCGCTCCCTAGGCGCGGACGAGGTCATCGACCACCGCGTCGAGGACTTCACCCGCCGCGACGCGCGCCATGACGTCGTGTTCGATATCGGTGGGAGCCGTAAGCTGCGAGAGTGCCGGCGGATCATGGCGCGAAACGGCATCTTTGTGGCGATCGGCGGCCCGCCGGGTCGATGGCTGGCGCCGGCCGACCGAATGTTGAAGGCGGTCGCGCTGTCCCCTTTCGTCCCCCAGCGGTTCGCACCGTTTGTTTCGAAGAGCGACCCCGACGCCCTCGCACTGCTGGCCGAGCTCACGGCAGCAGGGACGATCGCGCCGGCGATCGACCGGCACTACCCGCTGCACGAGGCCCCCGAGGCGATCCGTTACGTGGGCATGGGCATGGCCCGAGGGAAGGTGACGATCCGGGTCCGGTGAGCGCGCCTATACTTGCCGATCACCAGCGCGAAAGGAGAACCTCGTGAGATCCGCACTCTTCCTCGGAATCCTTCTGCTGTCCGTCCCGACGATCGCCAGCGCGCAGTGTCTTCTGACGTACGAGACCGAGGCGATCGAGGCCTTCCACGTCGACGAGCCGGGGAACTTTCCGATCGTTGCCGTGAGCGGGACCGAGCCGTACCACTTCGAGATCCACGAAGGGGTCCTTCCCGAGGGCCTGCACCTGACGCCGAGCGGACGCATCGTCGGCGTGCCTCGGGAAGAGAGCGAGTCCGTGGTCCTGATCACGGTCACGGATGCGGAGGGGTGTCACCTGACGCAGGCGTTCAACGTGGTCGTCTTTCCCTGAGTCCGCACGCGATACCACGGCCGCCGCGCACGCAATTCAGGTGTCGATTCACCAGCGATACGGAAGCAAGGCGTCTTCTTGCGACCGTCCTGTACGGGCGTGCGAGTAGACGGCGGTGAGCGTAGAGAGAGTCTTTTGGAGTGCGGCGGCGATGCCGCCGCTTTGAAAGCGGCAGCATCGCTGCCGCACTCCAAACACGGGTTGCGTTCCCTCTCCCGCCCGCCCGATAATCGCCGTCCCCATTCAGCGAGAGAGGAGAGAGAACCAATGACCACGACTGTCGAATCGACCGGGACTCCGGAGGAGCCGAAGGTGCAGCCCCGGGCGGAGGCCCCCGCGCCGCCGGTGATTCCCGACCTGCCCGATCCGGTGCAGCTGATCAATGCCTATGACCAGGCCCTGGCCTCTCTGGCGGCGGAGGAGAAGAAGCTGCGCGAGGAGCTGGCGGAGAAGGATCCGCTGGAGTCGACCGAAGATACGCTGGAGTTCGCGACGCAGCTCCTGCTGGTGATGCGGGGGATCGCCAAGATCAAGCAGGAGCGGAGCGCGGCGCTGCGGCGGCTGGCGGGCGGGTTCGGGATCTGACCTACGTCGCGATCGGGCCGCGCCAGAGTCCGAACAGGATCCACAGCACCAGCGGCAGCGCCAGCACGAGCACGCCCCACGGCAGGAGGAACATGAATCCGAAGAGGGGCGAGGTCAGGGCCACGAGGGCCCAGACGAAGAGGACGATGCCGCGCCAGGTGCGGCGGATGGGCAGCATCGACGTGCCGATGAGGACGAGGAGCGCGCCGAGGAAGATGCCGCTGGTGATGATCGGCAGGAACATCGGGCCGACCATCGAGCCGAAGTGCGTTTTGTCGACCAGGACCAGGCAGACGACGATCAGGGTGAGGACGACCAAGGCGCAGCCGATGGTCACCAGGACGAGCCAGCCGCGGCGCACACCGGCCTGGGGGTGCGAGGTCAGATCAGTCATGTCCGCTCCTGAACCGGGAGTCTTGCTGAAGTCGGGAATCGGCGGCATTCTAGCAGCCGCGTGTCCGGATCTCAGGTCTCCTTCCTCGCCATGGCGTTCGTGATCCTGTCGGTGATCACGGCCGCCGCCCAGTTCAAGTGGTTGGGTCAGGGGCGCATCAGGACGGTGCTCGTCGCGATCGCCGGCGTGGCGGCGGTGCTCGCGCTGCGGCTGGCGGAGCTTCCGCCGACGTGGTTCGACGGCACGAAGACGGGCTTCGGGCTGGCGCTGTCGCTGGTCCTGGGCGGGCTCGTCACGCGCGGCGCAGAGGAGAGAGGGTTCGGACTCCCGCTGCTGATGAGCATGGGGCTGACCCTGCTGGCCGCGAATCTCATCGAGGTTGTGATCAAAGTGTCGTAGGGGGAGGAACCATGAATCGTCTCCGGATGCAGTTGGGAATCGTCCTGATGCTGTTGGCGCTGGCGCCCATCGCTCTGGCGGGCACCACGGGCGAGGCGCTGTCGGAAGTGTTTCTGGAGTTTCTGCTCCTCGGTCTGGCCGTGGTGATCGTCGGCACGTCGCTCGCCATCTGGGCTTCGCGACGAAGAAAATCGACGCGCCAGTGAGTCGTGCTCGCGCCCGCCGCGGGCGGGCGGGGTGAAGCAGTAGGTGAGGGTGGCGTCGAAGTCCCACAAGGGCTTCATCTGCCGCGGAGGAGGGAGGGAGTAGCGCCGGCTGCCAGCCGGCCGGTCCGCCGGCAGCCTGCCGGCGCGAATGCAGAATGCACCGCCGCGCTATCTGAACTAGCCTTACTGAATGAGCGTCATGCAATCGAAGAGACTCGTGCGCGAGGGTGATCTCGTGGCCGAGGTGCCGGTCGAACTGATCGAGCTGGAAGGAGGCTGGTCTCCTTATCTCTCCGTCGACGACGCCAACAAACTCGATGACGTTCGCGAGGCGCTTCGGGAAGGAGATGTGGCGCGTGCTTCGAGGCTCAGCGACCGGATCTACCGGCTGACACCCATCACGGCGAGCTGAACAACCTACCTGAACCGTCCCTCCTGTCGGAGATCGCCGGATGGAGGCGTTTGACGGTGCGCGTCACGGTCTCTACTGCGGCGTCACCAGCGTGACGTGCTGGGTCTCGTTGTTGGTGACGCTGACGAAGGCCCAGAAGCGCATGTCCGGGGCCAGCGGCTCGACTTCGATGTGCACGCGCGCGGAGTCCGCGAGCTGCGGGAGGTCGGCGACGTTGCCGATGTCGGCATAGGCGGGGAAGAGCCGGAATCCACGGTACAGGTCATCGAGGCTCGGGAGCGTGGTGAGCGGGATCACGGCCTCGTGGAGGACGCGGTCCACGTCGGCGTCGATGAAGCGCACGAGGACGGCCGGGGACGTGCTGGCGGAGAGGTCGTACAGCCGCAGGGCCTGGCGGAAGCGCGCGTCGAGCGGCACGTTGACCAGCCGCAGCGTCGATGAATGCAGGTCGCCGGTCCGCACGACCGGCACCTCGGTGCCCCAGGTCGTGGCCTGCCGGGAGATGTCCTGGACGCGCAGCTCGAAGGCGACGCCGGCGATGCGGTCCTTGCGGATCCAGAGGAGGACGCCGGGAGGGCCGCCGGGCTGCTGGATGAAGAGCCGCGCGGAGGCGCGCGGGGCAATGGTGTCGGGCTCCGGGCAGATGGGGAAGAAGCAGCCGCTGTAGAACGGGTAGGCGAGGTCGAACGCGCCCATGCCGACGAGCGGCTCGTCGCCGGCGTTGTAGAAGGTGAAGTGCGTGCGCCAGAGGGAGCCGAGGGCGCCGGGGGTGTCGACGAGGGCGATCGGTAGGAGCACGGGCTCGAAGTCTTCCGTCGCGGGCTGCGGCAGCGAGAGCTGCGTCGACCTGAGAACGATCTCGTTGTCCGACCATGCGGCGTCGACCAGGCCGTGCATGAGCTGCATCGTCCCCACGAACGCCCCCGCTCCTCCGAGGGTGTACTGCTGAAACACCACGCCTGTGATTTCGCCGGGCCTGAGCTCGGGCCGCGTGCAGATCGTATCGAGGGAGACGACGCGACACGACCAGCCAAGGCCGCTCGCGCTGCGGCCGGGGAAACGCGATGTGCCGGAGAGCCGCAGGACGATGTCGTGCGCGGTCACGGAGCCGCGGTTCACGGCCGTGGCGGTGACGTGGGCGACGCCGCGGCCGCCGGTCACTTCGGCGGTGATGACCGTGTTGAGGGACAGATCGGTGTCCGGATTGGCGGTATCGATGGAGAAGAGACGCTGCAGCGTGTCTCCGCCCTGGAGGTTGACGCGGAGATAGCCCTGCCGGAGGATCCGTTCCGCGTAACGCGTCTGCGGCACGACGAGCTGCCCGCTGAGCACTGTGCGCTGTCCCGGCTCCAGGCGATTGGTCCGGCAGAGGACCTGATCGCGCCGCGCCGGATCCTGGCACTGCCACCGCAGCCCGGAGACCGCGACGATCTGCCCCGAGGAGTCGCCGATGTTCAGCGTCTCGTTCGCGACCGAGATGAATGCTGACAGGTCCGTCGCCGCGACCGTGTCCCGATTCTCGAAGGCGATGGTGAAGGGCACCTGCTGCCCGGCCCGAACCTCGGCCGGGAAATCGAAGGTGGTGACGACGTTGGCGGCGAGAACGAATGCAGCGAGCATCCCCGCAGCCTGTGCATCACACGTACCGGCGCGTGTTACTCTCCCGCGACTCGTGATGCGTCCCCGGCACCTTCTCCTCTTCTCTCTCGCTCTCCTCGTCGCGGCCAACGCCGCCGCCTCCCGCCGCCGCGCGGTCCGCTCGCCCGGGCCGGACTGCTCGTTTGCGCTGACCCGGCTGTTCGCCGATCCGGTGCCGGACAGCGGCATGGTCGACGGGGCGGTGCAGGTCGTCCCGAATCCGTCGACGTGCACGTCCTGGCTGGCCTTCTCGCCCGTGGACTGGATCCTCTTCGACGTCGAGGCCGGGCGGGCGCTGCTCACGGTCACGCCGAACACGTCCCCGGACGCGCGCTCGGCGAGCGTGCGCATCGCCGGCATCCCGCTTCAGGTCACGCAACTCGGCCGCCCGGCGATCACCGACCCGAACCTGCTCCGCAACGCCACGTTCGACACCGACATCAGCCACTGGGGCTGGCAGGACCGCTTTCCGAACGGGACCGGCGACGCCTCGTGGTCGCCGCTGGACGCGAACGGCAGCGCGCACTCCGGCTCGATCCGCCTGCGCGACGAACTGGAGAACACCCGCTCGTTCCAGCAGCTCCAGTGCGTGAACGCCGCGCCGGGCGTCTACCGATACGGCGCCGCCTTCCGCGCCGCCTCACGCGACGGGGCCCGGGGCGTCATCGCCTTCCTCGAATACCCGGAGGCCGACTGCGCCGGCGAGTTCGCGCGCGTTGCCACCAAGATCATCCAGCCCGTCCAGTCGGGCGTATGGGAGCGCTACGACTACCTCGACCAGCTCAGCGACGGCAACAAGAGCATCCTCATCGTCATCGCCGGCTGGGCCCGTGAGCCCGGGCTGCAGGAGGTGTGGGTGGACGACGTGTTCGTGAGACCGAGGTAGAGGCGCAGAGGCTCAAAGGCTCACAGGCTCACAGGCGTCTCCTCTGAGCCTGTGCGCCTCTGAGCCTGTGCTACTCGTACCGCAGCGCTTCCACCGGCTCCAGCGCCGCGGCCTTCCAGGCCGGGTACCAGCCGAAGGCGATGCCGATGATCGAGCAGACCACCAGGCCGGTGATGGTCCAGCCCCAGGGGAAGACGAAGGACATGTCGAAGGCCACGGCCACGCCGTTGCCGCCGCCGACGCCGAGGATGATGCCCGCCAGGCCGCCGATCTCGGAGAGGATGATGGCCTCGATGAGGAACTGGCGCACGATGTCCACCCGGCGCGCGCCGATGGCCTTGCGCACGCCGATCTCCCGGGTTCGCTCGGTCACGCTGACGAGCATGATGTTCATGATCCCGATGCCGGCGGCGAGGAGGGCGATGGCGCTGACCACGAACGCGCCGATGCGGATGGTGCCGGCGATCTGCCCGAACGCGGAGATGAGGGTGTCGTTCGAGTAGATGGCGAAGTCGTTGTCCTGCTCCAGCTTGAGCCGCCGCGCGGCGCGCATCGCTCCGATGGCCTTGTCCATGGTGGCGTTGTACGTCGCCTGGGAATGGGACTGGATGGCGATGTTGATGGTCCGGTTCACGTGCCCGAAGTCGGAGAGGTACTTGGTGATCGGCACGACGATCAGGTCGTCCTCGCTCCGCCCGAAGGACGAGCCCTTCTCGGCCATCACCCCGACGATCTGGTAGGGCCGCTCGTTGACCTTGAGGGTCTTGAGGATCGGCGACTCGTTCGGGAAGAGCTTCTTCTGGATGTCCGCGCCGACGACGGCCACGGGCCGGGCCAGGGCCACGTCTTCCGCGGAGAGGTTGCGCCCGTAGCCGATGGCATAGGCGTTGGCGGTGATGAAGTGCTCGTTCGAGCCGACCAGCGTCCGCCCCTGCAGCTTCACCCGCCCGTAGGCCGCGGTCTTGCCGCCGTCGAAGAGCTTGAGGGCGATGGCGTTGGCCTGCCCCTCCATCAGCCGCTGGAACTCCGTGGCCTCGGCCAAGGTGATGTTCCGCCGGTTGGCGTAGGTCTGCTCCGGATCGCTCGTGCTCATGGCCGGGTACTTGGCGAACTGGAAGATGTTGCTGCCGAGGAAGCTCAGACCGGACTCGATCGAGCCCTGGATCACGCTCAGCGCGGTCATCACCCCGATGACCGAGAACACGCCGATGGTCACCCCGAGCATGGTCAGGATCGAGCGCAGCTTGTTCGTGCGCAGCGCGCCGAGAGCCATGCGGAGGATTTCAGAGATGGCCATCTGGGCGATTACTCGTAGCGCAGCGCCTCGATCGGATCGAGCCGCGACGCCGAGAGGGCGGGCGCGAAGCCGGAGAAGATCCCGGTGAGCGTCGACACGATCAGGCCGACGATGACCAGGGACATGGAGAACTGCAGCGGGAAGCTGGGGAAGGCGACCATTACGGCGCGGCAGAGAGCGTAGGAGAGGGCCAGGCCGACCACCCCGCCGACGAGGCAGATGGCCACGGCCTCGACCAGGAACTGCAGGAGGATCGTCCGCCGCCTGGCGCCGAGGGCCTTGCGCGTGCCGATCTCGCGAGTGCGCTCCTTCACGCTGACGTAGGTGATGTTCATGATCCCGATCGCGCCGACGAAGAGCGCCAGCCCGGTCACGAAGAGGCCGGCCGTGGCGATGCCGGCCTTGACCGGCTCGATGGTCGAGCGCAGGGCCTGCTGCTCGTTGAGGGAGAAGTCGTCGCGCTGCTCGGGCTTGAGGCCGCGCACGCGGCGCATCGCGCCGGTCAGCTCCCCTTTCGCAACCTCCATGCGGTTCTTGTCCTTCACCTTGACCCGGATGGACGTATCCAGGCGCGAGCTGAACGTGCGCGTGAACGCGCCGAGGGGGACCACGGCGTAGGTGTCGAAGCTGAAGAGGCCGAGGAACGTGCCCTGCTTGGCGTAGACCCCGACGACGAGGAAGGGGTTGCCGTCGATGAGCACGGTGTGGCCGAGGGCCGAGCCGTCGGGGAACAGGGCCTCGGCCACGTCAGAGCCGAGGACGCAGACGCTCCGGCCGTTGTGGCCCTCGGTCTCGGTGAAGAAGCGTCCCTCCTTGAAGCCGGCGGTGGAGGTGACCAGGAAGTCGTAGGTCGTGCCCTGGGTGAACACGCCGCGCACGTTGACGTCGCCGAACTTCACGTTGCGGACGGTGTTCAGCGTGGGCACGGCCACGATCAGCTGCGAGTTCGGCGTGTCGTCGATGATGCGATTGAGGATCTCCGCGTAGCCGACCTGCATCTGCCGCCGGTTGCGGTAGTTCCACCAGTCGTCGACGTGGCTCCACGGCCACTTCTCGACATAGAGGAGGTCGTCGCCGATCACCGCCAGCGAGCGCTCGAACCCGGTCTCGATCCCGCCGATGGCCGAGCCCATGAGCGTGACGGCGATGATGCCGATGATCACGCCGAGGGCGGTCAGCACCGAGCGCATCTTGTGCGCCCGGATCTGCGTGAACGCGATCCGGAAGGACTCGACGAGCTCGTAGCGGAGGTCGGTGATCAACCCACTATCCTTTCTTCTCTTCCTTCTCTTCCTTTTCCAGCGCCACCTTGGCGCCGTCTTTCAGCCTGCGCGAGATGGCCGTGTAGCTCCCGGACACCACCTCGTCGCCCGGCTTCACGCCGCTCTTGATCTCGATCCAGGTGGTGTCGGCGATGCCGGTCTCGACTTTCTGCATGCGCACGGTCTCACCGTTCTTGATGAAGACCACGCGCTGGAGCTTGTCGCGGCGCTCGCGCTCGCGGCGCTTCTCCAGGGCCTCGTCGGTGGTGTCGGCGCGGTTGCCGTCCTTGTCCTGGGCCTCGCGGCGGACGCGCTGCTTCTCCATCTCCTCGGGGGACAGGTCGCTGTCCGACGTGCGCACGGTGACCGACTGGATGGGCACGGCCACGGCGTTCTTCACGGTGTCGGTCTCGATGTCGGCGGTGGCGCTCATGCCAGGGCGGAGGCGGAGCGAGGCGTCCGGGATGCGGATCTTCACCTCGAAGTTCGTGACCTCTTCCTGCGTGCCGGCGTTCCGGGTGAGGGCCGTGGAGGCGATCTCGCGCACCACGCCGTGGATCTCGCGGTCGGGATAGGCGTCGACGCGGATGCGCACGTTGTCGCCCACCTTCACGTTGACGATGTCGTTCTCGTTGACGTTGACCCGGGCTTCCATGTGGGTGAGGTCGGCGATGCGCATCACCTCCGTGCCCGCGAACTGGCTCGTGCCGACCACGCGCTCGCCTTCACGGCTGGTGAGGGAGCTGATCGTGCCGTCGGTGGGGGAGTAGATGCTGGTCTTGGACAGGGCTTCGCCGATCTGCCGCAGCGCGCCCTCGGCCTGCTTGATGTCGTACAGCGACGCCTGCTGCGCGGCCCGGGCCACGTCGTACGCCGTCTTGGCGGTGTTCATCTCCGCCTCGGAGAGCAGCCCGTCCTGGTAGAGCTTCAGGGCGCGCTTGTAGTCCGTCTCCGCCTTGGACACCTCGGCGGTGTTGCGCACGCTGGCCGCGCGCGAGCCGGAGAGCACGGCCTGCTGGGACTCGACCTGGGCGCGGTAGCTGTCGGGCTTGATGCGCAGCAGGAGATCGCCTTTGCGCACGGCCTGTCCTTCGACGAGCGGGATCTCCACGATCTCGCCCGACACTTCCGGCGCGATCTTGACCTCCACCTCGGGCTGGATCTTGCCCGTGGCCGTGACGATCTGAGTGATGGTCTTGCGGACGGCCTTGTCGGTCGTGACCAGGATCGGCTTCTCGCGCTTCTTCTGCGCGGCGGACGCGACGAGAGCGATGACGATCAGCAGTACGATGCCGAGCGCGATGTAGAGCTTCTTGCGAGACTTCTTCGGCTTTTCAGCCATCTAAACGTTCCTCCGGGAACCGAGGTCCAATCATGATGCAACGGATGCGGGGAGAAAAGGTTTTGGCCGTTCTCCTGCTCATCCATTTTTTCGCCTGTGGGGAGCGCCGGGAGACGCCGCCGGCAGCGGCTCCCCCTCCCGCCCGTCCCGATCCGCAGACGAAGTCGCTCGAGGCGACGCCGCCCGCCCCTCCGCCCGCCCCTCCGGTGCAGCGCGATCTCGCCGAGATCGCCGCGGCGAAGGAACTGCGGGTGCTCTTCACCTTCAACTCCACCGGCTACTTGGTCTACCGGGGGGCGACCATGGGGTACGAGTACGAGCTGCTGAGCCTCTTTGCCCACGATCAGAAGTGGAAGCTGACGCCGGTGGTCGTCCGCGACAGCGTCACGCTCTTCGAGCGGCTGAATCGCGGCGAGGGGGACGTCGTGGCTGCCCAGATCACGCCCGGCGCGCGAGAGACCCGGGTCGCGTTTACCTCCGGACTCTATGAGACCGCGCCGGTGGTGGTGCAGCGGAAGACCAACGCGCCGGCGACGAGCGCACAGCCCGAGGTGGCCGAGGCGCTGGCGCGGGAGCGGCGGGAGACGCCCGACCCGCAGCCGGTGGTGGTCCGGGCCCGGCTGATCTCGAAGCCGTCCGAGCTGGCCGGCCAGAGCGTGCACCTGCCGCGCACCTCGCCGTACCGGCCGCGCCTCCTTGAGCTGAATGAGGAGCTGACTCAGGACATCGAGGTCGTGGAGGTGGACGCCACCAGCGACCGGCTGATCCAGCAGCTGGCCGAGGGGGACATCGCCTACACGGTGGCGGCGGAGAACGTGGCCGCGCTCAAGGCCGGCGAGTACACGAACCTCGTCGTCAAGCCCGCCCTCGGGCCGCCGCAGCAGGTGTCCTGGGCC
>JBIOTX010000328.1:0-7230 GCA_044866315.1 Thermoanaerobaculia bacterium | reverse complement strand
CGATCCGTGTCGGCAATGAAACGATCAATTACACCGCGCGCGCCGGGACGATCATTCTCAAGGACGAGGACGGCGATCCGCGCGCGAGCTTCTTCACCATCGCTTATACGAAGGACGGCGCCGATCCCGCAAAACGTCCGGTGACATTCACCTTCAACGGCGGCCCCGGCTCCTCCTCGGTGTGGCTGCACATGGGCGCCTTCGGTCCCAGGCGCGTGGTCTACAAGGACGACGCCGGCCACGCCGCCGCGCCGCCGTACCGGCTCGCCGACAACGAGGCCAGCATCCTCGACGTCACCGATCTCGTATTCATCGATCCGGTGACCACCGGCTACAGCCGGGCCATTCCCGCGTCCGACGCCAAGAAGTTCCACGGCTTCGAGGCCGACGTGGAGTCGGTGGGCGAGCTCATTCGGCTATGGACGTCGCGTGAGCAACGCTGGGCCTCGCCGAAGTTCCTGGCCGGCGAGAGCTACGGCACTACGCGCGCCGCGGGCCTGGCCGGCTGGCTGCACGATCAGGGCTACTACCTCAACGGGGTGATGCTCATCTCGTCGATCCTCAACTTCGGCACCGCGCGCTTCGACAGCGGCAACGACCTGGCCTACATCCTCTTTCTCCCGACCTACACGGCCACGGCCTGGTACCACAAGCGCCTGCCCGCCGACCTGCAGCAGGGCACGCTCGAAAACGCCGTCGCCGAGTCCGAGCGCTTCGCCCTCGGCGAGTACACCGCCGCGCTGATGAAGGGCGATCACATCACCGACGCCGAGCGCCGCGCCGTGGCGGAGAAAGTCGCGCGCCTCACCGGCCTCACCCCGCGGTACGTCGAGCAGACCAACCTCCGCGTGCACATCTCGCGCTTCGACAAGGAGCTCCTGCGCGACCAGCGCCGCACCGTCGGCCGCCTCGACTCGCGCTTCATCGGCATCGACCGCGACGCCGCCGGCGAAGAGCCCGACTTCGACCCCTCCTACGCCGCGATCTACGGCGAGTACACGGCGGTGATGAACGACTACGTCCGCCGCGCGCTCAAGTTCGAGACCGACCTCCCCTACGAAATCCTCACCGGCAAGGTCCGGCCGTGGAGCTACGAGCGCTACCAGAACCGCTACCTCGACGTCGGCGAGACCCTGCGCGAGGCCATGTCCCAGAACCCCCACCTGCGCGTCCTGGTCGCCAACGGCTACTACGACCTGGCCACCCCCTTCGCGGCCACGAGATACACCTTCGCCCGCATGCAGATCGACCCCGAGCTGCGCGGCAACGTGACCATGACCTACTACCCCGCGGGACACATGATGTACATCGAGCGCGCCGCGCACCGGAAGCTGCGGGAGGATGTGGTGCGGTTCATCCGGGGTTTTTGATCACTCCAACTCGAACGTCACACTCACGCTGGCGGTGATCGAAATGCGTCCCGGCGCCATCGGCCCGTCGTCCGGCGCTGGCGAGCCGCTGACCGCAAACGCGTTCACAGACGCGTTCTGATAGGCGGCCGCCCAGCGTCCCCACCACGATCCGTAGCCCGAGCTCCAGGAATCGGAGGCCTCGGAGATGGTGCGCACCTTTCCCACGCGGCTGCCGAGGCTCTCCGCGAGGAGACGGGCCTTCTCCAGCGCTGCCTGTGCCGCCATCCTCCGCGCCTGATCGCGATGCTCGCGCAGCTTCGAGGTCATGAACCTGACGCTGTGAACGTGATTCGCGCCGGCTCCGACGAGAGCGGTGAGGAGCTCTTCGAACCGGCTGATGTCCTTCGACACGATGACCAGGGAGCGCTGCACGTTGTAACGGACGGGCGTGATGCGCCGCGCCCCCTCGTACTCCGGCTCGACGCTGATGAAATCCGTCTGCAGTTGATCACTGGCGATCCCGTGCCGCCGGGCGACGTCCATCATCCTGGCCATGGCCTGATCATTCAGAGCCTTGGCGGTGGTCAGGTCGGTGTGGACGGACTGTACGCCCACCGCGACTTCGACCTGGTCCGGCACGACCTTGACCTCGGCGTTGCCGGACGTGGTGATGTCCGCGAGCGCGCTAGTGGCGAGAAAGAGGCAAAGAAAAAGGCTTCGCATGCGGCGATTCTCACATCGCATCGTCGCCGCGGAGTGGCCACCAAACGCGTTTTTACACGCTTTGTACTTTAGGAGTGCGGTGGCGCAGCCACCGCTCTTCTATCCGTAGAACTTCGCCCATGTTCCGGACATCCGAGGGACACTCGGCGAATGACCGACTGGCACCACGCCCCCATCCACCGCTTCGGCGAAGCAACGCACTTCTTCATCACCGCCGGCACCTACCTTAAGCAGCACTTCTACCACTCGCCCGAGGCTCTCGACGCGCTACAACGCCAGCTTTTCGCACAAGCGAAAGCGCACGACTGCTGCCTACAGGCCTGGGCACTTCTCTCGAACCACTACCACTTCGTCGTGCAATGCGACGAGGGCGAGCGCGTGCGCGAGATGATCGCGCGCTTTCACAGCGAGTCTGCAATTGAGCTGAACGAACGTGATCATGCGCCCGGGCGGCGCGTCTGGTATCAGTATTGGGATAAGACGCTCACCTTCGAGATCGTGGCTCGCGCGGCTGCGGTACACGCACGAGAACGCGGTGCACCATGGGATTGTCCAGGTGGCGACGCAGTATCGGTGGTGTTCGGCGAGCTGGTTCGAGAGGACGACGCCGCGGAAGTTTGCGCAGATCGTGGGGAGGATGAAGTTGGATCGGGTGAGGGTTTACGATCCGTTCGAGTGTGATGGGAAAGCGGTGGCTCCGCCACCGCACTCCTAAAGTTCTCGCAATAAATCGGCGTCTACTTTGGCCCGCACGGTGCGGCGGTCCACGCCGAGTTTTTCCGCGACCTGTGAGTAATTGCGCGTCTTCGCGTAGAGGAGCGTGCAGTAGTTGCGAAAGAGCTCGTCGGCGGAGAGGGTCCCGGAGAGCACGGCGCCCGCAATCCGCTGCCGGGCATCGTGGGATGGAGGCGCCGGCTCGTACGTGCCGCGCAGCATGACGCTGCGCACGCACTGCTCGAGCTCGCGGAAGTTGCCGGGCCAGCGGTAGTCGCGGCCGGGGGAGCGCTCGATCGCCCGCACGACTTCCGCGGTCAGCTGCTCGGCCTCGGCCTCGCCGGCCACGCGCGCGGAGATGAAGCGCACGAGGTGCTCGAGCTCACTCTCGCTTCCGGCGAGCTGCTCGTAGAGGGCCGGGGTGGTGATGGTGTCGGCGCAGAGGCGGTAGAAAAAGTCCTCGCGGAAGCGGCCGGCGCGGATCTCGGCGGGGAGATCGCGGTTGGTCGCGGCGATCAGCTTCCCAGCGAACTGCCGGGCGGTGGTCTCGCCGAGGCGCTGGAAGGTGCGGGTCTGCATCACCCGGAGGAGCTTGACCTGCAGGCCCCCGTCGAGCTCCCCGATCTCGTCGAGGAAGACCGTGCCCAGCGCGCCGGTCGACTCCAGGAAGCCTTCGTGGTCGGCGATCGCACCGGTGAAGGCGCCCTTGCGGTGGCCGAACAGCTCCGACTCGATGAGCGTCGGCGAGAGCGCGGATGGGTTGAGACCGACGAACGTCGCCGCCGGGTCGCCGGCGAAGCGCTCGCGCCGCTCGTCGAAGGGCACGTAGCGCGACAGGCCGATCGCTCGCGCCACCAGCTCCTTGCCCGTCCCGGTCGGGCCGGTGATCAGGGTCGGCACGTCGCCCATGCACGCGTACACCGAGCGCCGGAAACGCCGCATGTCGTGGGTGAAGATCGACTGCCACACCGCCGCGCGCAGCTTTGCTGCTGACAGCGACCGGCCGATGATGTGCCGGAAAATGAAGTAGAACGCGCGCCGGACCTGGAAGAAGCAGGCGAAGAGATGCGGCGCGTCGCCGCGCTCGCCGAGGTAGCGCGTCACGTCGCTCCGGAACCGGGCGTAGAACGCCACGCGCTGCCCGGCCTGGCCGTGCTCGATCAGCTCGAGGAAGGCGTCGCGGTAGCGCTCGTAGAGGAAGTAGACCGCGACGTCCTCGTCGACCGACCCGGCGTCTTCCATCCGCTCGATCAGCGCCGCGCACTGGTCCGCGATCCGGTCGAGATTGGTCTTGCGATCGAGGTCGGGCTCGAGGCTCCAGTACGGCTGGCTGGCGACATAGGCTTCGCCGAGGATGCGCCGCTCGTGCTCGATGCGCTGATCGAGAAAGGGGTTGACGTAGACGAGGCTGGAGATCTCGGCGGCGAGGGCTTTATCGTTCATGGATTGCCCGGCAGTGTACATCCGATGCACTAAGCGTCCGCACGAGCAGCACGTAAGTCATTGAAAACACGTCGAGCACCCCATGGCAGCCCGCTCGCTCTTCCATGCGCCTCCGTAAGGAGGGCCCATGAAACGCACTCTCATCCTGTTCGTCATCGTCCTCGCCGCGCCCGCGCTCTTCGCGGCCGGCGTGCTCACCCCGGTCACGGCCGTGAGCAACCCCATCCAGATCAAAGAGCACGCGGTCGACGTCGTGATCGACAACGGATTCGCCCGCACCGAGGTCACTCAAGTCTTCTTCAACCCGAACGACCAGGACCTCGAGGCCGTCTACGGCTTCCCCGTTCCGTCCAGCGCGAGCCTCTCCGAGATCACCATCTGGAACGGCGAGCGCGAGCTCAGCGGCGAGGTGATCGAGGCCAAAGAAGCCAAGCGCGTCTACCAGGAGGAGCGCGACGCCGGCAACGACGCCGGCCTAGGCGAGTGCGCCTGCACGAAGCCCAAGGACGAGATCGAGTACGCGTCGTACAAGTTCTCGGTCTCGCCCGTGCGCAAGCAGAGCGAGGTGAAGATCCGCTTCGTCTACTACCAGCCGCTGAAGATCGACACCGGTGTCGGCCGCTACGTCTACCCGCTCGCCGACGGCGGCACGGACGACGCGGCGAATTCGTTCTGGACCCGCAACCCGAAAGTCGAGCAGCGCTTCGCCATCAGCGTCGAGCTCAAGTCGGGCTGGCCGGTCGACGAAGTGCGCGTGCCGGGCGCGGAGGCCGAGGCGAAGATGCAGAAGCTCGGCGAAGGACACTTCAAGCTCGCGCTCGACCGCAGCACGGGCGATCTGAGCAAGGACTTCGTCTTCTATTACCGTCTCGCCGACAACCTCCCCGGCCGCGTGGAGCTGCTCGCCTACAAGCCGAGCGCGAAGGAGCCGGGCACGTTCATGCTCACCGTCACGCCCGGCATCGACCTCGCGCCGATCACTAGCGGCGGCGACTACGTGTTCGTGCTCGACGTCTCCGGCAGCATGGCTGGCAAGCTCGGCACACTCGCCAACGGGGTCAGCCAGACCCTCGGCCAGTTCAAGCCCGGGGACCGCTTCCGGATCATCACCTTCAGCGACAGCGCGCGCGAGCTGACCAGCGGCTTCGAGCCGGTGAATCCGCAGAGCGTGGCCGAGTGGACGCAGAAGGTCGGGCAGCTCCGGTCCGAGGGTGGGACGAACGTCTACGAGGGCCTGGAGCTCGGGCTGAAGGCGGTGGAGGCCGACCGCGTCACCAGCATCCTCCTCGTCACCGACGGCGTGACCAACGAAGGCATCGTCGACCCGCGCGAATTCCACAAGCTCCTCGGGCAGTACGACGTGCGCGTGTTCGGCTTCCTCATGGGCAACAACGCCAACTGGCCGCTCATGCGCCTCATCGCCGAGACCAGCGGCGGCTTCTACTCCGCGGTCTCCAACGACGACGACATCATCGGACAGATCCTCCTGGCCAAGAGTCGCATCACCAGCGAGGCCCTGCACGACGCGGCGCTGACCATCGACGGCGTGAAGACGTTCGACAAGACCGACGACGTGATCGGCAAGATCTATCGCGGCCAGCAGCTGGTGATCTTCGGACGCTACGCCGAGGGCGGCACGGCGAACGTCACCCTGAAAGCGAAGCTCACCGGACAGGACCAGACCTACAAGACCACGTTCGCCTTCCCCGACGTCAGCACCGATCACCCGGAGCTCGAGCGCATGTGGGCGCTCGACCGGATCGAGGAGACGGTGATGAAGGAGACGGCCGGCGTCGTGCCCGCCGAGGAGGCGGAGCACGCCATCCGCGATCTGGGCGTGAAGTACCAGCTCGTCACCGACTACACCTCGATGGTCATGCTGGCGGACGACGTGTTCGAGAAGCGCGGCATCTCCCGCAACAACCGGCAGCGGGTCGAGGTCGAGCGCAAGGCTCAGGGCTCGCGCGCGTCGCTGCCGCCGGCGAACCGCCGCGCCGACAACGGCAAGCCGATGTTCGGCGGCAACTCTCCCGGGCTGCGCGGCGGCGGCGCGCTCGACCCGTGGATGGCCTTCCTCGCGCTGGCGGCGGTGATGGCCGTCGTGAGAATCCGCCGATGAGCGGCATCGGCGAATGGCTCGAGCTCCACCGCGACTTCGAGCTCTGGCGCATCGTCACCTGTCACTTCACGCACTGGACGTATGAGCAGCTCGCGTGGGACGCACCCGTGTTCCTCGCCCTCGCCGCCGCATGTGCGCGGCTGAACCGGGCGGCGTTCCACGCGACCCTGCTCGCCAGCATCGTGCTCGTGCCGTTGGCCGTGCTCGCGTTCGCGCCGGAGGTCACCGCCTATCGCGGCCTCTCCGGCCTGGCCACGGCCATGTTCGCGCTGCTGCTCACGCTGCAGTGGCGCGAGAAGACCTGGCTGGTCGTGCTGTTCGCGATCGGCTTCGCGGCGAAGCTCACGATCGAGATGACCACCGGCGGCGCGGTGTTCGTGGACGACATGGGCGCGGGCGTCGTGGCCGTTCCGGTGGCGCATCTCGCCGGCGCGCTGGTGGGCGTCATCGGCGGATTGCAGCGGCGCGCGCGGGCGGTGGTCGTCGCGCCGCTCCTCCTCACCTCGTGCGTCAGCATTCCCCTCCCCCTCCCGCGCCTCGGCGAAGAGACCTGCGCCGCGGCGGAGAACCTCCTCGGCAACTGGCGCAGCCGGCGGATCACGCAGGTCGGGCCGGTGGCGGTGAATCTCGAGCTGCGCGACGACTGCCGGTTCGTGATGCGCATCGGCCTGCCCTCCGGCGAGACGCGCGAGGAGGGCACCTACGCCGTGGAGCGAAATCAGCTCCGCCTCCGGCGGCGGCAGGGCGAGACGGTGTGGCCGTACAAACGCGAGCGGGGACGGCTGGTGCTGCAGGAGGGTCCGAACGAGTGGCACGCCTACAACCGTTCCGCGTGCGCCTCCTTCTGGCCGTGCCGCTGAGCCTCCAGCTCGCGGGCCA
>JBIOTX010000327.1:0-9565 GCA_044866315.1 Thermoanaerobaculia bacterium | reverse complement strand
TACCTCTTCTCCTGCAACTTCCTCGTGATCTTCGTGACCAGCGCCCGCGGGGAGACCCGGATCGACTGCGCGAGGAGCTTGTTCATCGCCCCGGTCACGATCACCCGCTTGCCGCGCATCATCGCCTTGTACCCGGCCTCGGCGACGGCGCGGGAGCTCCTCGGCTTGAGGACGGACAGGAGGCGCAGGTCGTTGATGTCGGCCGTGGACTGGAAGCCCGTGGCGGTCGGGCCGGGGCAGAGCGCGGTCACGGTCACGCCCGTCTCGCGCAGCTCCTCGGCGATGGCCTCGGAGAAGAAGAGGACGTAGGCCTTGGTCGCGTAGTAGACGGCCATCAGCGGGCCGGGCTGGAAGCTGGCCGTGGAGGCGACGTTGAGGACGCGGCCGCGGCCTCGCGCGACCATCGCTGGCAGGAAGAGCTTCGTGAGGTGGGTGAGCGCGGTGACGTTCACCTGGATCATCTCCAGCTCTGCCTTCAGGTCGGTCTCGATGAACTTGCCGGCGACGCCATAGCCGGCGTTGTTGACGAGGAAGTCGACGGTCAGATCCTTCACGGCGTCGAAGACCTGCTGCGGTGCGTCGGGCCGGGCGAGGTCGGCGACGACGACGCGGGCGGTGATCTTGTGACTGGTCTCGAGCTCTGCGGCGAGCTCGCGCAGCTTGGCCTCGCTCCGGGCGACGAGCACGACGTCGTGGCCCTCCCGGGCGAAGATGTTTGCCAGATCGAAACCGATTCCGCTGGAAGCGCCGGTGATGAGGGCGGTGTTGGCCATGAAGGGGATTATGATCCCCGAGCCAACAAGTCCGCTTTTCGTTGAGGAGTCCCATGACAAAACTGTTCCGCGCCGCGGCGCTCGTCGCCGCGCTCCTGAGCCTTGCCCTGGCCGCGCCCGCGGCCGAAAAGCAGTCCCTCACCCACGAGATCCTTTACGGGATGAAGCGCGTCGGCGCGCCGGCGATCAGCCCGGACGGCAAGTGGGTCGTGTACCAGCTCACCGAGCCGTCGTACGACGAGAAGGAGCAGGTCAGCGACCTCTGGATCGTCTCCTCCGACGGGAGCGCCAAGCCGCGCAAGCTCACCGGTACGAAGGCCGGCGAGAGCGGCGTGGCCTGGGCGCCGGACAGCCGGCGCATCGCCTTCTCCGCCAAACGCGACGGCGACGAGCAGAGCCAGATCTACGTCCTCGACATCACCGGCGGCGAGGCCCAGCGGGTGACGAACGTCTCCACCGGCGCGAGCTCGCCGCAGTTCCGCCCCGACGGGAAGGCGATCTCCTTCGTCAGCCGGGTCTATCCGGGCGCGGCCGACGACGAGGCGAACAAGAAGCTGGCGAAGGAAGAGAAAGACCGCAAGTTCAAGGTCCGCCGGTACGACTCCTTCCCGATCCGGGCCTGGGACCGCTGGCTCGACGAGAAGCAGGCTCACGTCTTCATGCAGCCGCTCGAGCCCGCGGGGCCGGCGAAGGACCTCCTGGCCGGCACGCAGTTCGTGGCTGCTCCGGGCTTCGGCGGCACGGGCAGCGGCGGCGCCGGCGGCGAGACGATCAGCGCGGAATGGTCGCCGGACGGGCAGTGGCTCGTCTTCGCCGCGACCACGGCGCGCAACACCGGCGCCTTCGCCGAGGTGGACTTCGATCTCTATCGCGTCTCGGCCAGCGGCGGCGAGCCGGAGCGGATCGCCCACGCCACGGGCAGCTACGGCGACCCGACCTTCAGCCCGGACGGGAAGACGCTGTACGCGACCTTCGAGCCGAACAACGGCAAGACCTACAACCTGGCCCGCCTGGTGGCGTTCGACTGGCCGTCCATGCAGCAGCCACGGCAGGTCGCAACCACCGACCGCTCCGTGAGCGATTACGCGGTCACCAGCGACGGGAAGACCATCCACTTCACGGCCGAGGACTCGGGGCTGGTGAAGATCTTCAGCGTGCCGGCGAAAGGCGGCAACGCCACGCTGTTCATGGAGCCGGAGCGCGGGACCTACGCGGCCCTGCGCGCCGCCGACGAAGCGTCGGTCCTGGTCGCGCAGTGGGGCTCCTCGGTCGATCCCGCGGAGATCGTGCGCATCGACACGGTCACGAAGAAGCACCGCAACCTCACCGACGTCAACGTCGAGCAGGCCAAGAGTATCGACTGGCAGCCGCCGCAGCACTTCTGGTTCACCTCGAAGCGCGGCCGGAAGATCCACAACATGATCGTCCTGCCGGAGAAGTTCGACGCCACGAAGAAGTACCCGCTCTTCGTCCTCATCCACGGCGGCGCGCACAACATGTGGACCGACTCGATCACGCTCCGCTGGAACTACCACCTCCTGGCCAAGCCGGGCTACGTCATGCTGCTGACGAACTACACCGGCTCGACCGGCTTCGGCGAGGAGTTCGCCCAGCTCATCCAGGGCGATCCGCTGCGCGGACCGGCCGAGGAGCTGATGGAGACCGCGGACGAGGCCATCAAGCGCTATCCGTTCATCGACGCGTCGCGGCAGGTCGCCGGCGGCGCGAGCTACGGCGGCCACCTCGCCAATGCGCTGGAGGCTTGGTCGGGCACGCGCTTCAAGGCCCTCATCAGCCACGCCGGCCTGGTGAACGTCGAGTCCCAGTGGGGCACCTCGGACACGATCTACGGCCGCGAGCTGGCCATGCTCGGGCCGGTCTGGGAGCAGAACGAGAACTGGAAGAGCCAGAACCCGATCCGCTTCGCCGCGCAGTTCAAGACCCCCATGCTGCTCTCGGTCGGCGAGAGGGACTACCGCGTCCCGCTCAACAACACCCTCGAGATGTGGTCCGTCCTCCAGCGCCTCAAGGTCCCCAGCCGCCTGCTGGTCTGGCCGGAAGAGAACCACTGGATCCTGAACCCGGAGAACTCGCGGGTCTTTTACAAGGAAGTTGCGGATTGGCTGGCCCGGTGGGTCACCCCGGGACCGACGTGAAGCCTACAATCGACACCATGAAACGCCTCCTCCTCGCAACGGCACTGCTCGCGCTGACCACCAGCGCGAGCGCGCTCGAGTTCATCGAAGACGACTACGCGACGGCGGTGGCCCAGGCCCAGGCGAAGAACGTTCCGATCTTCGTCGAGGCCTGGGCCCCGTGGTGACACACCTGTCGCTCGATGCGGGCTTACGTCTACACCGATAAGTCCCTCGAGCGGTACGCCGGACGGTTCGTCTGGCTCAGCGTGAACACCGAAAGCGCGAAGAACGCCTCGTTCCTGAAGCGCTACCCGATCCCCGCCCTGCCGACCGTGCTCGTGCTCGACGCGAAGCGGGACACGGTCGCCCTCCGCTACGTCGGCGGCGCGAACGTGCAGCAGGTGCGGACGATGCTCGAGGACGCGGAGAAGACCTACCGCGCCCGGGGCATGTCCGCCGCGGACACGCTTCTGGCCAAGGCGGATCGCCTGGCGGCGGAAGGGAAGCACGACGAGGCGGCGAAGGAGTTCGAGGCCGCGATGGCCAGCGCGCCGAAAGGCTGGCCGCGCTACGGCCGCACCTCGGAGTCGCTGCTGTTCTCCCTCTCCATGGCCGACCGCAGCGAGCGCTGCGCGTTGCGCGCGCTGGAGATCTATCCGAAGGTGCGCGGCAACGTGTCGTCGGCGAACGTCGCCGCGACCGGTCTCTCCTGCGCCATGGCGCTGCCGAAGGAGCATGGAAAGCGCAGGGAGTGGGCGACCACGCTGGAGAAGCACACCCGCGAGGTCTTCGCGAGCAAGAAGATCGTCCTCGCCGACGATGACCGCTCCGGCCTGTACATGATCCTTATCGAGGCCCGCGACGAAGCCGGCGACGACGACGCGGTGGCGAAGCTCAAGAGCGAGTGGTCGTCGTTCCTCGAAGGCGCGGCCGCGCGCGCGACCTCGCCCGAGCAGCGCACGGTCTACGACTCCCACCGCCTCTCCGCCTACATCGACCTCGGCACGCCCGAGAAGGCCATCCCGATGCTCGAGCAGTCGGAGCGCGATTTCCCGGACGACTACAACCCGCCCGCGCGCCTGGCGTACGCGTACAAGGCCATGAAGGAGTACGACAAGGCCCTGGCCGCGTCCGATCGCGCGCTCGCGCGCGTGTACGGCCCGCGCAAGCTCAGCGTGCTCTCCGTGCGCGCGGACATCCTCGTGGCCAAAGGCGACACGAAGGCCGCGAAGGAGACGATCATGCAGGCCATCGAGTACGCGAAGTCGCTCCCCGAGGGGCAGCGGAGCGAGGGCAGGATCGCCTCACTGGAGAAGCGATTGGCGTCGATGCAATAGGAAAGCGGCGGCTAGCGCCGCCGCACTCCAAAAGGTGATCACCCGCCCCACGACGAAGGACTGCGGCCGGTACTTCAGCACCACCTGGTGCCGCCCGTGCGGCACGTGCACGGCGACGAAGGCGCGGTTCGCGATCTGGGTCTCGACGCGCCGGCCGTCGACGGACGCGCGCCAGCCGCGCCAGGCGGGGATGGACGTGACGATCCAGCCGTCGCCGTCCATGTCCGCGTCGAGCGCGTAGCCGAGGCGGCGGTGGCGGATGGTGACGAAGCCGGGACCGTTCGGGCGGTCCTGCAAACCCGACACCTCGATCCAGGCCCGCTCGCGGAAATCCGCGGCGGTGGACATGCCGGCGTAGTCGCCGAGATGCACGCTCCGCGGCACGAACGCGCGCTCGATGAAGTTCAGGTTCTCGAGCAGGATCGAGCCGCGCTGGCGGGCCACCTCCCGCCACCCCGGCGGCGGCGGATCGCGGTCCCAGGTGATCGCGTAGCGGACGTTCAGGAACGAGAGGAAGGGACGCGTCAGGTCGTCGATGCGGTTGAACCAGATCGGCTGCTCGACACACCAGAGGTCCCAGGTCTCTTTGTAGCGCAGCATGGTCATGGCCGTGTAGCCGCGTACGTCCTCGAGCTCGTAGAGCGCGGAGTTGCCGGGCGGAAAGGCGTTGCCGTGGCCGACGATGCGGAAGGGGCGGTCGCGCTGGATGGCCTGGAAGATCGGAACCGGCGGATAGGCCGCGCGCGGATCGAAGCTCTTGTGCACGTCGCCAAGCACGAAAAAGCGCTCCGCGATCAGAATGCCGAGGAGTGGAGCGGCGGGCTTTAGCCCGCCGACTGCGAGCGCAGCGAGCATGACCAGCGCGAACGCCGCGGCCGGCGCGAGGCGGTCCGGCAGGGCGATATCGAGGAGCGGGATCTTGCCAAGGAGTGTCGCAAGCGGCTTCCAGTCCGAGGAGATCGCCAGGGCCACGACAAACAGCGCGGCGAAGAACGGGCTGCGCCGAATGGCGAAGAGCGCCAGCACGAGCACCGTGAATCCCGCCGCGCCGGTCATCGGCGAGTGCCCCTTCACCCACGGCGCGAATGTGGTCGCCGCCTGCACGAGCGCTTCCCGCGCACCGACGCCGCGCGGCGCGTCGCGATAGATCGTCTGCCGATGCGCGTAGTCCGCGGTCTGCACCATTGCTTCACGGAATGGGAGCAGATGGATCGCGGAGAGCAGGAGCGCCGCCACGCCGGCTGCTATGGCCGCGGGAATCGCGCGTCTCGTCCTCAGCTCGACCAGGCCGTACGGCAGGGCGATGACGACCGTCCACAGCGTCGACTCCGGATGACCGGAGGCGAGGCTGAGCGTGAACGCCAGAGTGAGGATCGCCGCGGAGCGGAGATCGGCGTGATGGGCCACCCGGCGCACGCCGAGGAAGACCAGCGGACACCAGATCCAGGTCAGGCCGACGCTCACGAGGAGAAAGAGCACGATCGACGTCGAGAACGCCCATCCCGCGCCGGCGAACAGCGCCGCCCCCTCGCCGCAGCCGAGCTCGCGCGCGAAAAAAAAGGCACAGAGCGCCGCCACGAAGAGCGCGATCGCGGCGGTGAAGGTGAAGCTCGTCACGACCGGCAGAAGCGCGGCGATCCAGGTCAGCGGCGAGAAGACCGCCGGCTGCTCCGCGGCCAGGAGGATGTCGCCGGAGAAGACGAACGGATTGCGCAGCCCCCACTCGCCGTGCCGCAGCGACCACTGCACCGCCTTGCGCCATGGGATCACCTGCAGGGAGACGTCGCTGTGCACGCCGAGGCTGACGTCGGCGATGCCGTGCTGCTGCTTCATCCAGCTCAGAGGCACGGTCTGGTAGGCCAGATCGACCGGCGCGAGGGCCTTGCCGGTGAGCAGCGCCTCCCCGGCGAAGGTGAACGGTAGTAGATAGAGGATGAGCGCGGCCCAGCACGAGAGCGGCCGGAGGAAGCGGTGCGCGAGCCAGAGGAAGAGCGCGGCCGTGAGTGTGTACGCGAGGAGAGGCATCAACGCCTCACGACCGCGAAGATCACCAGCAGCAGGAGCGTGGCGGCCGAGATCGCCCGGCCGATCACGAACGAGCGCGGCCAGTACGTCAGCCGCACCTGATGTCTCCCCTGCGGCACGTGCACGGCCACGAAGGCGTGATTGACGATCTGGGTCTCGATCCGCTTGCCGTCGACGTACGCGCGCCAGCCCGGCCAGGCCAGGATCGACGTGGCGATCCAGCCGTCGCCCTGCATGTCCGCGGTGAGGTCGTAGCCGAGGCGGCGGCGGGTGATGGACGACACGCGTCCGGGACCGTTCCCGCGCTCGTAGGCCGGTCCCGGCGCCTCGATCCAGGCCCGCGCGCGGAAGTCGCTCTCCAGCGCCATCTGCAGGAGATTGATGTTCGGCGCATACCCCACCCGCACGCTCCTGGGCACGAACGCCCGCTCGATCGCGCGTGTGTTCTCGATCAGCGACGACCCCGGCTGCCGCGCCACCACCCGCCACCCATCCGGCACGGCGTCGCGGTACCAGAGGATCGCGTAGCGGACGTTGAGGAACGAGAGGAACGGCCGGGTGAGATCGTCGACGCGGTTGTAGAAGACCGGCTGCTCCCTGGACCACAGATCGACTGTCTCGCGGTAGCGCAGCAGAGTCATCCCCGAGAACCCGCGCGCGTCCTCCAGCTCGTACATCGTGGCCATGGCGATAGGGAAAGTGTTGCTGTGGCCGACGATGCGGAACGGCTCCTTCACGTGCTTCAGCGGCTCCAGGATCGGGATCGGCGGATAGGCGACCCGCTGCGGGAGCGGCTTGTAGACGTCGCCGATGGACACAACGCGCTGCACGAGCAGCGCCCCGAGGAGGAGCGGCAGCGCGCGCCGGCGGGCGAGGAAGCAGGCCACGGCAAGAAGGGCGATCTCGGCAACGATCACGTAGTCGCCGAACCGCATCGGCTGATGCGAGACGACCGCCGAGCGGAGGAAGAGCGCGTTCCCCGCGGCGACGACGAGCAGCACGGCGATCATCGTCACCACCGCCCCGCGATCGCGCTCACGGCGGCAGAGCTCCTCCGCGCCGAGGGCGGCCAGCACCGCCAGCGCGAGTGCCGCGCCGATCGACATCCGGTCGAACAGGGCGATATCCACCAGCGGGATGCGGCTGAGCGCCTTCGCCACCGGCCTCCACTCGGCTCCGGTGACGACGCAGAACAGCGCCAGCGCACCGAAGAACGCCCTCTCCGCGGAGCGCCGCCGCCACAGTCCGTACAGCGCGAGCCCGAGGATGATGCTGCCCACCGCGCCGGTGGTGTGCGACTGCGGGGCCGCGCGGGCGAAGTTCCACGGCCGACTGTGCAGGTACGGGAAAAACGTCGTGGCCATCCGGCCGAGGGCGTGCTCGGGCGGCACGCCGCGCGGGGCATATTGGAAGATCGTCTGGCGATGCTGGTACTCCATCGTGTGCGGCATGGCCTCGGCGAACGGCAGGAGGTGAATGGCGTTCAGCGCCAGTGCGATCACTCCCGCGCCGATCGCCAAGGCGATCGCGTGGAGCGGCGAGCTCTTAGCTCGCCGGTGGGCTGAGAGCCCACCGCTCCACAGCTCGAAGAGGCCGTACAGCGCGCCGAGGATGACCACGAAGAGCAGCGACTCCGGGTGGGCGGAGACGACCAGCGCGGTCAGGGCGAAGGTCAGCAGGCCGGCCGCGCGGAGGTCCCGGTCGCGGGCCACGCGCCGGACGCCGAGGAACACCAGCGGCGCCCAGGCCCAAGTCGCACCCATGGAGACGAGGAGGAACATCACCACCGAATTGGCCAGCGACCAGCCGATCGCGGCGACGAGGGCCGTCCCCTCCCGGCACTCCAGCTCCCGGGCGAGGAAGAACGCCCCCGCGGCGGCGATGAAGAGCGTGATCGCCGCGGTGAAGGTGAAGCTCAGCGCCACCGGCATCAGCACGGCGATCCAGGTCAGCGGCGAGCTCACCGCCGGCTCTTCCGTCGCCAGGAGGATGTCCCCGTTGAACATGGACGGGTTCCACAGCCCCCACTCTCCTCGGCTCAGCGACATCTGCACCGCCTTCCGCCAGGGGATGAAGAGCGTGTAGACGTCGCTGTGGATGTTCGTGTGCGCCGGCTGCACGCCGTAGTCGCCCTTCATCCAGTTCAGCGGCACCCACTCCCACGGCAGGTCCACCGGCGCGTAGACGCGGCTGGTGAAGAGGGCGAAGCCGGTGAGCGTCAGCGGGAGGAGCAGCAGGACGATGGCCGCCCAGCGGGAGAGCGGCCGCACGAAACGGTGGGCGAGCCAGAGGAGGATGGCCGCGGTCGCGGCGTATGCGATCAGCGCCATCGTGCGTACTTGAAGATCGTATACAAGATCCACCAGCCTGCCTTCACCACGCCGGTGACCGTGCCGCTGATCTTCGAGCGGCCGACGCGCCGGCGGTAGCTGACCGGCACCTCCACCACCCGCGCCTTCAGCTGCAGCGCGCGCACCTGCATCTCCACCGTCCAGCCGTAGCGCCGGTCGCGCATGGCGATGCGGTCCAGGAGCTCGCGGCGGATGGCCCGGAAGGGGCCGAGGTCGGTGTAGCGATGTCCATAGATCAGGGCGATGAGGCGCGTGGCCAGCCAGTTCCCGAACCGCTGCTGCGGCGTGAGCGCGCCGGGCTCGACCCGGCCGAGGGCGCGCGAGCCGATCACCAAGTCGGCGCGGCCGTCCTGGATCGGCCCGAGGAGGCGCGGGATCTCGGCCGGATCGTCCGAGCCGTCGGCGTCCATGAAGACGACGACGGCCACGTCGGCCTTCAACCGGCTCAGCGCCCCCGCGCAGGCCGCCCCGTACCCCCGCTCCTCCACCCCCACCACCTCCGCCCCCCGCCCCCGGGCCACCTCGGCCGTCGCGTCCCGGCTGCCGTTGTCGCCGACGATCACGTCCCGGATCACGGTCCGGTCGACGGCCTCCAGGAGGGGGCCGATCGCATGCTCCTCGTCCAGGGCGGGGATGATGAGCGCGATCGGCGACGTCACGATCGCGATTCTCCCAGAAACGGCTCGACCCGCCTTTCGGCGGGTCGCTTTGGGTCGTTTAAATGGGTCCGGCCCGAGAGTCGACGCTATGTCACAGCCTGTGGGTAGCTGTGTGGTCAGCCGTGGGAGATCGAGAGAGAGAGATTCGCAGGCCCCGCGACTTTGTCAGATCCGCTTCGGAGAGCGCCTACCCTCACCGTACCCAAAGGCATGATACTGCACTCGTCATTACTTCCGCAAGTCCTGACTCTCATAGTTTCCGCTCTTGCGGAGCCCATCAAT
>JBIOTX010000326.1:0-3486 GCA_044866315.1 Thermoanaerobaculia bacterium | reverse complement strand
TCGTTTTCGGCGGGCTAAAGCCCGCCGCTCCACGTTTCCTTTTGGTGCTAACGTATGCCTCCCATGTCCGAGACTCTGGTCACGCATGCGGGCGGATATTCGCCCGCTCTCTTCCGCCGCAGCATCGCCGACGCCTTGGAGCTGGCGCACGGCGTCGACGCCGTGGCCGCCGAGGAGCGCGCCGCGTCGCTCGCCAAGCGCTCGCTGAAGAAGGACGCGAAGGTGTGGGGTCTGAAGCTGGCCATCAGCATGATCGACCTCACCACGCTGGAGGGGAAGGACACCCGCGGCAAGGTCCAGGCGCTCTGCCAGAAGGCCATCCGCCCCGATCCGCTCGATCCCGAGATCCCGCACGTCGCCGCGGTATGCGTCTATCCATTGATGGTTCCGTTCGTGAAGCAGGCCCTCCGCGGCAGCGACGTGAAAGTCGCCGCCGTGGCCACCGGCTTCCCGAGCGGGCAGACCTACACGTCCATCAAGGTGGAGGAGACCCGCAGCACCGTCGCCGCCGGCGCGGACGAGATCGACATGGTCATCGACCGCGGGGCGTTCCTCTCCGGCAACTACCAGAAGGTGTTCGACGAGATCGCCGAGGTGAAGGAGGCCTGCGGGCCGGCGCACCTCAAGGTGATCCTCGAGACCGGCGAGCTGGCGAACTACGATCAGGTGCGCAAGGCCTCGCTGATCGCCATGTACGCCGGCGCCGACTTCATCAAGACCTCGACCGGCAAGGCCCCGACCAACGCCACCCTGCCGGTGACGCTGGTGATGCTCGAGGCCATCCGCGACTTCCATCACGCGACGGGCGTGAAGGTGGGCATGAAGCCCGCCGGCGGCATCTCCAACGCCAAGCTCGCGCTCTCTTACCTCGTTCTCCTCTACGAGACCCTCGGCGGCGAGTGGATGAATCCGGACCTGTTCCGGATCGGCGCGTCGACGCTTCTCAATGACATCCTGATGCAGCTCAAGAAGGAGCGCACCGGCGCGTACCAGTCGGGCGACTACTTCACGATCGACTAGATGAAGGCAAAAGGCAGAAGGCAGAAGGCAGAAGGCAGAACGCTGATCGTTCTGACCGCTGCCTTTCTGCCTTCTGATTTCTGCCTTCTGCCTTCTGCCTTCATACGAAAAAGCGAATGAGCACAACCACCGAGATCGAAACGCGCGAGCGCCTGGCACCCGGCGCCGCCTCCTCGTCCATCCTCTGGGACTACGCGCCCTCGCTCGAGTCCACCGACCACGTCAAGGTCGCCTCGCGCTACAACCTCTTCATCGGCGGCAAGTTCGTCGAGCCGCACTCGAAGAAGTGGTTCGAGACGCTCAATCCGGCGACCGAGGAGCGGCTGTCGGAAGTGGCGGATGCGGATGCGGAGGACGTCGACCGCGCCGTGCGCGAGGCCCGGCGCGCGTATGAGAAGACCTGGCGGAAGATCTCCCCGAGCGAGCGGGCCAAGTACATCTTCCGCATCGCCCGGCTGATCCAGGAGAAGTCGCGCGCCCTGGCCGTGCTGGAGACGATGAACGGCGGCAAGCCGATCAAGGAGTCGCGCGACATCGACATCCCGCTCGCGGCCGCGCATTTCTTCTATTACGCGGGGTGGGCGGACAAGCTCGAGTACGCGTTCCCGAACCGCAACGTCTCCCCGGTCGGCGTGGCTGGGCAGGTGATCCCGTGGAACTTCCCGCTGCTGATGGCGGCGTGGAAGCTCGCCCCGGCGTTGGCGGCGGGGAACACGATCGTGCTCAAGCCGGCCGAGACGACGCCGCTCACGGCGCTGATGCTCGCCGAGATCATCCAGGAAGCCGACCTGCCGCCGGGCGTGGTGAACATCATCACCGGCGCGGGCGGGACGGGCGCGGCGCTGGTGTCGCACGACGACGTCGACAAGGTCGCCTTCACCGGGTCGACCGAGGTCGGCAAGCGCATCCAGCGGGCGATTGCGGGGACCAGGAAGAAGCTCACCCTCGAGCTGGGCGGCAAGGCGCCGAACATCGTCTTCGAGGACGCGCCGCTCGACCAGGCCGTCGAGGGGATCATCAACGGCATCTACTTCAACCAGGGTCACGTCTGCTGCGCAGGCTCGCGCCTCTTCGTCCAGGAGTCGGTGATCGAGCCGGTGATCCGCAAGCTGCGCGACCGCATTCAGACCCTGCGCGTGGGCAACCCGCTCGACAAGAACACCGACGTCGGCGCCATCAACTCGCGCGCGCAGCTGGAGAAGATCCGCGAGCTCGTCGAGAGCGGGGTGGAGGAGGGGGCGCAGATCTACCAGTCGCAGTGCACCCTCCCCGCGCGCGGCTACTGGTTCGCGCCGACGTTCTTCACCGGCGTGGCTCAGTCGTACCGCATCGCCCAGGAGGAGATCTTCGGCCCGGTCTTGTCGGTGCTCACCTTCCGCACGCCGGAGGAGGCCATCGAGAAGGCGAACAACACGCCGTACGGCCTGTCCGCCGGCGTCTGGACGGAGAAAGGCTCGCGCATCCTGAAGATGGCCTCGAAGCTGCGCGCCGGCGTGGTCTGGGCCAACACGTACAACAAATTCGACCCGGCCAGTCCGTTCGGCGGGTTCAAGGAGTCGGGATTCGGGCGTGAGGGCGGGCTCCACGGGCTCGCGCCGTACGTCCACCTGTCTTAGCCATGGCTCGACTCAACGTCCGCAAGACCTACAAGCTCTACATCAACGGCGAGTTCCCGCGCACCGAGTCCGGCCGTTTCTATCCCGTCCGCGGGAAGGGGGGAGAGTTGCTCGCGAACGCCTGTCGCGGATCGAGGAAGGACCTGCGCAACGCCGTGGTGGCGGCGCGGAAGGCGCTGGCCGGCTGGAGCGGGAAGACCGCCTACAACCGGGGGCAGATCCTCTACCGGATCGCCGAGGTGTGCGAGTCGCGCGCGGCCGAGCTCGCCGATGAGCTGCGGCGGCAGGGCTCGTCCGCGGCCGAGGCGCGGAAGGAAGTGGACCGGGTCATCGACCGCTGGGTCTACTACGCGGGCTGGAGCGACAAGTACACGCAGATCTTCGGCTCGGTGAACCCCGTGGCCGGGCCGTACTACAACTTCACCGTGCCCGAGCCGACGGGCGTGGTCGGCGTCGTCGCCCCCGAGGAGCCCGCGCTCCTGGGGCTGGTCAGCCGGATCGCGCCGGCCCTCGTCGGGGGGAACACGGTCGTGGCCATCACCTCCGAGTCCCGTCCCCTGGCCGCGATCACGCTCGGCGAGGCCTTCGAGACCTCGGATGTGCCCGGCGGGGTCATCAATCTGATCTCGGGCCTCAAGAGCGAGCTCGTCCCCTGGCTGGCCTCGCATATGGATGTGAATGCCATCGACACGACGGGTGTGGCCGCCGAGGCGATCCCGGCCGTGCAGAAGACCGCGGCGGAGAACGTGAAGCGGGTGGTGCACTTCGACGGAGCCGGGCTCGGGTGGACCGACGAGCGGCGCTCGCAGAGCCCGTACGCGATCTTCGAGTTCCAGGAGTCGAAGACGGT
>JBIOTX010000325.1:0-12446 GCA_044866315.1 Thermoanaerobaculia bacterium | reverse complement strand
GCCGGGTCGGCCTGATAGACCACGAAGCGGTAGCGCGTCTCCTGCTCGTTGAGCCAGGCCACGAGCATGGCGTCGTGCGGGTGCTCCTCGGGCACGCGGGCGATGCCCGGAACGGCCAGCCGGCGCTCGAGATCGTCCGGCTCGAGGAGGAGGGTCGTTCCGATGCGCTCCGTCGCCGCGACCAGCCGGCGCGTGAACTCGCGCAGCGCGACCTCGCCGTGCGCGACCACGGCCACGTCGGTCGCCGTCCGCCCGGCGACATTGCCGCCCGCGGTGCGGCGCATGCGCGCGATCTGCATGCGCATCAGCTCCCGCACCGCCTGCGGGTGCGAGCGGATCACGGTCTCGAAGACGTCGTTCGGAAACTTGATCAGCAGCGAGTCCCGCGCCGCCGCCACGCTCGCGCTCCGGGCCTCGGTGGTGAAGAACGACATCTCCCCGATGGTCTCGCCGGGCAGGGCCTCGCCGATCACCTTGCGCGTGCCGTCGGCGCGCTCGCTGATGACGTGCATCCGCCCGCTGACGATTACATAGACGCCGTCGCTCGGGTCGCCCTGGCGGAAGAGGGACTGCGAGCGCCGGACGTGCACCCACTGCGCGGCCGGCTCGATCGTGGCCAGGGACTGCTCGTCCATCGGACCGAAGAGCCGCGCGGCGGCGGCGGCGAACTGCTCGTGCTGGAGGCGGGCGTCGACGGCCATCGCGTCACGTCAGGACTGCGGAGCCCACCGCCCGGCGCACCTCGTCCTCGATGGCTCCGCCGTCGAGCTCGCGCAGCTCGTAGCGCACGCGCACGGCCGGCTTGTCGATCGTCAGCACCCGGCGCAGATCGATCGGCGTTCCGACGATCACCACGTCCGCGGGCGTGCGGCGGATGGTCTCCTCGAGCTCCTGGATCTGCTGCGCGCCGTAGCCCATGGCCGGGAGGATGCCGGCGGCGTTCGGATACTTCGCGTAGGTCTCGACGATGGAGCCGACAGCGTACGGCCGCGGATCGACGATCTCGGCCGCGCCATCGCGCCTGGCCGCGACCACGCCGGCGCCATAGCTCATGCCGCCGTGGGTGAGCGTCGGGCCGTCCTCGATGACCAGCACGCGCCTGCCGCGCACGAGCTCGGGCTGCTCGACCGTGACCGGCGACGCGGCGCGAACGACTCGCGCGCGCGGGTTGAGCTTGGCCGCGTTCTCCTCGATCGAGCGGATGTCCGCCTCTTTCGCGGTGTCGCACTTGTTGATGACGATGAGGTCCGCGCGGCGGAAGTTCGCCTCGCCCGGCCAGAACGCCGTCTCGTGCCCGGGACGATGCGGGTCGGCCACGCAGAGGTGCAGCGCCGGCGCGTAGAACGGCAGGTCGTTGTTGCCGCCGTCCCACAGGATGATGTCCGCCTCGCTCTCCGCGGCCCGGAGGATGCGCTCGTAGTCGACGCCGGCGTAGACCACGAAGCCGTTGTCGATGTGCGGCTCGTACTCCTCGCGCTCCTCGATGGTGGTGTGGTGCTTGGTCAGGTCGTCGTAGCTCTCGAAGCGCTGGCAGGCCTGGGCGGCGAGGTCGCCGTACGGCATCGGGTGGCGGATGGCCACCACGCGGCGGTCGAGCCCCTTGACGATCTTCGAGAGATAGCGCGTGGTCTGGCTCTTCCCCGCGCCGGTGCGCACGGCGGTGACGGCGATGACCGGAACGCGGGAGCGGAGCATCGTCCGATCCGCTCCCAGGAGCGTAAAGTCCGCGCCGGCGGCGGCGCAGAGCGACGCCAGATGCATCACGTGCGCGTAGGAGACGTCGGAGTAGGAGAAGACGCAGAGGTCCGCGCGAAGGGTGCGAATGAGCCCCGGCAGGTCCTCCTCGGCGTGAATGGGGATGCCCTGCGGATAGAGCGGGCCGGCCAGGGCGGCCGGATAGACGCGATCCTCGATGCCCGGGATCTGCGTGGCCGTGAAGGCGACGACCGTGTGCGACGGATCCTCGCGATAGACGACGTTGAAGTTGTGAAAATCGCGGCCGGCGGCTCCGAGGATGATGACTCGGCGCGACATGGGATCTCCGTTAGCTCTCGTCTTCCTTGATCTGCTGTGCGAGGTAGTTCTGCGCGCCGACCTGCTCGATGAGAGCCTGCTGCGCCTCCAGCCAGTCCACGTGCTCCTCTTCGTCCTCGAGGATCTCCTCGAGCAGGTGGCGGCTGTTGTTGTCGCCCAGCTCGCGGCAGGTCTCGATGCCCTTGTTCAGGCGGGGGAGGGCCTCCAGCTCCAGGGCGTAGTCGACCTTGAAGATCTCCGGGACGTTCTCACCGATGTTGATCTTGCCGAGGCGCTGCACGTTGGGGACGCCCTCGAGGAAGAGGATGCGCTCGATGAGCTCCTCGGCGTGCTTCATCTCGCCGATGGAGTGCTTGCGGATGATCTTCTGGAGCCGGTCGTAGCCCCAGTTCTCGCACATCTCGGCGTGGACGAAGTACTGGTTGATGGCCGTGAGCTCGGCCGTGAGAACGTCGTTGAGGATCTCGATGATCTTCTTGTCACCCTTCATGACACTGCGCCTCCGCTTCCGCGGAGGAGCCTATCACGCGGTCGCGACGGCGGCAGTGGGCTGCGCGCTGCAGGCCGGGCAGGGTTGGGCGACGGAGGCGGCGGCCGCCGCCGAGCGGGCGAGCATGGCCTTCAGAGAGTTGTGGCAGGAGCCGCACTGATCGCCGATGCCGCAGCGCTGCAGGTCGCGGATGGTCTCCGCGCCCCGGTCAATCGCCCTCTGGACGTCGTTTTCGTTCGCACCGCGGCAGATACAGATGATCATCGTTGCTCTTGAGACTCAGTCTCAGTACACGGATCATGCCCGAACCATTCCCAGCCGTCAATGGGGCCCCGTCACCGCACCCGGTGACGAGCGTCACGAAATGGAATCTCGATTGCAGTAGTGATGAGCGTGAAACCGCTTCTATTTCTGACACTTACGTTAACTTTTGTGGCCCCGGTAGCGTTCGCCGACCTGGTCCTGGAGATCGACCAGTCCGGGCGCGAGCTGCGGGCCATCGTCGATGGAGAAGTGCACAAGACCTACACGGTGGCCGTCGGGGACGACAAGTACCCGACCCCGAACGGCTCGTTCAAGATCCGCAAGGTCATCTGGAATCCGAGCTGGAAGCCGCCCGACGAGAAGTGGGCCCGCGGGAAGACCGCCAAGCCGCCCGGTCATCCGAAGAACCCCATGAAACGGGTGAAGATGTTCTTCAAGGAGCCGGACTACTACATCCACGGCAGCGACGACCTCGACGGGAACTCGCACGGCTGCATCCGCATGGATCCGGACGACGTCACCGAGCTCGGGCAACTGGTCATGACTCAGGGCGGGAAGCCGATGCCGGAGCCGTGGTACCGGCGCATCTTCCACCGGCGGACGACGAAGGTGGTTTATCTCTCGGCGCCGGTGCCGGTGACCATTCGCTGAAGGTCGAAGATGGCCGCGTAGCGGACGAGGTTCGGATACGGCGGATCGGGCGGGAGGATCTGTGAGGGGAGGCCGAGCTCGGCCGCAAGGAGCTCGGCCTCTTCGCGCTGCCCCGTGGTCTCGATCCCTTCCGATTGCGCGCGCCGGAGTTGGCGTCGCGCGCCGGCGAGATCTCCGGCCAGCCAGGCCTCGCGCGCAGCGAGGAGCGAGTCGGTGCCCGGCTCGTCCGTCACGGGTGTCTTCGCCAGGCGCGTCCAGACCGGCGAGCGGAGGCGCATCGCCAGCAGACGGACGACCGCCCCATTGCTCGGCTCGCCGGCCATGGCGAAGGCGTCCGCGAGCTTGCGGTCGCGCTCTTCTGCATCGCCGGCGCGATCCGCCGTGTACGCGGCCAGGGCCGCGCATTGGAACGCGCGATACATGAGCCCGCCCTGCCGGGCTCGCGCCCCGGCGACGGAAAAGCTCCGCTGCGCGGCCGCCCAGTCGCCGAGGCGGAGATGACAGACGCCGGAGAGCATGCGCGACTCCACTTCCACCTGCGCGGAGCTCTCCGCCGCCGCCTCGGCGGCCGCGCGGTCGTACAGGGTGCGGGCCGCGCGCACGTCGCCGCGGCTCCAGGCGATCCGGGCCTCGGTGTAGTGGAGCAGAGGCGGCAGCCGCACCAGCCGGCTGGCGCGGAGGTCGTGCGTCGCGCCGGCGACGTCGCCCAGCGAGGCCCGGTCGGCGAGCACGAACATGAGCCGCCGGTCGTCGGGCTTGCTCGGGTCGATCCCCTGCAGCTCGCGCAGCGCCGCGGCGTTGTCGCGCTGCCCCAGAAGAAGGTGTGCCGCAGCCAGGCGGAGCCGCCAAGCGTTCGGCCGCACCTCGATCGCCGACTTCGCCAGGGCCAGCTCCTTCGCCGGCTGCTCGTCGGAGATGAGGACGAGATAGCGCACCAGCAGCGACTCGTACGTACCCGCGCCCGGAAGGCGGGCCATCGCCGCGCGCGCCCACTCCGTCGCCTGCGGCTTGTTGCCGGCCGCGTCGCTGAAGCTCGACAGGAACGCCGCCGGCAGCGCGGTCTGCGCCGGATGGCGCCAAGCCTCCTCCAAGAGCTCCGCGGCCTTGCCGCGGTTCCCGGCCGCGTCGGCGCGCAGCGCCAGCCCGATCAGCCGCTGCGTCTCGCGGTCGCCGCGGACGTCCGCGGCCCTGAGGTCGTAGCCGTGGTCGAGCTGGCGATTCCGGTCCCGAAGCACCGCCCACATCCCTACCAACACAAGAAGCACGACGATCGCAAGCAACAAAAGTCGTGGAGCGGCGGGCTTCAGCCCGCCGGCCAATCGGCGGGAGGGCGCGCGTCCCTCCAGAACGGCCCGGATTTCCGCCGCCAGCGCCCCCGCGTCCGGCGGCCGCTCGAACGGCGCCTTCTCCAGGCAGCGCTGGATGAGGAGGTCGGCCTGGCGACGAAACGGATCGCCGCTCTTCTCCAGCCGCGGCGCCGGGTCGTGCAGCAGGGCCACCATCGCGTGCGCGGCCGACTGCCGTTGAAACGGTCCCGTTCCGGCGATGAGCTCGTAGAGGATGCAGCCGAGGGAGAAGATGTCCGTGGCCGGCGTAGGCAGGCGTCCTTCGATCTGCTCCGGGGCGATGTAGCCGATCGTTCCCATCACCACCCCGGGCTCGGTCGGGATCACCTCGGTGATCGAGGGATCGACCGCGCTGAAGAGACTGCGGTCGCGGCGGGCCAACCCGAAGTCGAGCACCTTCACCCGGCCGTCGGTGGTGAGGAAGATGTTCTCCGGCTTGAGATCGCGATGGACGATGCCGCGCGCGTGCGCCGCGGCGACGCCGTCGGCGATGTCGCGCAGCAGCTCCAGCGCCTCGCGCGCGGCGAAGCGGCCGCGCCCCAGCCGCGCGCGCAGAGTCTCCCCTTCCAGGTATTCGGTGACCGCGTACTGGACGCCGTTCTCCTCGCCGAAGTCGAAGATGGAGACGATGCTCGGGTGCGAGAGCGCGGCCACGGCCCGGGCCTCGCGCCGGAAGCGCTCCAGCGCCGCCCGATCCTCGGCCAGATGCGACGGCAGAACCTTGACGGCGACGTCGCGGTGCAGGCGCTCGTCGCGCGCGCGATAGACCTCGCCCATGCCGCCGACGCCGAGCAGTTCGAGGATGGTGTAGGGGCCGAGGGTCGTGCCGGGGTCGAGCAAGGTGAAAAAAGCATAAGACGACGGCACAATCTCTCCGACATGAAACGATTCATCCGCGTCGCCGACGACTTCTACCCCGACCCGCTGGCCGTGCGCCGGCTGGCGCTTTCGATGTCGTATACCGAGCCCGAGAGCGTGGTCGGCTGGCGCACGAAGGCGTATCACCCGCGCGGCATCAAGGAGCGCATCGAAAAGCGCTTCGACGTCCGCATCCCCTACTGGGAGGAGGACCGCGAGGCCATCGAGGCCTGCAACGGCGTGTTCTTCCTGAGTTACTCGAAGGGAAGCTACGCCGAGCGGGTCGGCATTCACTACGACGAGCCGCCGGCCTGGGTGATGTTCCTGATCTACCTGACCCCGGACGCGCCGTTCGATGCCGGCACGTCGCTCTGGCAACACCGCTCCACGGGTCTCGACCAAAAGCCGACCAAGCGCGACGCCGAGCGCCTGGGCATGCCGCTGGAGAAGCTGAACGCGATCCTGGAGCGCGACTCGAAGATCCGCAATCGCTGGGTGGAGATCGACCGCGTCGGCAACGTCTTCAATCGCGCGGTCATGTTCCCGGGAGGCTTCTACCACTCCGCCTCACGCCACTTCGGCTCCGGCTTCGAGGACGGGCGGATCTACCAGTCCTTTCACTTCCCGGTGGAGTTCGCGTGAGATTTCCCCTCTCCCCGCGAGCGGGGAGAGGGGTTCAGGAGTGAGGGGCGCTCACCAGCGCCCGCTGTCGACATCGTCGATGCGATAGGCCTCGAACCGTCCGCGCCCGTCCCACGAGCCGATGAAGGTCACGCGGTCGCCGCGCCGAAGGTCATTGAGGTCCACGCCCCGGCGATTGCGGCTGCCGCGCATCTCCACCAGCACGTTGCGGCCGCTCCGCGTGTCGCGCAGAAGCACCTCGCCGCGGCGGTAGTCGACGCGCTGCACGACGCCGTAGAGCGTGCGGCTGCGATTGCCGTAGCGATCGTCGTAGCGGCCGTCATCGTAGTAGCCGTCGTCGACGAAATCGCACGAGTCGACGTTGAAGTAGCCGTCGTTCCCGTAGTAGCCGCCGAAGCGGACGTTCACGCCGATGCGCAGGTCGATGCCTCGGCCGCTGCGGCCGCGCACCGCGTTCTGCGGCACGTAGTACCACTGGCTGCCGCGATCGAGCTGCACCCGGTAGCCGTCGCGGTGACGGGACAGGTTACTGATCCGACCCTGAGCCGTAACAGAGCGCGAGCTCCGGTCGCCGCCGCGGTTCCATTCGCCGCGCTGCTCGGAACGGCCGTTTGTCTCGTCGCGATGACGCGTTTCCGCGAATGCGGACATCGTTGCGAGCGCCGCCAGTGCCGCGACTCCCGCCACTTTCACTGCGAACTTCCTTGTTTGCTTCATGTTGCCCTCCATTGGACGTTTGACTTCGCAGAGGACAAATCGCAATCGGTACGCCCGGGGCTCACCCGAACTGGATCGTCAGCATCGACACCGAACCGCCGTCGATGCCTTCGATCGGGAAACGGACCTCGTCTCCCTCCCGCCGGGCGCCGAGGATGTAGAGGAGGGGGAGATAGTGCTCGGGGGTGGGGGCGGAGAGCGCGGCGTCGCGGCCGAGACTCTCGTAATTCACCAGCGGCTCGTGGTTGCCGGCGACGATCAGCTCCCGAGCCAGCTGCTCGAAGCGCACCGCCCAGTCGTACGGCTCCGGCATGTGCCGTCCCCACGCGTAGGTGTGCAGGTTGTGCACGAGGTTCCCGCTGCCGATGACCAGGACCCCTTCGTCGCGCAGCGCGGCGAGCTTCCGGCCGACTTCGTAGTGGAACGACGCCGGCTGGGTCTCGTCGATCCCGAGCTGCACGACGGGGATGTCGGCCTGCGGATAGACGTGACAGAGCACGGCCCACGTCCCGTGATCGAGGCCCCACTCCTCGTCGAGGGCCACGTCGATCGGCGCGAGCAGTTCCTTCACGCGCCGGGCGAGCGCGGGATCGCCCGGCGCGGGGTACTGCATCTCGAACAGCGGACGCGGGAACCCGCCGAAGTCGTGGATCGTGCGCGGGCGCTCCATCGCCGTGACGTGCGTTCCCGGCAGGTACCAGTGCGCCGACACCGCCAGGATCGCCTTCGGCCGCGGCACGGTCCGGCCGATGCCTGCCCACCCCGTCGTCCAGTCGTTCGTCTGCAGCGCGTTCATCGGGTTGCCGTGGCCGAAGAAGATGGCGGGCATAGTCATGGGGGGCATTGTGCTGCGAAATCGGAGCCGGAGGGGGCACGGAGGGCACGAGGGCACGGGTTGCGGGGTCGCGAGGTTACGAGGTCACGAGGTCACGAGGTCACGAGGTTATCGGGTTATCCGGTTGTCCCGGTAACTCCTCCTACCTGATAACCCGACAACCGAACCCCGGCCGCCGTTACGGAATCAGCAGACCCGAGCCGACCGTCTTGAACGCCGGCTAACTAACGCCGGCATGAACGGGCCCTCATGGTCATATCGATGTTCAGCTCGAAGAAGACGCCCGCCACCGCCCCGAACGTGCTCTGCTCGCCATCGTTGTGATGGGATCGCTCTCTGTGAAATAGCCAATACCTGACCCTCCCGTGATACTCCCGCCCGCGCAGAGACACTCCTGTCGTCGCTTCAGAGCTTGCAGTGGGATGGCCGGAAAAACGCCACGTATTGCGAGGCACTTGATGCGTTCTCTACTCAGCTGCGGGCGAGGTCGCCGAGCGCGCGATACAATTGAACCATGCAGGTAGCTGACGACGATTCGATCGACGCTAATGACAAAGAATCGGTTAAAAAGGCATTTCTTGCTGCGGAAGAGACGCTGTATGCCGATGTCCAACGCGAATGGGAAAGCATCGGTGCCACGCGGCCTCCATCGCCGCTTTACCATTACACGACTGCGGCGGGAATGAAAGGCATAATTGAGAATGGCTCACTCTATCTGACAAATGCACTTTATCTGGGCGACACATCGGAGCTGGTGTACGGCCTTGAGCTCGCAACAAGAATGATCGCGAGCCGTGCGATGAATGTACCAGCCATACTGTGCAATTTCTTTGAACGCCGACTTAAGGAATTTGATCCGTTCCGAAACGCGCCCGACGTAGCCTTTTATGCGGCGTCATTTTGCGAACGCCGTGATCTCCTTAGCCAATGGCGGTTGTACGCTGACGGCGCGGCAGGTTATGCCCTCGGCTTTACTTCGGACGCTTTACGTGATCGTGCCAACTTTGCTGACAAAACCGCGCCTCCTGTGGCTCTTCTTCGAGTCGAATACAAGCGGTCGCACCAATTGCATTTGTTAGATTTTGTTCTGAACTGGTGTTGCGAGTTTCTCGAAAAGAATCTTGCCACGGCTACCAATGAGCGTGAACGCAAGGTTCTGGAAGTTGGGTGGTCGGGTGTAGTGGCGATCCAATTACTCCAACTATTTCCACGTTTCAAGAATCCGCTGTTTAGCGAGGAGTGCGAATGGCGCCTCGGTTGTCTTTTGCGACAGCAGAACGACAATCCGAGCTTTCGTCCAGTCGGCAGGTCGTTGGTACCGTATATCGATTACCCGTTGAGGTTGGAATCTTCCAATCTTCTGCCGCTGACCGAACTGGTCGTAGGACCCCGCTAGCGAGCCGCCTAGCCAGCGACACGCCCTCCAAAAGTTCCTAGTCAAGAACAGGTATCCGGTCGGACGTGTCAGCATTATTGAGCCGGAGACGCCGTTTCGGTTTCGGTAGTTTGTCCTGCGAAATGAGGGCCGGAAGGGGCACGGTGAGCACGGGCTGTCAGGTTGTCGAGTTGTCTGATTGACGGCTTCCCCCCGATAACCTGATAACCCGACCATCCCGCAACCCCGCAACCCCGCAACCCCGCAACCCCGCAACTCCGCAACCCCGCAACCCCATGACCCCATGACCCCGTGACCCCGTGACCCCGTGCCCTCGTGCCCTCGTGCCCTCGTGCCCCACGTGCCCCCCGTCCCCCGCGATCCTCAGAGCCCGAGTCCCACGGCATGGAAGGCCGGCAGCACCCGGCAGACCTCTTCCGCCCGGCGGATGTGGGCGAGCCGCTCGCGCTGCTCGAGGGTGAGGACCGCGTCGAACTGTGCCGACGCGGCCTGGGCGATGCGCCGCATCTCCGCATCGCGCGCGGTAATGATCGTCACCAGCGCCTGGACCTGTTCCGGGGACAGCTCCAGCACCGCGGCCACGACGCGCACGGGCTCGGGAAGGGTCGGTGGCTCGTCCGCGCGGGCGGACGGAGAATGAAACGTCAGGCAGAGCAGAAATGCGGCGGCGATCAGTTTTCTCATGGTCTTCTCCTTCGCCGGTCTTGGTCTCACTGCCCCGGAATCCGTATGACATGTCATATGAGAACGCGGCGCGGGCGACCAACAGGCAGGTCGCAATGACGCGAGCGGAATTGGGACGGCAGCTCGAGGCCCTTCACCCGGCGAGCTTCACCTGGGCGCTCGGCTGCTGCGGCCGCGATCGCGACGATGCGGAAGAGGTGCTCCAGACCGTGTATCTGAAGATCTTCGAAGGAAAGGCCCGGTTCGACGGCCGCTCGTCGCTCAAGACCTGGCTGTTCGCGGTCATCCGCAAGACCGCGGCGACGCACCGCCGCCTGCGCTGGCTGCGCGCGCTGCGCTTTCTCCCCGGCGACGATCGCCTCGCCGCCGACCAAACCGAGTCCGCGGAGCGGCGGCTGGTGGGATCGGAGCGGACGGCCGAGCTGCTGCGGGCGCTGGAGAAGCTCGCCCGCCGCCAGCGCGAGGTGCTCGAGCTGGTCTTCTACTACGACATGACCATCGAGGAGGCCGGGCGAACATTGGGGATTTCTGTTGGCTCCGCGCGCCAGCATTACCAGAGAGGAAAGCAGCGCCTCCTGACGCTGCTGGGAGAGCCATGAACGACGCCGACCTCCGCACGCGATTCCGCGAGCTCCGCGAAGAAGACCAACGCCATGTACCCGCATACGTGGAGCGGCGGGCTTCAGCCCGCCGTCGATCATTTGTCGGTCTCGTCCCAGCGGTCGCCGTCCTCCTCCTCGTCGCCATCCTGATCGGGCTCGCCGCTCGCAGGCCGCGTGCGCAGACCTCCTTCTCCCCCGCCGACGCCCAGGCCGCACGCGCGATCAGCGCCTGGCGCGCCCCCACTGACGCCCTGCTGCAGCCTCCGGGCAGCGAGCTGCTCACCTCCCTGCCGTCGATCCCGTCGAAAGGAGTCCGGCCATGAAGCGCCTCCTCGTCGTCCTCGCCTTTCCCATCCTCGCCTTCGCGCAGAACCCGGCCGACAACGATCCCATCGGCCGCTTCCTCTTTCCCCCCGAGCTGGTGATGGAAAACGCCAGGCAGCTCTCCCTGACCGAAAAGCAACGCGCGGCCCTCAAAGCGGAGGTCCAGAAGACACAGGCGGTCTTCCTCGATGCGCAATGGGACCTCCAGGAAGAGACCAGCCGGATGACCGAGCTGCTGCAGCAGCGGCCCGTGGACGAGGCCGCGGTTCTCCAACAGGCCGACAAGATCATGGCCCTCGAGCGTCAGATCAAGCGCGCCCACCTCGGCCTGCTCGTTCGCATCCGCAACCTGCTCACCCCCGAGCAGCTGGCCAAGCTGGAGGAGACGCGGCGGGGGAAATAGAATCCAGCCTATGGAAAAACTCCGTCACACCATCTTCATCAACGCGCCGCGCAAGCGGGTGTGGGACGTCATGCTGTCTCCGGATACCTATCGTCAATGGACCAGCGCGTTCAGTCCGGGCTCGTACTACAAGGGCGATTGGAGCCAGGGGTCGAAGATCCTCTTCCTCGGGCCGAACCCGGACGGCTCGGGCGAAGGCGGGATGGTGAGCCGCATCCGCGAGAACAGGCTGCACGAGTTCATTTCCATCGAGCACCTCGGCATCGTCCACAACGGCGTGGAGGACACCGAAAGCGAGGAGGCGAAGAAGTGGGCGCCGGCTTATGAGAACTACACCTTCGCCGGAAAGAACGGCGGCACCGAGTTCACTGTGGAGATGGACATCGAATCGAAAGAGAAGGAAACGTTCGACACGATGTGGACAGACGCTCTCTCGCGGCTGAAGGAAATCGCGGAAGCCTGAGGGACGACCTCGCCGCGCCGGAATGAGCTGGTCCCCCGATCCCCAATCCCTTCGTGGCCGTGTCGCCGTCGTCGCAGGCGCGACGCGCGGCGCCGGCCGCGGAATCGCGGCCGCGCTGGGCGAGGCCGGCGCGACCGTCATCTGCACCGGGCGCAGCACGCGCGCGCAAGGCTCATCGCGCTCGGACTACGACCGCCCGGAGCGGATCGAAGACACGGCGGAACTGGTCACGCGCCTCGGCGGCACCGGCATCGCCATGGGCGTCGATCATCTGAATTCCGCCGAGGTCGAACAGCTCGCGGACCACATTCGCCGGATGCATGGGCACATCGACGTCCTGGTGAATGACATCTGGGGCGCGGAGGTGCTCAAAGGCGGACCGAGGGAGTGGAACACTCCCGTGTGGAAGCACGATCTCGACAAAGGACTGCGCATCCTCCGCCTCGGCGTCGAGACGCATCTCGTCACTTCCCACCACCTGCTGCCGCTGCTCATCGACCGGCCCGGCGGGTTGCTGGTGGAGGTCACGGACGGAACCTTCGAGTACAACGCAGCCCACTACCGCTTGTCGGCGTTCTATGACCTGGCCAAGTTGTCGGTCAATCGCCTGGCGTTTTCCGTAGGACACGAGCTCGAGCCGTACGCAGCGACCGCCGTGTCGATCTCGCCAGGGTGGTTGCGGTCGGAGATGATGCTCGAGAATTACGGAGTCTCCGAAGAGCGCTGGCGTGACGCGC
>JBIOTX010000324.1:0-29131 GCA_044866315.1 Thermoanaerobaculia bacterium | reverse complement strand
CCGTCCTGTGCGGCGGGCTGAGAGCCCGCCGCTCCACGGATCGCTTACTTCGGATACCCCGCGACCGTCTTCACTTCCTCGATCTGCAGGGTGTGGCGCTCGCTGTGGCCGGAGGTGAAGAGGAACCAGCCGTAGGCGTCGAGGGGGCCGAGGAGGAAGTGGTTGCTTCCGTGGGTGCGGAGGTCGACGTCCGACTGGGCCAGGGCGATGGTCTCGGCGCGCTCTTTCCTGAACGCGGCCACGGCCTCGGCGGGGGAGCCGAAGCGGTTCGTCGGGATGAGCGGCTCGGGGGCCTTGAACTTCTTGGTGCGGTCGACGAGGGCGACCTTGATCTTCTCGTCCTGGTGTGCGCCGGCGAGGGACTCGGCGGGCAGCTCGGCCTTCATCGAGTCGCCGATCATCTTGCGGACCATCGGCTCGGCGGCAGCGATGTGCTCGGCACACTCGGCGATGGACCAGCGGTCCGGGGCCGGCTTGAAGTTCCACTGGGCCTCGGTGAGGCCGTCGATGGAGGCCAGGAATTTCGCGCTGGTGCGCTCGAGCTCGGCAACGAGGGCGGCGCGGTCGCCGAGGGTTGGGGCAGCCGGGGTGGGTGGGTCGGCGGCGAATGCGGTTGCCGCGCAAATCAGGGCCAGGACAAATACGAACGATCGTTTCATTTGCTTCCTCCGGCCGCGAAGTCTACGCCGTTTATGGTTACCATTTCGACTCACCGTTTTTGGTGAGAGACAGTGTAGAAGGCGGCATGCGAAACCTTCCCCTTCTCCTGGTTCTCTGTGTGTCCTCCGCCCTCCTGGCGCAGCCCGTCGACCACGCCGTAACGCGCTGCTCTCTCCTCGCCGCGCCGCTCAGCCCGACCATCAGCGACTGGAAGATCGAGCGCTGCGCGCACGACATCGAACAGAACGAGATCTGGCAGCTCGACCGCTCCGACTCGGTCGACGCCGACCTGAACGGGCAGGCCGTCCGGCGCACGACCGGCCGCGGCTCGATGGTCTACGTCGTCGACAGCGGCATCCTCCAGCGGCACGACGAGTTCGACGGCGGCACCGTGATCGGCGGCTTCGATGCCTTTGTGGCCTCGGGCGCCGGACGCGCCCAGTGCCCGGGCAGGGACATGGCCCTCGATCCCTGCTCCGGCCCTCCCAGCTTCCGCCTGATCTTCGGTCACGGCACCTCGGTGGCCTCGGCGGTTGCCGGCAAGCGCGTGGGGATCGCTCCGGACGCGTCCCTGTACTCGGAGCGGATCTTCCCAACCACGCCCGGCACGCCCGAGCTCTGGATGTGGCACGTGGCTCTGAACGACATCATCCGCCACGCCTGGGATCCCTCGTCGCCGCAGTTCCAGACGGCGGTCGTCACCAGCAGTGTGCCGGCGACGCCGATGCCGAACGATCCGCTGTACCTCGCGCTCGTCGAGAAGATCCGGCGCATGACCGTCGGCGTGGACGCGAACGGCAACGAGGATCCGAACGGCAGGAAGTTCCTGTTCACGGCCGCGGCGGGGAATCTCAACCCGAACGTCGATCTCTGCGCGACCTTCCCGGCGATCCTCGGCATCGAGATGGAGGGCGTGGTGGCCGTCGGCGGGATCACGCGCGACAACGTGTGGTGGAGCGGGTCGTGTAAGGGTCAGTACGTGGAGGTCGTCGCGCCGGCGGAGCTGCCGCTGATGGCCTCGATCTCGGCCGAAGACAACTACCTCAAGGCCTCCGGGACGTCGTTCGCCGCGCCGTACGTGGCCGGCATCGCCGCGCGCCTCCTGGAGATCGACCCGAGCCGCACGCCCGCCGAGCTGGAGGCGCTGCTGAAGGCCTCGCCCTCGCACGCCGCGGACAGCGGCCTGCCGGTGCCGGTGATCACGGTGGGGGAGGAGATGAAGTCAACGTCAAATAGGTGAGCCGCTCGGGGTCCTCGCCGATGGCGATGATGGTGTAGCTCGCGCCGGGCGGGTCCCAGCGGTAGTTGTGGGACGTGGACGTGGACCGGTGCGTGGCGGCGGCGCGATCGAGCACGTCGTCGTAGCGCACCGGCGTCCCGTCCTTCTTGGCCACGGCGGTGATGTAGCGGACGTTCCAGTTCGCGTCGTAGCCGACCATGGCCCCTTCGAAGCGCGGGTCGCGTACGGACCACACTTCCTGGCGCTTGCGCTCCTCGCGCGAGAGGGAGCCGGTGGCTTCGAGCTTGGCGTGGACCTCGGCCTTGGGCATGCCGACGGTGACGCCGAAGAGGTCATGCAGCGGGGCGGCGGGAGGAGTGCTCCTCGCGGTCGCGCATCCGACCGCGAGGAGAAGCAGAAAAAGTTTGCGCATCACTTGACGTAGACGCGGAGGACGGCCGACCAGGCCGAGGAGCCGTTGGCGTTCACCGCGCGGAGGCGATAGTAGTACGCCGTCTTCTTCTCGACGTTGGAGTCGGAGAACGACGTCGCATTCGCGCCCAGGGTGGCGATGGTGGCGAAGTGCTCGGCGTCGTTGGTGGAGCGCTCGAGGACGTACTGCTGCTCGTTGGTGGCGACGTCGACCCAGGTCAGGCGCACCGCGCGGGCAGACTTGTAGTACGCGCCGTCGAGCACGGCCGGCGCATCCGGCAGGTCGTACGCGGCAAAGAGGGTCTTGCCTCCGATCTGGCGGATGATCGTCGCGACCTTCGCGCCGTCATTGTCATAGCCGTCGACCTTGCCGTCGGGCACGCCGGCTGTGGCACCGCTGCGGTCGACGCCGGCGATGCACTGCGCGGTCACGCAGCCGTCGGCGAACGCCGCGTGCGGGCGGCCCTTCCGGTCGATCTCGAGGTCGTTGAAGTCGAGGAGATTCCGGGTCCCGGAGGGGCAGGTCGTGCCGCTGGTGCAGACCACGCCGCGCTGGGCGGGATCGTCCGGGGTCACGTTCACGGTCTTCCAGGTCTTGCCGCCGTCATAGGTCGTGGAGATGAACGGATACCAGACCCCGGGGAAAGCCCGGTCGGTGGCGATGCCGTTCGCGCCGGCGGTGGTGGTGCCGATGAAGAAGAACGACGCGCGGTTCGGATCGCCGGCGGTCATGGCCGCGAACACGGCGTTGTTGATCCCGTGCGAGAGCCCGGCGTCCTGCACGTTCTGCCAGGTCAGGCCGCGGTCCTTGGTCACGGCGACATAAGGCTTGCCGTCGTTGTTGACGTAGCCGAAGTAGACCGTGCCGTCGGAGGCGATGCCGACCGACGGGTCGGTGGCTCCGGACGTGCTGCCCGGCACCGTGCGGATGTTCCAGGTCAGACCGTTGTCCTCGGAGACGGCGAAGCCCTGTGAGGAGAAGCAGCTCTTGTTCGGGACGTAGACCGTGCCGTCCGGGGCGACCTTGATGTGGCCGTGGAGGCCGCCGCACTGGAGGAGGTTCCACATCGGCACGGCGACGTCGAAGGTGGTGCCGCCGTCGCGGCTCAGGGCGATCTGGGCCACGCCGATGTCCTGTGAGGCGTAGTAGACCGCGTTCGGGTACGCGGTGAGCGGGCCGCGGAGGAGGATGCCGGGGCGGAACGGACCGCCGCCGACGGTCTGGTGGTCGACGCCGGCGTTGATGCCCGCGCCCTGGCTCGGGTGCCAGGTCTCGCCGCCGTCGTCGCTGTAGGCCATGAGGCTGATCTTGGTCGGCAGGAGCTGGGAGACGAAGGTGCGGCTGGTCTGCGGGTCGGTGAAGAGGATCGGGTCGAAGCTCTCGATCGAGGTCGTCAGATCGCTCACGTTCTCCCAGCTGGAGGCATTCGCATCGGACTCGTCGAACGTGACGCGCAGGGTCTCCAGGCCGGCGATGAACATGGCCCGGCCGTCCTGGAGCAGGCCGATGGTCGGCTCGCCCGCGCTGCGGCCCATCGTGCCCGGGGCGGGGTAGGCGCGGAACTGCGGGGCGGTCGTGCCCGGGACGGCGTCGACGAACGGCGAGTCGCCGACGTCGATGATGCCGTTGTACTGATCGAGGGCCGTGACCGCGTAGTAGACGACGTTGACCACGAACGTCCCGACGCCGTCCTGGGAGGGGATGATCAGCGCCTCCTCGGCGGTGGTGAGGGCGTCGCCGGAGCGGTCGGCCTCCTCGCCGGTCAGCGTCCCCTTGTGGATGTAGAGGTCGTAGTCCGTGGCCGGGAAGGACCAGTTGATCCGGACCCGGGCGGCCTTGCCGCTCCAGTCGGCCACGGAGCCATTGAGGGTGATGGTGAAGGTCTCGCAGTTGATGCCCTGGAGGCAGGTATTCTCGCCGTCCGGCGACGCGCCGCCGGGGAGGCTGCCGACCCAGGTCACGGGGGTGGTGGTGCTGACGCTGATGCTTCCGGAGGAGGGATTGGCGGCGGAAACGGTAAAGGCTGCTAAAAGGGTGAGTGCAAGAACGCTGAGGACCCGGACACGGCGAAGACGCATTGAACTCTCTCCTGCCTTAGAGGTTGTTGGGGTTGCTACCTAGTGGCGGTAGTATTACTACTACAATCGTGCCAAGTCAAGCCCTGCTCCAAAATCATGCGATCCTTCACTCCATGCTCCTGGCGTTGCTTCTGGCTGTCTCCACCCACTGCCAGGCCGTGGAAGTGCCGGTCACGGACGAGATCAGCGAGCGGCGCCTGATCGGCTGCGGCGAGGGCTTCCCGGACAACCTGCTCTGGCATCTCGACCGGGCCGACAGTCCGAGCGGGGAGCTGGACGGGAAGGTGACCCGGAAGCTGCCCGGGCGCGGGGTGGTGGTCTACGTGATCGACAGCGGGGTGATGGCCGCCCACGACGAGCTCACGCGTGCGACCGGCAGCGCGGTGGTCGGGGCGATCGACTACGAGCGGCCGAGCGCCTGTCCGCCGACCGCGCCGTGCTGGGAGGAGGCCAATCCGGACACCCTGCTGTTCGTCGGCCACGGGACGGGCGTCGCATCGATCATCGCCGGGCGGCAGACCGGTCTGGCCCCGGACGCCTCGCTGATCGCGGTGATGCACCGCGGCAACTACCTCAGCATGTTCCAGGCGATCGTCGCCCACGCCTGGGAGCCGACGACTCCGCCGTTCCGGACCGCCATCATCAGCTTCAGCGGTGGATTGCCCGGCGGCGATCCCAACAATCCCGCTCTGGACGCGCTGATTCGGCGGATGACCACCGGCGTGAACGCGGCGGGAGAAGCCGATCCGGAAGGGAAGCGGTTCCTGTTCGTGGTCGCGGGAGGCAATACCAACCCCGTCCCGGAGTACAGCCAGTGCGGCGAGGACGGGAGCGTGAAGTTCTACCCGGCGTCGCTGGCCACCTCGGTCGACGGCCTGGTCGCGGTCGGCGGCATCGACCGCCAGAACCGCTACTGGACGGGGGCGTGCCGGGAGGGGGTGGAGGTGGCGGCGCCGGCCACGGATCTCCTCCTGGCCTCGATCGGCGGTCCGGACCGCTATCGCTACAAGCCGATCACCTCGCTCGACGGCACGTCCTGGGCGGCGCCGTACGTCAGCGGCATCGCCGCGCTGCTCCTGGAGCTCGATCCGAGCCGGACGCCGGCGCAGCTGGAGATGTTGCTGCGAGCGTCACCGTCCCGCGTGGACGGCGTCCCCGTGCCTTTGATTCCGGAGCCGCCGGGCAGACGGCGATCGGTGCGGCACACCAGCAGGTAGAATCCGCGCGCCCTGATGACGACCACCTACGACAGCTCTGCCATCGAAGTCCTGACCGGACTCGAGCCGGTGCGCAAGCGCCCCGGCATGTACACCACCACCGAGCGCCCGAACCATCTCGCCCAGGAGGTGATCGACAACTCCGCGGACGAGGCCATCGCCGGCTTCGCCGACGAGATCGCGGTCACCCTGCACGCCGACAACTCCCTGTCCGTGCAGGACAACGGCCGCGGGATGCCGGTCGACAAGCACCGCAAGGAAGGCGTGTCCGGCGTCGAGGTGATCCTCACCCGCCTCCACGCCGGGGCCAAGTTCTCGGAGAAGAGCTACCGCTACTCCGGCGGCCTGCACGGCGTCGGCGTATCGGTGGTCAACGCCCTCTCGAAGAAGCTGCAGGTCTGGGTGCGCCGCGACGGCAACGAGTACACGATGTCCTTCGCCGACGGGAAGAAGAAGTCGGAGCTGAAGGTGATCGGCCAGGTCGGCAAGCGCAACACCGGCACCACCGTGCGCTTCTGGCCCGACGAGTCGTTCTTCGACTCGCCGAAGTTCAACATCCCGCGCCTCAAGCACGTCATGCGCGCCAAGGCCGTGCTCAGCCCGAAGCTGCGCATGCGCTTCATCAGCGAGCAGGACCCGGCCGACAACGAGGAGTGGTACTTCGAGGACGGCCTGACCGACTACCTCAACTCCGAGCTGGCCGGGAGCACGATGATCCCCGAGCCGCCCTACACCGGCCACTTCAAGGGCCACGACCACGAGGTGGACTGGGCGGTGGTGTGGCTGCCGGAGGACGGGGAGATCGTCGGCGAGAGCTACGTGAACCTGATCCCGACCGCGCAGGGCGGCACGCACGTCAACGGCTTCCGCACCGGCCTGACCGAAGCCATTCGCGAGTTCTGCGAGTTCCGGAACATGCTCCCGCGCGGGGTGAAGCTCGCGCCGGAAGACGTCTGGGCGCGCTGCAGCTACATCCTCTCCGTGCGCATGACCAACCCGCAGTTCACTGGCCAGACCAAGGACCGCCTGTCCTCCCGCGAGGCTTCGGCATTCGTGTCCGGCGTGACCCAGGACGGCTTCTCGATCTGGCTGAACAACAACGTCGCCGCGGCGGAGTCGATCGCCAGGGTGGCCATCGACCAGGCCATGGTGCGCCTCAAGCAGGGGAAGAAGGTCGAGCGGAAGAAGCTCACCTCCGGACCGGCGCTACCGGGCAAGCTCGCCGACTGCACCGCCCAGGACCTGAGCCGCACGGAGCTGTTCCTCGTCGAGGGCGACTCCGCCGGCGGCTCGGCCAAGCAGGCCCGCGACCGCGAGTTCCAGGCCATCATGCCCCTCCGCGGCAAGATCCTGAACACGTGGGAAGTCGACTCTTCCGAGGTGCTCTCCTCCCAGGAAGTGCACGACATCGCCGTGGCCCTCGGCGTCGACCCCGGCTCGGACAAGCTCGACGGCCTGCGCTACGGCAAGGTGTGCGTCCTCGCCGACGCCGACTCCGACGGCGCCCACATCGCCACGCTGCTCTGCGCGCTGTTCGTGAGGCACTTCCGCAAGCTGGTCGAGGAGGGGCACGTGCACATCGCCATGCCCCCGCTCTACCGCATCGACATTGGTAAACATGTTTACTACGCCCTCGACGACGCCGAGCGCCAAGGCATCCTGGCCCGCATCGAGGCCGAGGGCATCAAGGGCAAGGTCAACATCCAGCGCTTCAAGGGCCTCGGCGAGATGAACCCCTCCCAGCTCCGCGAGACCACCATGGACCCGAACACCCGCCGCCTCGTGCGCCTCACCCTCGAGGACGCCGAGGCCGCCCGGGCCACCATCGACATGCTCCTGGCCAAGAACCGGGCGGGGGATCGGAAGCAGTGGCTGACCGAGGAGGGGGATCGGGCGGAGATCTTGGAGTAGGCGCCCTTAAAACCACAAACGCTTCGCCGTCAACCCGTGCTGCTGAAAGTACGGATCGAGCCGCCGGGCCAGCTCCGGCCAGTTGTGGTGCGGCACCTGCGGGTAGAGGTGGTGCTCGAGGTGGTAGAGGTGTTCGAGGGCGAGGATGGACAGCATCCGCCCGCGGAAGAGGCGGGTCTGGGTGAGATCGCTCGTGCCGTTCGGGTCGTGGGGAAGGAAGGCCGTGATGAACGGAAAGATCCAGCTCCCGGCGATCATCAGCGCGGCGTAGGCGAGCGGGGTCCAGGTCAGCGGAGCGACCGCGATGCACGCGGCCAGGAGGGCGATCACGGCGGCGATCTCGCCTTTCACCCACGCGCGATCGCGCGTGCCGCGGGCGAGGGCGAAGCGCCAGAGGCGCGGCTGGAGCGTGATTCCCTCCAGTAGCGCGCGGATCGGCCCCATGCCCGCCGCCGCGCCCTCGAGGTCATCCGCGGCCGGGACGCGCGCGTGGTGGTGGAGATGGACGAAGCGGTAGGCGTGGCCGCTGCGGAAGGAGATCAGCTCGATGGTGGAGAGCAGCACCTCGTTGAGCCAGCGCGGCAGGCCGAGGTTGCGGTGGACGAGATCGTGGGAGATCGAGCCGTAGGTGAGGAAGCTGAGGAGCACCGGACAGGCCAGAGCGACGATCCACCATCCGCGGGCGGCGGCGACGAAGAACGCGGCCGTGAGCAGGAACGGCGTCGTCAGCGAGATCGCCCGGCGCCACGGCGCGACGACGAGCAGCTCGCGGTCGAGCGGGGGAAGGTCGTGCACGGGGAAAATCTACACCTCTGCCGCGCGCCCGCGCAGGTAATCGGCGATGGCGGTTCGCCCGCCGTAGACCGCCCAGTCCAGCGGCGTGCCGAAATAGACCTTGTCTTCGATATCGAGGCGGGCGCCGCGAGTGACGAGCAGCTCCACGACTTCCCTGTGTTCGGCCCATACCGCCTGATGGAGCGGCGTCGAGTGCCCGTGGTAGCCGTCGGGGTTGTAGCGGTTCGGATCCTCTCCGGCATCGAGGAGCAGCCGGACCACCGCGGTGTGTCCGTGCTGCGCCGCCAGCGCAAGCGCAATGTGCCTGTCGGGAGCGTCCGCGAGGGGAAGCATCCGGGCCACCTCTTCCGCGCGGCCGAGGCCCGCGGCGGCGGGGAAGGTGATCGACTCGGCGCGCCGGGCCAGCGTCTGCGCGGTCTCGAGATATCCGAATGCCAGCGCGGTCAGGACCGCGGATTGCCAGTTCGTGCCCGGCCCTTCGAGCGCGGCACCGGATTCCAGGAGCGTTTCCGCGAGCTTCGTCTGCAGCCCGGCTTTGGCGGGAGGCGCGCTCGAGACGAGCATGCTCATGGTGGTGCACTTGTGGTCGTACATGTCCGCCAGGGCATCGACCTCGGCACCGGCGTCCAGCAGCAGCTTCGCGATCTCCAGCGCGTTGTCGGGCGTCTGCTGGCGGTAGCCTTCCACGCCGTTGGCCGCGATGTAGTGCAGCAGCGTGGCGTGATGCCGGCGCGTCGAGCGCGTGCGGACCAGCTCCGGATGATCGCGCAGCATGGAGCGAAGCGCCTCCAGCTCGCCGGAGACCACGGCATCCACCGCCGCCTCGAACCGCGCCACGGGACCATCCTCGGCCATTGCGGCGACGAATTCCTCCAGGTCCAGCCAGCGGTCGAAGGCATGTTCCTGGGCGATGACGGTCCGGGCGTCGGCGAGATCGAGCGTTGCCGCCCGCACGTCCTTGATCGACTGGCCCTTGAAGCGCGGATGCTCCCACTTGAAGCGCCAGGCGGCGGCGTCGTCGCCGCGCCCGAGCGCGGCGAACAGCTCCTCCGCCTGCCGCTGGTACTCCTCGAGCCTGCTCATGTCACCATCCGGGCCACGACCACCGTCACGTCGTCTCCCTGCGGCTCGCTGCCGCGGAAGCGCTCCACGTCGGCGAGGATCGCGTCGCGCAGGGCCTCGGCCGAGCCGTCGTGCGCGCGCACCACGTCGCAGAGGCGATCGAGGCCGTATACCTCCTCGCGCTCGTTGCGGCACTCGTAGACGCCGTCGCTGTGGAGGACGAAGAGGTCGCCGGGGAAGACGTCGAGGCTGCGCTGGGGGATGTCCACGGGCAGGCGGACGCCGAGGGGAGGGGCGTAGAGGTCGAGGGTGGAGACGCTGCCGTCGGCGCGGCGGACGACCACGGGCGGGTGGCCGGCGCTGGCGACGGTGGCGCGCTTGGCGTCGCGGTCGAGGAGGACGACCGAGACGGTGACGAGCATGCGCCGGCGGCTGGTCTCGGCGACGAGGTCGTGCAGGCGCTTGAGGACGGAGGCGGGATTGCCGAGGGAGTCGCGGAGGAGGGTGAAGCCGCTGCGCATCGCGGAAAGGACGATGCCGCTGGCCATGCCGTGGCCGGCGACGTCGCCGCAGACGATGGCCACGCGGTTGGTGTCGACGAAGTAGTCGTAGTAGTCGCCGCCGACTTCGGTCGCCGGAAGGGACACGCCCGCGAGCTCGACCCACTCCAGCTGCGGCGCGGCTTCAGGGAGCATGCTGAGCTGGAGCTCGCGCGCGTAGCGCAGCTCGTCGCGCATGCGCACCTGTTCCTGCGCCGACGCCCGGCGCGCGCTCCAGTCTTCGACGATGCTCCTGCGCAGCCGGCGCGAGGTGAGCAGCTCGATGCCCAGGCAGATCACGTTGATGACCAGTGCGCTGATGAGGAACGGCAGGGGATTGTCGCCGCTCACATTGCCCCCGGGACTGGCCAGGAGAATCATCACCACCGCGCCCGCGGCGATCAGGGCATGCATCAGCACCAGCTCGGCCACGACCATCCGGAAGGCCAGGACGAGGAAGGGGAAGACCATCACCCATCCCACCCAGTTCTCCTCGTTGGAGCGGGACGGGTACGCCAGGACCAGCGCGTACTGCAGGGCGATGAAGGTGATCGTCGCGGCGCTGGTGTGGTTGCGGATCCATGCGGCCGGGCCCCAGATGCCGGGCTTCTGGGCCTTCTCGTAGCGATAGACGTCGCGTATGAGGAAAAGCGCCAGGGCCACGACGATGAAATTCGCCGTACCGACGGCGAGGTGCAGGGCCGTGCTCGTGCGCAGGTCGCTGAACATCTCGATGATCGAGACCAGGCCGAAGAAGAGCAGCAGGAGGAAGAGCCAGAAGCGGTTGCGCCGGTCGAAGCGGCGGCGAACCACCGTCTCCTCGGAGGTGCGCGCCACGTCGTCGATGGACCAGGTCTCGCTCACGGGCGGATGGTAGTTCGAAACTTTCTACGAAGCCTTACGTAGATATGCGGCCATGAAAGCACTCCTGGCCACGCTGCTCCTCGTCGCGACCAACGCGTTCGCCGCCACCATCCCCGAGAAGCTCGACGCCTACCTCACCGCCCGCGCGGAGCTGAGTCAGTTCAGCGGCACCGTCCTCGTCGCCACCGGCGGCAAGGTCCTGCTGCGCAAGGGCTACGGCTACGCGAACCTCGAGCATCTCGCGCCGGCGACGGTGGACACCAAGTACGAGATCGCCTCGCTGACGAAGGCGTTCACCGCCTACGCGGTCCTCGATCTCGCGCGCGCCGGGAAGCTGCGCCTGGACGCGCCGATCTGCGAGTACACCGATCCGTGCCCGGAGGCGTGGAAGGCGATCACGGTCGCACAGCTCGTGCATCACACGTCGGGCATTCCCGACTACGAGGAAGCGCTGGAAATGGGCTCGGCGACCTACTTCGACCGGATGTCGAAGCAGGGCGCGGTGCGGGACCTCGTCGCCGAGGCGCGGGCCAAGCCGCTCGACTTCACGCCGGGCTCGAAGTTCAAGTACAGCAACACCGCCTACCTCCTCCTCGGCCTGATGATCGAGAAGGTCTCGGGCAAGACCTACGAGGCGTACCTGCGCGAGCGCGTCTTCGACCGCTTCGGCCTCACCAATACCCTGCACGCCAGCGCCGAGGGCGTGGTGCGCCACCGCGCGGACGGCTACACCCATCGGGCGCCGCTGTTCGAGGCCGTGGCCGGCTTTCCGATGACCTCCCCGCACCTCAAGCGCACTCCGCCCGTGCCGATGGACCCGCCGCAGGCGGACGGCGGCCTGCTCTCTACGGTCGACGATCTGTACAAGTGGGCGAATGCCATCCGCGGCGACGCCGACCTGTTCGTGCCCGCGCTGGAGGGCTACGCCTACGGCTGGTTCACCGGCACGCGCCACGAGCGGAAGCGCTACTGGCACACCGGCGTGCTCCCCGGCTTCGTGTCGACGTTCGACATCTATCCGGAGAGCGAGACGGTGATCATCGTCCTCACCAACCTCGATCGCACCCGGACGAGCGCCGTCACGCGTGACCTCACGAACATCCTCTTCGGCCTGCCCTACGACCAGCCGCACAGCCACCGCGTCACCGCCATGACCGCCGACCAGGCCGCGCCCCTCCTCGGCAACTACAAGCTCGAAGACGGCCGGACCATGACCATCGGCTACGACCCCAAGGACGGCTTCATCAACGGCGAGATCCGCGACCAGTTCGTCGCCGGCCTCCTCCGCGAGTCGGCCACGGTCTACTACGCGCCGATGTGGGAGGGGACGGTGACCTTCGCGCCGAACGCCGAGTCGCTGGTGGTGCGGATGTACGGGAAGGACATTCGGGGGGAGCGGGTGCGCTGAGCCCCTCCAGCATCAGATAGGACTGCAGGAAGTCTGTCCAGGTCGCGCGCGAGCGGTCCAGCAGGCCTTCGCGCACGCACCACTGAAAGTCGCTGCGCGCCTCGGCAAGGAGCCGGAGATCGATGAGGGACGGCATCACGATTCCTTCTGCAAGGGAGTGACCGGCCCGACCGTCGTCCCTACTCACATTTCGTAACGCGTTTCGATGAGCAATGCGAGGCCGTGCGTAACTGATGCGCGCCTGCAGGCAGGTGATGCGCGGAAGATTCGATCGAGTGCGTCCTCGCATAGTGGCGCACTTTTCGATTTCCGAAGTCATCTGCGCGACAACGATCTGATCGCACGCCGAGGTTGCAGATGAAGGGCACGGCGCGGAGCGGACGCCTACCCACATTTCGTAACGTACGAAGCTAAGGAGCGTTTAAGTGTCTAGACTCCTTCCAGTCGGAGGGAGGGGCTCATGACCGGTATCTTAAAAGTGATTGGGCGGGTGGCGTCGATTCTGACCATGCTGACGATGCTCGCCGCGCCGGCGGCGCTCGCGGCCGGCCGGGAGGATCGTGACCTGGGCCGGAAGTTCTGCGAGCGGGCCAAGCAATTCGCCGTGATCGTGTTTTCGCGACTCGGCGGGCCCCCGGGCTAGCGCCCTACCCACATTTCGTAACTCATGGTGTAAGGACTCGGCGCTCGCCGACACTCCTGCACCAAACGAGGGCGCCCTCCCACGTTCGCCGGCCTCGGAGCCGGCGGGAAGGAGGGCTTATGCGAGGTGTATTCAAAGGTCTCGGGCGGGCGGCGTCGATTCTGGCCGTGTTGACGATGCTCGCCGCGCCGGCGGCGTTCGCGGCTGGTCGCGAGAACCGCGACTTTGGCGGGAAGTTCTTCGAGCGGGCGAAGCAGTTCGTCGTGATTGTGTTGTCGCGCCTTGGGACACCACCGGGCTAATTGGCCGTACCACCTGGAAGCGGAGCGCGCGACCGCCCACTGTTGCGCGCTCCGCTCAGGGCGGAGCGAAGAGCAGGTCCGGTTGATGCTCGGCGCGTGCAAGAAAATGCCGCACGTAGGAAAACGCGGAAGGGGTGATTGTCCCAGCTGCCGCCGCGTCTTTCAGATACGCGAGGGCTGTCAGCGCGCCGGTCAGCTTGCCAGCGGCTGTGAAGGTCTGGACAACGCCTGCAAGGAGATTCCTGATCTCGCGCTGCCGGCCAAGGACATTCAGCATCTCTGCAAGATCGACTGCCGCAATCGCCGCATCGGTGAGCATCTCGAACCGGGTGAGCTCCTGAATCGCAGTGCGCAGGCGATAGGTTGCCTCGGTGGTCTTACCCTCCACAAAGAGCAAACGCGCAATGGCCCAGCTGGTGCGGGCGACCTCCGGCGCGAACTCCAGATCCGAAAAGAGGCGCAGCGCCCGGTGGAGGAGTCTGTTCGCTTCCGTAAGCGTCCGAAGCTCAATATGGCACTGGCCGAGGGTGAGCGACTCACGAGCAATCCACACCGTATTGGAGTGTTCTTCGCCATACGCGAGGATGCTTGCGAAGATGGCCGCCGCGGCTCCGAATTGCCGCCGCTCGTAGAAGATCTCGCCCTGCAGGTGTCGTGCGCGCATGAAGCGGTCGATCTCACCGAGGCGCAGCGCACCGGCGGCAGCCTCCGCTGCCAACGCCTGGGCTGCATCGAGCTGCTCCTGCTCATAGAGCACACATGCGCGCACATACTTAACCGCCACCATTCCCACGCTCTCCACGGGAACCTTGCCGCACTCGCTCTCCGCCTCATCAAGGGCCTTCAGCGCATCGGCGAACCGGCCCAGGAAGCGAAACGCGTTCGCCTGCTCCTTCCACGCTTCGCCGCGCAGCTCGTGGATCGTCTCGCGCGGGTAGCTCGCGTCCGGCAGCAGCGCGGCGATCTTCGTCGCCGCTTCGGCCAGGCTCAGGGCATAGAGCGGCTGGCGCTCGCACATGCCGTTGGCGAGCTGGCACAGCCGCCGGGCCACGCCTCCTGTCTGGTAGTCAGGCTTACGAGCAACGTTCTCCCACACGAAGTTGGCCGCCGCGTCGGGGCTCTCGAAATTCTTGAGCAACTGGACGGCCTCGGCATCCTCGGCGTCCGCACGGAGTGAGAATGCCTGCAGCTCGGTGGGTCCCGCCTTGAGCCACGTCTCAGGCTCGCGCAGCGCGGCGTCGAACGCGCGCGTCTCCTCCAATGCGGCGCGGCACTCGGCGCACGCGGCGAGATGGGCCTCGACCTTCGCGCGCGCGCTCACCAGCGCCGGATCGAGGACGTAGAGGCCGAGAATCCTTTCGGTAATGTGCTCCATGCTCACGCCCCCATGCTCATCTCACGGTACATTGACCGCGCGCGATTGCGGCAGTAATTGAGGAGCCGGCAGATGTAATTGGCCGAGGTGTCACGGCTCCGGGCGATGGCCGCCGTGGATTCGCCGCGCAGGTAGAACCGCTCGAGCGTTTCGCGGCAGCTCTGCCCGAGCCGCTGCAAGGTCGCGCCGATCATGAGATTGCGGATCACGCCGTCGATCACCTCGTCGGTGGGCGTGGCCCCGCACTCCGCACTGTCGCCGCAGAATGGAGAGGCCTGATCGCGCCGCCGGTACTGGCGCGCGGCGTTGCAGGTCGCGCCGATGAGGTAGGCGTGGAGGTCGTGCACTTTCGCACGGTTCGCCAGGTAGGTGGCGAAGACGTCCTGCACGAGGTCATCGACGTCGTCCGCGGGGATCCCGAACTTGCGGATGGCGATCTTCCGGAGGAGGGGCCGATAGCCTGCGTACAGTGCGTCGAATCGATCGGCTGCGGGTGGAGACGGACCTTCTCCTGAAGACACCAGGACGCTTCCGGCGCGTATAAGCCGTTCTCCGGCGTCAGGGTGCGGCGAACGCGTTACCAAATGAGCGTAGACGGTATGCATAAGGGCCTGTAGAAGACACTGTCAGGCGACAGTGCATGTCGGACATCGTTCTGGTTTCGCGGTTTCCTTCGCCCGCGCGTCTTGTGTGGTTTTTCCGCACGCGCCCGACCCTCACTACAGAGGAGGCGGGCTACTTCCTCGGCTGGGAGGAGGCGCAGGTGCGCTTTCGCGCGGAGGAGGCCGGCGCGCTTCTTCCCGGCGATCGGGTGCGGTTTGACGATGTCGCGTTCTGGCTCCTCGACGTATGGCCGCGCCGGCGGCTCCTGGATGCTCTCGGCCCGGCGGCGGATCTCCTGCCGGACGGCCTGCACCTCATGCCGGTGCCCTGGGAGCTTCCGCGCTACGTCGTTCGCGCCATTACGCGGCAGGCGGCGCTGCAGCTCACGCCGGACGAGGCGGAGCACGAGCTGACGGTACAGGACTACATCGCCCGCCTGCTGCATCTGGCGATCGAGCCGAACACCGTCGCCGCACTCGCCACCGACGCGGAGTTCGCGACGGCGTTCGATTATCCAGGCGGCGGCGAACGTTCGGACTCCCAGCTTTGACCGTGTCATCCGAGGGCTCCTGTCCGCCCCACCACGATGCCGATCAGCTCGAAACGCGTCGAGTCTTCGGCAATGTCGATCGGGGGGAAGCGGCTGTTGCGGCTCAGGAGGCGGACGCGCCCGCCGCGCATGTCGAGGTGTCGCACGTACTGCTCGTCGTCGATGCGGCAGACCACGACCTGTCCGGTGGCCTCGCGCGCGTTGCGCGTCGGCTTCACGAAGAGGACGTCGCGGTCGAGGATGCCGGCGCCGACCATCGCATCACCGGCGATTTCATAGGCCAGTCGCGCGCCCTGGGTGGTGTAGACGCGCGGAATGTCGGTGGCGCCGGTGGGCAGGGCGTTGGGCTCGGGCCGATCGCGGCGGTGGACGGTCGGCCCGACCAGTGCGTCGTCGAGAAAGCGGACGACCTTGCGCAGCTGGCGCTGCTCGTCGAAGGAGAGCGAGAAGCCCCGCTCGTCGACGAGCCAGCCGACGTTCTCGTTCACGGCGTGGGCGATCCGCACGACCAGATCGAAGGAGGGGCGGGGATGGGCGTCGTTCAGGATTCGGCTGAGGGTCTCCGGTGCCACGCCGGCGTCCCTGGCCACGGCGCTGTGCTTCTTTCCGCTCCTCTCGATCGCATCGCGCAACCGGGCGCGCCAGTTCACCGGAAACACGATCAGCAATACTGGCGGAGGGGGGAAAAAACACTGGAACGATGCGTTGAGCATGTTCAGCCCGAGGGTACCTCGGCTACCGATAAAAAGGTCAACGTTCGCAAGGATTTCTTTCCGTCGCGCAGCAGAAATGAGATGCAGTAAGTTATGGAGGTCAAAAGGAACGAATGGCCTCCCGACGAACGAAAGAACAGCTCTCCCTCACCCCGCCCCCTCCCACCCTCCCCGACATCGAGAACCTCCCCGTCGGCGAGTTCGCGCGGAAGGCGTACCTCGACTACTCGATGTACGTCATCCTCGACCGGGCGCTGCCGCACATCGCCGACGGGCTCAAGCCGGTGCAGCGCCGGATCATCTACGCCATGTCGGAGCTCGGGCTGGGGCCCAACTCCAAGCCGAAAAAGTCCGCGCGCACGGTCGGCGACGTCATCGGCAAGTTCCACCCCCACGGTGACTCGGCCTGCTACGAGGCCATGGTGCTGATGGCCCAGCCGTTCTCGATGCGCTACCCGCTCATCGAGGGGCAGGGGAACTGGGGCTCGCCGGACGACCCGAAGCAGTTCGCGGCCATGCGCTACACCGAGGCGAAGCTCGCCAAGTTCTCGCAGTCGCTGCTCTCCGAGCTCGAGCAGGGCACGGTCGAGTGGGGGCAGAACTTCGACGGCACGCTCAAGGAGCCGAAGCTCCTGCCCTCCCGGCTGCCGCATGTGCTGCTCAACGGCGCGTCGGGCATCGCCGTGGGCATGGCCACGGACATCCCCTCGCACAACGTGCGCGAGGTGGTCGGCGCGTGCCTCGAGCTGCTCGACAACCCGGACGCGACGATCGCCCAGCTGACCAAGCACATCAAGGGGCCGGACTTTCCGACCTCGGCGGAGATCATCACGCCGCCGTCGGAGATCCGCGAGATCTACAAGACCGGCGGGGGCACGATCCGCCAGCGCGCGAAGTGGGAGATCGAGGACGGAGAGATCGTCATCACCGCGCTGCCGTTCCAGGTCTCGGGCGGGAAGGTGCAGCAGCAGATCGCCCAGCAGATGACGGCCAAGAAGCTGCCGATGGTGGAGGACGTGCGCGACGAGGGCGACCAGGAGAGCCCGACCCGCCTGGTGATCGTCCCGCGCTCGAACCGCGTCGATCTCGACGAGCTGATGACGCACCTCTTCGCCACGACGGATCTCGAGCGCAGCTACCGCGTGAACATGAACATGATCGGCCTCGACGGCCGGCCGCGCCTGTACGCGCTCAAGGAGCTCCTCGGCGAGTGGCTGGAGTTCCGGATCGAGACCGTGCGCCGGCGGCTGCAGAACCGCTACGACGAGGTCAATGCCCGCCTGCATCTGCTCGACGGCCTGATGATCGCGTACCTCAACGTGGACGAGGTGATCCGCATCATCCGCCGCGAGGACGAGCCGAAGCCGGCGCTGATCAAGCGGTTCAAGCTCAGCGACGCCCAGGCCGAGTACATCCTCGAGCTCAAGCTCCGCAAGCTGAACAAGCTCGAGGAGATGGAGATCCGCGGGGAGCAGGCCAAGCTCCAGGAGGAGCGGACGGAGCTGGAGAAGATCCTCGGCTCGAAGCCCCGCCTGCGCCGCCAGGTGCGCGACGAGCTGCAGCGGGATGCCGAGGAGTTCGGGGACAAGAGGCGGTCGCCGATCGTGGAGCGCGAGGCGGCGAAGGCGCTCGATGCCACGGCCCTCATTCCGTCGGAATCGGTGACGGTCATCCTCTCCGAGCGCGGCTGGGTGCGGGCGGGGAAGGGGCACGACCTCGATCCGACCGCGCTGCAGTACAAGTCGGGCGACCAGTTCCTGCACGCGGCCAAGGGGCGCAGCAACCAGCTGGCGGTCTTCATCGACTCCACCGGCCGCACGTACTCGTTGCCGGCGCACGAGCTGCCGTCGGCCAAGGGCCACGGCGAGCCGCTCACGTCGTCGCTCGCGCCGCCCGCGGGAGCGACGTTCATCGGGGTGATGATGGGCGAGCCGGACGATCTCTGGCTGCTCACCACCGACGACGGCTACGGCTTCGTCGCCCGCCTCGAGGACATGATGACCCGCCTCAAGGCCGGCAAGTCGGTGGTGAACGTCGGCAAGGGCGCGAGCGTGCTGCGGCCGCAGCGGGTCTTCAGCTACGAGACCGACTACGTCGCCGCGGCATCGACGGAAGGGAAGCTGCTGCTCTTCGAGATCGCCGAGCTGCCCGCCCTCGGGCGCGGGAAGGGGGTGCAGACGATCAAGCTGCACCGCACGCCCATCGCGCCGGAGAAGGTGGTCTCGACCGCGGTCGTGCCGAAGGGCGGCACGCTCGTTGTCCACGCCGGCAAGCGCTTCACGAACCTCAAAGGCGGCGACGATCTCGACACCTATCTCGGCAAGCGCGCGCAACGCGGCCTCAAGCTGCCGCGCGGCTTCCAGAACGTCACCCTCATCCGGGCCTGGACGGATCGGGAGCGGTCGCCGGAGCTGGTGATGTAGGCGAGTCGCTAGTCGCCAGTGACCAGTTGCCAGAAACCTCACTGGCTACTGGGAGCCGGCAACTGCCAACGCCGGTTACGGCTGCGGCCCTTGGGTCCGGCCGATCATCGCCCGGGACGTCCCCAGCGTTCCGGTCGACTGGCCGACGAAGAGAACCGTGCCGGGAGTGCCGCTCGTGCCGGTGATGTCGAACGAGACCAGACCGAAGTCGTACGGCGCGTCGACCCGCGTAGTGCCGTTCCAGGTCCAGGTGATGTTCAGGTACTTCGGCGTGTCGTTCTTGCCGCGCAAGGGGATGTCGTCGGCGTCCACACCCGTGGTCTGCACCGAGGCCGCCCAGTCGGGCAGCGTGTTCACGCTGTCCGGGAGGAGCCGCGGCACGTCGTAGAGCGTGACGTGCTGGGAGTGCGCGGCGCCCGGCTCGAGCGATCCGGACACGAGCAGGATCCGGTAGACATAGTGCAGGCGGCCGTCGGGCACCAAGAACGTGAAGGCCCAGCGCGCCTCCAGTCCGGCCTCGGCCGCGCCGGCGAAGAGCATCAGCAGCGTAGCGATTGCGAATCGTCTCATGGGCAAACTCTACTCCCGAATGGCGCATACTTCGAGGCCATGCAGGACCTTTGCTTCGTAGTCATGCCGTTCGGGAAGAAGCCGGACGTGGCTGGAGTGGTCGACTTCGACGCCGTCTACCGCGACCTGATCGCGCCGGCCATCGTCGCGGCGGACCTCGAGCCGCTCCGCGCGGACCACGAGCAGAGCGGCGGGATCATCCACAAGGCCATGTTCGAGCGGCTGATCGTCTGCCGCTTCGCGGTCGCCGATCTCACCAGCGCCAACGCCAACGTCTTCTACGAGCTCGGCGTGCGGCACGCGGTGCGGCCGCGGACGACCGTCCTGATCTTCGCCCAGGGACGCGGCCAACTTCCGTTCGACGTCAACCTGCTGCGCGCGATCCCGTACACGCTCGACAAGGCGGGCGTGCCGGAGAACGCCGGCGAGGCGCGGCAGGCGATCACCAACTTCCTGATCGCCGCGAAGAAGGCGGCTGCGAAGGAGGAGCTGGGAGGCGACAGCCCGATCCGCCACCTGGTCGACGGCTTCCCCTTTCCCGCGGTCGATCACCTCCAAACGGACTTGTTTCAAAAGTACGTCGCCAACGCCGACGAGCGGCATCGCGCCCTGGCGCAGGCGAAGAAGGAAGGCGCCGGCGCCGTCCGCGCGGTCGAGCAATCCCTCGGCGACGTCGAGCAGGCCGACTTCGGAGTCCTGCTCGATCTCTTTCTCACCTACCGCTCCGTCCAGGCCTGGGAGGCGATGATCGACCTCGCCGCGCGCATGCCCGCGTCGCTGGCCGCGTCGGTGATGGTGCAGGAGCAGCTCGCCCTCGCCCTCAACCGGGCCGGCCGCCGCGACGAGGCCGAGAAGATCCTCCTGGAGTTGATCCAGAAGCGCGGCCCCAGCAGCGAGACCTACGGCGTTCTCGGGCGGGTCTACAAAGACCGGTGGGAAGCGGCGGAGAAGAACGGCGAAGGCGCTCTCGCCCGCGGCCTGCTCAAGAAAGCGATCGATGCGTACCGCAAGGGATTCGAAGCCGACTGGCGCGACGCCTATCCGGGCATCAACGCCGCCACGCTGATGGAGCTCAAAGACCCTCCCGACCCGCACCGCGAGGTGCTCCTGCCCCTCGTCCGGTACGCCGTCACACGGCGCATCGAGTCGAGCGAGCCGGATTACTGGGACTACGCCACGCTTCTCGAGGTCGCGGTGCTCATGCGCCGCGAGGAGGAAGCGTTCGACGCCCTGGCCAATGCCCTTCCGCTCGTCCGCGGGAGCTGGGAGCTGGAGACGGCGGCGCGCAATCTGCGTCTCATCGCCGCGGCGCGTCGAAAGCGCGGGGACGATGTGCCGTGGTCGGAGGCGCTCCTCGCGGAGCTCGACAAGGCGGTGGAGCGGCACGCGCCGAAGGGGTGAGCCCGATCAGAAGACGGTTCCCAGGCCGATGCGGACGACCGCTCCGCCGCGGCGCGTGACCTCATCGACCATGTGCCTCGTGCCGCCCGGTCCGTCGCCTTCCTGGCCATTCCACAATGCGATCAGGGTCACCCGGCTGCTGCCGTTCGCGAGGGCGTTGTGCAGCATCCAGAGATTGCTGCGCTGCCAGACCGTGTGGTCGGCACGATGCGCGAGCCACTCCGGCAGCTCCTCGGAAGGCTGAAACACGCGCACGGGAGTCCTCTCCAGAAGGTCGTCATACCTGCGCGTCCACTCCGGGCCGGCCGGGCTGACGGATTCGGCGGCGTACTCCTCTCGCGGCAGCGCCAGGAAGATGATCGTGGCGATCCCCCGCGCCTGACATTCCTCCTGGAAGAGGATGTCGCCGCCACTCGCGGCGCCGGAGATCCCGACGAGGTGGTTGCCATACCGAGCGATCGCGGCATCGATCGCAGCGCCGATCTCCTGCCGCGCGAGATCGACCTTGGCGGGCGGGAACCGCGGCGCGGGGCGATCCGGATCGTCCACGCGGTGACCGGTAAAGAGGAGCACGTGCGGCGGATGCGGATCGCTGCTCACGATCGCTCCGTTTTACACGAACCGGTCGAAATGCTCCGCTTTTATCTTCGTCCGGCCGACCGCCTGCCCGACCTGCTGCAGCTCCGGGATGGCCTCGATCGAGTCCAGCTTCTGCACGGCCTGGGGCTGGATGCGCGGCAGCCCGAGCGCGTCGAGGCCGTTGCGCGTGAGCTCGGCGTTGTAACGGACGTAGGTGAAGAGCTTCTGCGGCGTCGGACCCTTCTTGCCGATCATGTCCCCGACCTCGATGTCGAGCTCGTCGCCCGCCAGAGCATCCCCGAACGTGCGGCAGAGGAAATCCTGCTCGTTGAGCGCGGCGAACATCAGCGCCGACGGAATGGACGAGGCGTTGTAGAGGAGGTTCATCTGGCCCGGCTGGAGGTCCTTGTTTGCGTCCGGCGCGGTGCCGGTGCCGATGGAGACGAGGAGCATCCGGTCGCGGCCGGTCTCCCAGCAGAGGTTGTACGGCTCGACCGTGGCCATCAGGAAAAGCTGGAAGGCGGGATTGTTGTACATGGTCATCCCGCCGTCGACGAAGACGAAGCTCTGGTCGCCGCCGATGTCGATGATCTCGGGGGGAAAGTACGTGGGAGCGGCCGTGCTGGCGCGGACGAGCTGCCAGAGCGGCAGATCCAGGTTGCAGTCGGGAAGGCCCGGACGGCAGAACATCGCCCCCGGATTGTTCGACAGCGGCCAGGGCGAGTCGGTGGTGGCGTTGCGCAGGATCATCATCAGGAGGGTACGCAGCTTCTCGCTGCCGAGCTTCGTGTCCGCGCCGACGACCTCCTTCAGCTTCTCCGCCAGCGGCTCGTCCTCGAACTTGAAGTGCAGCTTGCGCAAGAGGCCGGCGCGGTTGAACATCGCCGGCCCGCTGTCGATGTAGAACTTGCGGACGGCATCGACGCGCATGCCCAGGGAGAGGCAGGTGGCGATGATGGCCCCGGTGCTGGTACCGGCGATGTAGTCGAAGTAGTCGGCCAGCACGAAGTCGTCGTCGCGCCCGAGCCGCTTCTGCAGCAGGGCCTCGATCGTGGCCAGGATCTCGACGGACATCATCCCGCGAATGCCGCCGCCGTCGAGGGCGAGCAGCTTGCGGGTCGGCCGGGGCTCGAGCTTGGATCGGAAGGATGGCAGCATGGTCGCTCCTCAAATGAGGAGTGACGCGGGGGTTGGGGAGTCCTACCCTGAATGTCCAAGCCGAGATCCTGTGCCACCTGGACGGAAAATTACACTTCCCACCATTACGGAATTCGCAGACCCTACGCGTCGATGGCACGCGACGACACTTCCCCCCAGGTCCGCGTTGTGGTGACGGGTGACCATCCGCTGATCCGAACGGCGATTGCGCGGCTGATCGCGTCCGAGGGGGCAATGGATGTGGTCGGCGAGTGCGCAAACGACAGCGACGCCCTCGCCGCGGCGATGGCCGCCGTGCCCGACGTGGTGGTCATGGACGTCGACCTCGTCTCGCACAACGGGGGGCGTCCGGATGTGGTCACGCGGCTGCTCGGAACAGCCAAGCCGCGTCCCGTGCTCATCCTCACCAGCAACGACAGCGATCCGCCGTCGCTCGCGGCCGCGCTGGCGAGCGGGGCGTGGGGGATCGTGCTCAAGGATCGTCCGCCGGAGGTGTTCCTGCGCGCGATCCGCGCCGTCGTCGCGGGCGAGGCCTGGCTCGAGCCGGCGACGCTCGCGCGCGTGTTCGGACCGCCCGGGCGTCGCCGCAAGCCCGAGGTCGCACCGGCACTCACGCGCCGCGAGCGCGAGATCGTCGAGCTGGTCTGCCTCGGCCTGAAGAACAGGAAGATCGGCGAGCGCCTCTTCATCAGCGAGACCACCGTGCGCCATCACCTCACCTCGATCTTCAGCAAGCTGGCCGTGACCAGCCGCCTCGAGCTCATGCGCTACAGCTACAGCGGACGCGTGGCGCGGGATTAGGGGGCAGGGGGCAGGGGGCAGGGAGGGGAGGATGAAGGCAGAAGGCAGAAGGCAGAAGGCAGATGAATGAAGAGGTTCGAATGAAGAGGGAAGAGGAAGAAACCGCACGCCCACCCGGTGCATGGTGATGGGCTGCGCTTCGTACCTCTTCCCTCTTCCCTCGAAATTCTTCACTCCAGTCCCGGCCGCTCACTTCATCCTTCATCCTTCTGCCTTCATCCTTCTGCCTTCATCCTGCCCCCTGCCCCCCTCCCTCGGCACATTTGTGCCGGGTTTCGCCACCGCCCAAAACTGGGATCTTCGTCCGTTGCCGCGCCTTCCCGTCCCGACACATCGTGAGCACCGGAGGATTTCCAACGATGCACCCACGGGTCGGTCGGTTCTCTCTCGCGCTCGTCCTGGTATTCGCCGCGGCGGTTCCCGCCTCCGCGCAGTTCCTGACCTGTACGCGGACGATCAAGGCGGACGTCGTCGCCCTCGACCAGGTCTTTTTCTGGAATCGCCTCGGCGCGGTGCAGCCGCAGGGGATGATGTACGCGCTGAAGCGGGACGTCGTTCCGATCGACCCGGCCAAGGGGCTCGTCGCCGGAAACGTCCGCCTGCGCGAGGACAAACGCCCCCGGCCGATCGTGCTGCGCATGAACGTCGGCGACTGCATGGAGGTCACCTTCACCAACCTCCTCGCGCACGCGCCGGTCGACGACGAGCAGCCCGCCACCCGCGCGGCCTCGGTGCACGTGGTCGGCATGCAGCTCGTGGGCAGCATCCTCTCGGACGGATCGCACGTCGGCAAAAACGCCAGCAGTCTCGCTCAGCCGGACGAGACCCGGATCTACAAGTTCTACGCGGAGCGCGAGGGCGGCTTCCTCCTGCACAGCACCGGGGCCATGACCGGCGGCGAAGGGGACGGCGGGCAGATCAACCCCGGCCTGTTCGGCGCCGTCACCGTCCAGCCGAGGAATGCGGAGTGGTACCGGAGCCAGATCACGGAGGAGGACTTCCGCAGGGTGGTCAAAGAGTGGAAGGGCGGCTTCCCGATCATCGACTACAACGCCGAATACCCGCTGGGGCACAAGTACGAAGGGCTGCCCATCCTGAAGATGCTCAAGGACGGGAAGATCGTGCACACCGATCTGACGGCGATCATCACCGGTCCGGGGGCGGGGCGTTTTCCCCTCAACACGTATCCGGAGGTGAAGGTCGAGCCGGACCGCCTGCAGCCGTTCCGCGAGGTGGTGAGCATCTATCACGACGAGATCGGGGCGGTGCAGGCCTTCCCGCACTTCGAGGACGAGGTCCTCCAGCACACCCTGCACAGCGTGCGCGACGCCTTCGCCATCAACTACGGCACGGGCGGCATCGGCGCGGAGATCCTCGCCAACCGCTTCGGCGTCGGGCCGATGGCGGACTGCGTGGAGTGCAAATTCGAGGAGTTCTTCCTCTCCGCCTGGACGGTCGGCGATCCGGCCATGGTCGTCGACGTGCCGGCCAACGCGCCGTGTACGAAGAAAGACATCCAGAACGCGATCCTGGACTGCTTCACGCCGAACATGAAGAAGGCCACGAAGGCGTTCTTCCCCGACGATCCGTCGAACGTCTACCACTCCTATCTGCGCGATCACCTCAAGTTCCGGATCGTGCACGCGGGCTCGAAAGAGCATCACATCCACCACCAGCACACCCACCAGTGGATCCACACCCCGGACGAGGACGACTCGCAGTACCTCGACAGCCAGGCCATCGGGCCGGGCAGCGGATTCACCCTGGAGATGGTCCATCACGGCAGCGGCAACCGGAACATGGCCGTGGGCGACTCGATCTTCCACTGCCACTTCTACCCGCACTTCGCCCAGGGCATGTGGGGCATGTGGCGCGTGCACGACGTGCTGGAGATGGGCACGGTGCTCGACGAGAAGGGGAGGCCCGCCGTCGGATCGCGGGCATTACCCGACGGAGAGATTCCGAAGGGCACGCCGATCCCGGCGGTGGTGCCGGTTCCGACGATCGCCATGGCGCCGCTGCCCGAGGCCCAGGCCACCATCGTCAACGGCCAGATCGTGATCACCGGCAACGGCAATCCCGGCTATCCATTCTTCGTCCCCGGCATCGCCGGCCACCGCCCGCCGCATCCGCCGCTGGACACGATCGATGACGGCGGCCTGCCGCGGCACGTGATCGTCGGCGGGACGTTCATCGAGCAGCACACACGGCTCGACTTCAGCAAGGAGCTCCTGACCGCGGACGCCCACAAGCTGCCCGAGGGAGGGACGCCGGTCGAGCAGGCGGCGATGGCCTACCACGCCCTGCGCAGCCACGAGACCATCACCCCCGAGGGCGTGCCGGCGAAGTTCATCACCAACGGGCTGCCGCCGATCGCCGGCGCGCCGTACGCCGATCCGTGCGTGACCGACGAGGGCCAGCCCACCGGCAACCCGCGGCTCTACAAAAGCGCGCACTTCCAGCTCGAGGACATCAAGTTCAACAAGAAGGCCTGGCACTTCGGGCAGCAGCGCATCCACGCGCTGTGGGACGACGTGGCCCCCACGCTCGCCGGCACGCGTCCGCCGGAGCCGCTCTTCTTCCGCGCCAACAGCCGCGACTGCATCACCTATCACCTCACCAATCTCGTCCCCAGCGTCTACGAGCAGGACGACTTCGAGGTGCGCACGCCGACCGACATCACCGGCCAGCACATCCACCTGGTGAAGTTCGACGTGACGGCCTCCGACGGCGCGGCCAACGGCTACAACTACGAGGACGGCAGCTTCTCCCCGGATGAGGTGATCGAGCGCATCCACGCCATCAACGAGCTCGGCGGAATCCTCATCGGCGGCTTCCTCCGCCAGCCGCTCGATCCGAAGCCGCACCCGTTCTTCGGCACCCTCGGCGCCCAGACCACGGTCTCCCGCTGGTACGCGGACGACGTGCTCAACAACGCCAACGTCGACCGCACTCTGCGCACGGTCTTCACCCACGACCACTTCGGCCCGTCGACGCACCAGCAGGTCGGTCTCTACGCAGGCCTGGTCATCGAGCCGGAGAAGTCGAAGTGGAGACATCCCGAGACCGGCGCGTTCTTCGGCGGCCGCTTCGACGGCGGCCCGACCAGCTGGCGCGCGGACATCCTCACCGAGAACGTGAAAGACAGCTACCGCGAGTTCCTGCTCGAGTTCGCGGACTTCCAGCACGCCTACTGGGGAGCCGATCCGGTCAATCCGCCGGCGCGCAAGGAAGTGGGACTGCCGTTCCTGCTCGAGCCGGCGCCGCGGTGCCCGGGCGACGTTCCCAGGCCGTGCCCGGAGGCCATCTCCGCGGACGACGTCGGGACGATGGTCCTCAACTACCGCAACGAGCCGCTCGCGCTGCGCATCCGCCATCCGAACAATACCCAGGCCGGCGGCCTGGCGGGCGATCTCTCCTTCGCCTTCCGCTCCGACATCACCCGCGCGGATCCCGACTTCAACATCCAGCCGCCGTTCTACCCGCCGCTCACCGGCGGCGTGCAGCCGGGCGATCCCTTCACGCCACTCCTGCGCGCGTACGAGGACGACCGCGTGCAGGTGCGCATCCTCGTCGGCGCGCACGAGGAAGGCCACAACTTCGCCATCAACGGCGTGAAGTGGCTGTTCGAGCCGTCGTTCGAGGACTCCGGCTTCCGCAACTCGCAGATGATGGGCATCTCCGAGCACTACGAGTTCCTCATCCCGCCGCTGCCGAAGAACGGCATTGGCCCGTTCTCCGACTATCTCTACACCGCCGGCCGGGCCACCGACGACTTGTGGAACGGCCTGTGGGGAATCCTGCGCGCGTACGGCAAGGCCCAGCGCGATCTCCTGCCGCTGCCGAACAACCCCGACGGCATGGCCCCGCCGATCTCGAACATCGGCGACTTCAACGGCGTCTGCCCGAAGACCGCACCGGTGCGCGTGTTCGAAGTGCACGCCGGGCGGGCCAAAGACATCCTGCCCGGCGCGACGATCGTCTACAACTCGCGCACGGCGTTCAAGGGCAGGCTGCACGATCCGGCCGCCATCCTGTACGTGCGCGGCGAGGACATCGATCCGCTCACCGGAAAGTTGAAGACCACCGTGCCGATCGAGCCGCTCGTGCTGCGCGCCGCCGCCGGCGACTGCATCGTGATGAAGCTCGTCAACGATCTGCCGCCGGAGCCGGGCGATCTGCAGGGCTTCAACACCCTGCCCATGATCGTGAACCACTTCAACAACAATCAGATCGTGCCGTCCGGCTACGCCGGTCTGCATCCGCAGCTCGTGTTCTTCGACGTCACCCGCAGCGACGGCCAGAACGTCGGCTTCAATCCGGTCCAGACCGCGGCGCCGAACGGCGGCAAGGCGGAGTATCAGTGGTATGCGGGCGACCTGACCGTCGACCCCACCGGCTACGCCACGGCGCGGCCGATCGAGTTCGGCGCGATCAACCTCATGCCCTCCGATCCGATCAAGCAGGCCCACAAGGGCGCCATCGGCGCGCTGATCATCGAGCCGCGCAACTCCACCTGGAACGAAGACCCGCATATGCGCGCGGCCGCGACGGTAACCGTCGGCACCAAGGTGTTCCGCGACTTCGTCGTCCACTTCCAGACCGACCTCAACCTCCGCTTCGGCGGCAGCTTCCTCGATCTGCCGGTGCCGAATCTGGCCGAGACCGAGGATCCGGAGGACTCGGGGCAGAAGGCGGTGAACTACCGCACCGAGCCGATGTGGAAGCGCCTGGAGTTCGAGCCCGACACGCCGCTGAACATCACCCGCACCTTCGACTTCTCGATGGCCTTCTCCAACGACCAGATCGGCGGCCTGGACCCGGAGACGCCGGTCTTCGTCGCCAAGGTGGGACAGGACGTGCGCTTCCGCATCGTCAACGCCGGCGGCCATGCCCGCAACAACGTCTTCGCCCTGCACGGCCACATCTGGCCCGAGCTGCCGTACGCCCTCGGCTCCACGGTGCTCCAGACGAACACCGTCTCCGAGTTCACCGGCACGTTCATGGGCATCGGCGCGTCGAGCCACTTCGACGCCCTGCTCCGCAACGGCGCCGGCGGGATCTTCAAGATCCCGGGCGACTATCTGTTCAAGACCCAGCAGTCGTTCATGCTCGACGGCGGGATCTGGGGGATCTTCCGTGTTCTCGACTAGGGCGGCTGTATGGCTTCTCGCTTTGGGGTGCGGCAGCGCAGCTGCCGCTTTCGAAAAGATCGAGCGCTACGGCGTGGCCGTGGAGTTCACGTCGTCGCGACAGGTGGTCGCCGGCAAGGACGTCGATCTTCACTTCGCCATCCGCGGTGCGGACGGCACGCCCCTCAGCGGCGTCCGCCCCGCCGCATGGATCGATGTGCGTGACAACACGGCCTGCCGGGACAAGATCCAGTCGTTCCTCTCCGGCACGCTCCGCACGCGGCCGCAGGTCGACCTCAATACCTACTACGTCGTCACCCTCAACGCCGAGGGGTCCGTCGCGGTGATCGATCCCCTCCTCGGCTTCGGCGGCAGCAAGCTCCTTACCGCCGTGGGTCTGCAGAGTCCCGGCGTCGACTGGGCACTCACCAGCGATCAGAAGCGGCTCTTCGTCTCCATGCCCCTGGTCAATCGCGTGGCCGTGATCGACGCCGAGTCGTGGCGCGTCGCGAAGAACGTCGACACGGCCCTCCGTCCCTCGCGCGTGGCCCTGCATCGCGATGCGTTGTGGGTGGCGACGGAAACCGGCGTCGACGTGATCGACACGCGCACCCTCGGCGTCGTGGCCTCGATTCCCACCGGCAAGGGACCGCACCATCTCGCCTTCGGCGACGAGCACGCGTTCGTCAGCAACG
>JBIOTX010000323.1:0-2299 GCA_044866315.1 Thermoanaerobaculia bacterium | reverse complement strand
GCCGTCGCGCTGGACGCCGGCGATGACACGGCGGGTGAGGTCGTCGTCGTCGCCGAAGCGCACCAGGACCTGATTGAGCACCACGTCATTGAGGATGGTCACGCGCGGGTCGCGGCGGAGGATGTCCGCCATCTGCCGTGCGCGCTCGACGTCGCGGTCGATCAGGGCCTCGACGCCTTTGCGGCCGAGGGAGCGGAGGGCGGCGTAGACGGTGACGCCGCGGGCGCGGCGGGAGAACTCGGGGACCCAGTCGACGGCGTCGCGCTCGATGCCGGTGGTTTGCACGAGGTACGCGGCCTGGGTGGACATGGCGTCGTGATGCGCCGCCGTGTCGCGGACGATGGCCACGCCGCAGTCCTGGGGGACGTTGAGCCACTTGTGGGCGTCGGTGGCCCAGGAGTCGGCGAGCTCCACGCCGTCGGCGAGATGCCGAAGCTTTTCGCTCGTGCGCGCCCATAAGCCGAACGCGCCGTCGACGTGCAGCCAGGCGTCGTGCTCGCGGGTGACCCGGGCGATCTCGCCGATGGGGTCGAACGAGCCGGTGTTCACGTTGCCGATCTGGGCGCAGACGATGGTCGGGCCGGAGAGGTTGTCGAGCAGGCGCCGCAGCCGGTCCGGGCGCATCCTGCCCTGGTTATCCGTTTCGACGCGCAGCAGGGTGCGGGTGCCGAAGCCGAGGTAGCGCATGGACACGTCGACGGTGACGTGGGACTCGGCGCTGGTGACGAGGTTGATGCGCGGAGCGCTCTGGAGGCCGTCCTCTTCCACGTTCCAGCCGTGACGGCGCAGAACGCCGTGGCGCGCGGCGGCGAGGCAGGTGAAGTTGGCCATCTGGCAGCCGGTGACGAAGCCGAGGCTGGATTCGCGCGGCAAATCGAATAGATCGAGCAGCCACTCGCGGGCGATCTCCTCGATGACAGAGATCAGCGGCGAGGTGGCGTAGATGCCGGGGTTCTGGTCCCAGGTGCTGACCAGCCAGTCTGCCGCGAGGGCAACCGGAAGCGTGCCGCCGATGACGAAGCCGAAGTAGCGCGGACCGGCGCAGGCGACCGTGCCCCGATCACCCTGCGAGGCCAGCGCGTCGAGCACAGACGGCGGTGTCTCGCCGGCCTCGCTGAGCGGCACGCGCAGCGCGGCCAGGAGCTCGTCGCGCGTGGCTCGCGCACCGACGTGGCGCTCGGGAAGAGCCTGGAGGTAATTCGCGGCGTGATCGAAGGCCCGGCGGAGGAGTGCTTCGTCGTAAATCATGCTCATCACTCTATGTGCTACAATCGCGCACCGTCAAGTAAGACACGTAGGTTATGACAATCTGGTCACCACGCCTCACCCAGACCGAGGAGCCGATCTACCGGCGCATTGCCGACGCCTTGGAGCGCGACGTCCGCGCCGGCGTCCTCGTCGCCGGCAGCCAGCTTCCCACACATCGCGATCTCGCGCGCAGCCTCGGCATCACCCCGGTCACCGTCACCCGGGCCTACGCCGAGAGCGCCCGCCGCGGCCTCATCGAGTCCACCACCGGCCGAGGCACGTTCGTCCGCACCACCCGCCGGGAAGCCCGGCCGGCCACGGAGATCGACCTGGCCACGAACACGGTGGCCATCCCCCTGCCCAACCCCTCGAACGCGCTCCTCCAGCGCGTGGGCGACGCGCTCGTCTTCTCGTCCTACGCGACCGGCCCGGGCAGCGAGCGCCATCGGGCCGCGGGCGCGACCTGGATCGGGCGGCGCACCAACCCCGATCGCGTCGTCGTCACGGCCGGGACGCAACAGGCCCTCCTCCTCGCCCTCGCCGCCACGGCCCGCGCAGGCGAGACCGTGCTCTGCGAGCCGGTGACCTATCACGGCGCCAAGGCCGCCGCGTCGATGCTGCACATCCGCCTCGAGCCGCTGGAGATGGATCGCTTCGGACTCCTCCCCGACGCGCTCGAGCGCGCGTGCAAGGCGAAGCTGTCGAAGGTGCTGTACACGATTCCCTCGCTGCAGAACCCGACCGGGATCCTCATGCCGGAGAAGCGCCGCCGCGAGATCGCCGCGATCGCCGACAAGTATGGCATCACGGTCATCGAGGACGACGTGTGCGGGTTCCTGGTGGATCAAACACCGCCGCCCATCGCCGCGTTCGTCCCCGAGCGCACGATCTTCATCACCGGCCTGGGCAAAGCCATCGCCCCGGGGCTGCGCGTCGGCTACCTCACCGGACCCGAGTCGCTGGTGGCGAAGGCGCACGTGGGCCTGGCGGCGAGCATCCTCTTCGCCTCCCCCATCCTGGCCGAGATCGCCGCGACGTGGATCGAGGACGG
>JBIOTX010000322.1:0-4278 GCA_044866315.1 Thermoanaerobaculia bacterium | reverse complement strand
GCGATGAAGGCGAGCCAGCCGATGGCGGCGTCAGGGAAAGAGAGCGCGAAGAGGACGCCGGTGATGACAGAGAGAAGAAAGCGGAGGAGCACCGGCTATTTCTTGAAGAGCGCTTCGAACGCCTTCCTCGCCTCTTCCGGCGTCTGCGGCGGCTGCTTGCCTTTGTCGGCGGCGAGGTCCTTGACGATCTTCGGTTGGAAGAACGCGCACTCGTTCTTCACGTGCTTGCCGGCAACGCGGACCGGGATGTTCTCGCGGCACTCCCAGAGGGTGGTCGTGTCGAAGAAGCGGCAGTTGCCGCAGGTGTGGAGGTCGGCGCCGCACTTCATGCACGTCTCTTCCGGCGTGAAGGCGTCGAGGGAGACCCGCAGCTGACCGCAGCGGTTGCACTTGAAGGCCTCCGGGCCGAAGCCGCCGGCGGTGCGGCCCCGCGGGGCGCCTTCCAGGCGCTGGCGCTGCGGCTCGTACGGCGTCTGCGGGCGCTGGGAGGACTGATTGTTCGACGAATGCGAGCTGTACCCGCCGCCGTCCTGGTAACCACGATGTTTGTATTTGCGATCGCTCACGTTCACCTCGCGAAAACGAACCAGAGCACACCGGCGACCAGCACGATCGTGATGATGAACAGGATCACCTTGATCGCCAGCTTCGCCATCTTCAGCAGGATCCAGAGCACAAAGACGGCGACGAGCAGGATGAGGAGCTCTTGGGGGCTCAGGATGTCGCGTAGTGTAACAGGGGTTGGGCGGGTTTCATTCGCCCCGCGGCTAGATCATCAGCCGCAGCGGCTGCTCGACATATTGCCGCAGGGTCTTGAGGAACTCCGCGCCCATGGCCCCGTCGACGATGCGGTGATCGCAGGACATGGTGACCTTCATCCGGTCGCGCACGACGATCTGGCGGTCGATCACGACGGGCCGGGCCTCGGCCGCGCCGATGGCGAGGATGGCCGCGTTGGGCGGGTTGATGATGGCGGTGAACTCCTCGATCCCCCAGGCGCCGAGGTTCGAGATGGTGAACGTCGAGCCCTGATACTCGTCCGGCTTGAGCTTGCGGTTCTTGGCCTTGTCGGCGAGCGCGCGCACTTCGGTGGCGGTGTCGGTGACGGACTTCTGATCGGCGTTGCGGATCACCGGCGTGATCAGCCCGTCCTGCGTAGCCACGGCCACGCCGACGTGCACCTCGCCGTGCTGGGTGATGGCATCCTCGCCCCAGCTCGCGTTCACGTTCTGGTGGTGGCGCAGCGCCAGGGCGACCGCGCGGATGATGAAGTCGTTGAGGCTGACCTTATTGCCGGTGATGTCGATGAGCTGCTGCCGGACGGACATGAGGTTCGTCACGTCGTAGTCGGCGGTGAGATAAAAATGCGGGATCGGGCCGGTCGACTCCGCGAGGCGCTTGGCGATGGTGCGGCGCATCGCGGAGAGGGGGATGATCTTCGTCTCCTGCGAAAGAGGCAGCGGAGCGGCGGGCTTGAGCCCGCCGGCGGGCGCTCCGCCCTGTGCGTTCTTCACGTCCGCCGCGACGATCCTGCCCCGCGGTCCGCTCCCCTGCACCTGATCGAGGCTCACGCCCATCTCCTGGGCCATCTTCCGCGCCAGCGGGGAGGAGCGCCGCCTGCCACCCGCGGCCTGCTGCTGCGGCATCTGGACGACGTTCTCCGTCCGGTCCCGCCGCGGGCCTTTCTGCTCGATCGCCTCGTGGTACTCGCCGGTGGTGTGCTTGACGCTGTCCTTCTTGTCGGTGGCGCGGCGCTGCGGCGCGGCCTCGGTGGCCTTTTCGCCCTCGCCGAGGATCTCCGCCAGCCGCCCGCCCACGGGGACGACGTCGCCTTCCTTGGCCGCGTATTCGCCGAGGGTGCCGTCGGACTCGGCCTCGAGATCGAGGTTCACCTTGTCCGTCTCGATCTCCGCGACCGCCTCCCCTTTCTTCACCGCGTCGCCCGGCTTCTTGTACCAACGGACGACCTTCCCCTCGGTCATGGCGTCGCCCATCTTGGGCATGATGATCTCAGCCATTGGTGTACATCACCCTCTTCACGGCGCGTGCGATGTCGTCTTCCTTCGGCGTGGCCAGCAACTCGAGCGGGCGCGCGTACGGCATGGGCACGTCCTCGCCGGTCACGCGCAGCACCGGCGCGTCGAGCTCGTCGAACATCGCCTCGGTGATGCTCGCCGCGATCTCCGCGGCCGCGCCGAACGGCTTCCACTGCTCCTGCACCACCACCGCGCGATGGGTCTTCTCCACCGACGCGTACACCGGATCGAGATCGAGCGGGCGCAGCGAGCGGAGGTCGATCACCTCGCACTCGATGCCTTCCTCCTTCGACAGCTTGTCGGCGGTGATGAGCGAGAGCTGCAGCATGCGGCTGTAGGAGACGACGGTGACGTCGCTGCCCTCGCGGGCCACGCGCGACTGGCCGAACGGCACGGTGAAGTCGGGGTCGTCCGGCACCTCCCCCTTCATGCCGTACAGCGCAGCACTTTCGAGGAAGATCACCGGGTCCTTGCCGCGGATGGCGGTCTTCAGCATCCCCTTCGCGTCGGCCGGCGTCGCCGGCGCCACGACGTGGATGCCCGGGAAGTGCGCGTAGAACGACTCGAACGACTGCGAGTGCTGGGCGGAGAGCTGCACGCCCGCGCCCTGCGGCCCGCGCACGACCATCGGCACGTCCACCTGTCCGCCGGAGAAGTAGCGCACCTTCGCGGCGTGGTTGAGGATCTGGTCGGCGGCGACGATGGCGAAATTCATCGTCATCATCTCCACGATCGGTCTGAGGCCGAGCATGGCCATGCCCACGGCCGTCCCGACCATCCCCGCCTCGGCGATCGGCGTGTCGATCACCCGCTGCGGCCCGTACTTTTTGAGCATGCCCGCGGTGATGCGGAACGTGCCCTCGTAGACGCCGATGTCCTCGCCCATGATGAGGACCTTCGGGTCGCGGTCCATCTCTTCCATCATCGCGTCGCGGATGGCGTCGCGGTACGACTTCTCACTCATGCTCACTCTCACGCACCGGACGCGGGCCGTGCTCGGCCACGACGTCCGCGAACAGCTCGTCCGGCTCCGACGCCGGGCTCTCCTCGGCGAACTTCACCGCCTTGGCCACCTCTTCGTTCGCCCAGCTGTCCATCTCCTTCACGTCGTCATCGGAGAGGCCGCACACCTCGTGCAGGCGGTTGCGCAGGATGGTGATCGGGTCGCGGTGCTTGTGCTTCTCGACCTCTTCCTTCGAGCGGTACGGCTGCAGGATGTCCGCCGCCCCGTGGCCGGAGAAGCGGTAGGTCACGGCTTCGATGCAGTACGGCCGCCCCGTCTCGCGCACCTGGCGCACCACCCGGTCGGCCACGCCGCGCACCGCGAAGATGTCCTGGCCGTCGACCTTCTCGGTCGGGATGTCGTAGGCGCGGACGCGCGCGGCCAGATCCGTGAGCGCCGAGTGCCGCTCGACCGAGGTGCCCATGGCGTAGCCGTTGTTCTCGATGATGAACACAACCGGGCACATCCCCTGGTGGCCCCACAGCCCGGCCATGTTCAGGGCCTCGTGGAACGAGCCGATGTTCATGGCCCCGTCGCCGAAGTAGCAGACCGCGATCCGGTCCGTGCCCTGGTAGCGCAGCGCGTACGCGGAGCCGGCGGCCAGGGTCAGGTGCCCGCCGACGATGCCGTAGCCGCCGTGCAGCCCGTGCTCGACGTCGAACAGATGCATCGAGCCGCCCTTCCCCTTCGAGAGGCCGGTACCCTTGCCGTACAGCTCGGCCATGACCTTGCCCGGATCCGAGCCGAGGGCCAGGGCCTGGGCATGATCGCGATAGCCGCAGAAGACGATGTCGTCCTTCTGCAGCGCGCTGATGATGCCGGAGGCGATCGCCTCCTGGCCGATGTAGACGTGGAGGTAACCGCCGATCTTGCCCCGCCGGAACGCCGCCTCGGTGGCCTCCTCGAAGCGGCGGATGAAGATCATCTGCCGGAGGATCTCGGTCCATTCCGGGGCGCAGGCCGGATCGGCCACTGCGCTGTTGCTTTCTTTCTTTGCCTTCGCCATTCCTCAGTGACGCGTGACTTGCACATCGCAGGCCGCGCGGGGGCGGATTGTATACGGTTGCCCGTCTCGCTACGGGCTACTGGCAACCGGCAACTGCTCCTCCAATTTCGTCCCCCGGGCGATGAACACGATCGCCACCATCGCCAGGATCACGCCGTTCACCGCCAGGGCGGTGCTGATCGACCAGCGCTGGGCGACGTAGCCGGCGATGAGATTGCCGAGAGGCATGCCGC
>JBIOTX010000321.1:0-3407 GCA_044866315.1 Thermoanaerobaculia bacterium | reverse complement strand
ATTCTCGCGAAGCTCGACATCTCCGAGAAGCGCCTGCCGCAGGACGGCCGCATCAAGCTGAAGATCAAGCTCGAAGACAAAAACAAAGAGCTCGACTTCCGCGTCTCCACGCTCCCGACGCTGTTCGGCGAGAAGATCGTTCTCCGCCTCCTCGACAAAGACAACCTCAAGCTCGACATGACCAAGCTCGGCTTCGAGCCGGAGTCGCTGGCCCGCTTCGAGGAGGCCATTTTCAAGCCCTGGGGGATGGTTCTTGTGACGGGGCCCACAGGCTCCGGCAAGACGAACACGCTTTACTCGGCGCTGTCGAAAGTGAATTCGCCGGAAGTGAACATCATGACCGCCGAGGATCCCGTGGAGTTCAACCTGCCCGGAGTGAACCAGGTGCAGATGAAGGAGTCCATCGGCCTCAACTTCGCGGCCACCCTACGCTCCTTCCTCCGCCAGGATCCGAACATCATCCTGGTCGGCGAGATCCGCGACTTCGAGACCGCGGAGATCGCCATCAAGGCTGCCCTCACCGGCCACCTCGTGCTTTCCACCCTGCACACCAACGACGCGCCCTCGACCATCAACCGCCTCATGAACATGGGCATCGAGCCGTTCCTGGTGGCCACGGCCACGCAGCTCATCGCCGCGCAGCGCCTCACCCGCCGGATCTGTTTCCATTGCCGGGAGGCGGTGGACATGCCCGCCCAGGCGCTGGCCAACCTCGGCTACAGGAAAGACGAGATCGGGACCTTCACCGTCTACAAGGGCCGCGGCTGCGACAAGTGCAACAACACCGGGTACAAGGGCCGGGTGGCGTTGATCGAGGTCATGAACATCGACGACGACATCCGCGACCTGATCCTCGCCGGCGGCACCGCCATCGACATCAAGCGCAAGGCCATCGAGAACGGCATGATCACCCTGCGCCGCTCCGGCCTGACTAAAATCAAAGAAGGCATCACCACCGTCGAAGAAGTCGTTCGCGAAACGGTCGCGTAGACCGGGCGCGCGGGAGAACCGAATGGCCGTCACTCTTCACCAGCTTCTCAAGACCATGGTCGAGCGCGGGGGCTCGGATCTGCACATCACCACCAACTCGGCCCCGCAGATCCGCATCGACGGCAAGCTCGTCCCGCTGGACATGCCTCCTCTGGCCGCGCCCGAGACCAAGCAGCTCGCCTACTCCGTCCTCACCGACGCCCAGAAGCACCGCTTCGAGGAGAACCTCGAGCTCGACATCTCCTTCGGCATCAAGGGCCTGGCCCGCTTCCGGGCCAACATCTTCAACCAGCGCGGCGCCACCGCCGCCGTCTACCGGCAGATCCCGTACGAGATTCTCGGCTTCAAGGAGCTCGGTCTGCCCCAGGTCGTCGAGGAGATCTGCAACAAGCCGCGCGGCCTCGTGCTCGTCACCGGCCCCACCGGCTCCGGCAAGTCCACCACCCTGGCGGCGATGATCGACAAGATCAACCGCGAGCGCCACGAGCACATCATCACCATCGAGGACCCGGTCGAGTTCCTCCACCAACACAAGAACTGCATCGTCAACCAGCGCGAGCTCCACGCGGACACGCACTCCTTCGCGAACTCGCTCAAGTCGGCGCTCCGCCAGGATCCGGACGTGGTGCTCATCGGCGAGATGCGCGACCTCGAGACCATCGAGTCCGCGCTGCGCATCGCCGAGACCGGCCACCTCACCTTCGCCACCCTGCACACCAACTCCGCGGCCCAGACCATCAACCGCATCGTCGACGTCTTCCCCGCCCACCAGCAGCCGCAGATCCGCGCCCAGCTCTCCTTCGTGCTCGAGGGCATCCTCTGCCAGGCCCTCCTCCCGAAAGCCAACGGCAAGGGGCGCGTGATGGCCATGGAGATCCTCGTGCCGAATGCGGCCATCCGCAACCTCATCCGCGAGGACAAGGTCCATCAGATCTACTCCATGATGCAGACCGGACAGGCCAAATACGGAATGCAGACTTTCAACCAGTCGTTGGCGACGCTGTACTTCAAGAAACTGATCACGCTGCAGATCGCGTTGAGCCGGTCGTCGAATCCGGACGAGTTGCAGGAAATGATCTCCCGCGGAGCGGGTTCGCTGTTCGCCCAGGGACCTCCCGCCGCCGTGGGAAGCCGGCCCCAACGGCCGGCGTGATGTGATTGGGAGGAGGAACCATGCCGACATTCGAATGGAAAGGCACCGCGAGGAACGGACAGACCCAGACCGGCGTGCTGGTGGCCGACTCCAAGGACGCCGTCATCGCCTCGATGCGGCGGCAGCAGATCGTCGTCACGGCGGTCAAGGAGAAGGGCAAGGAGATCGCCCTGCCGAAGTTCGGCGGCAAGGTTCCGCCGCAGGCGATCGCCATCTTCACCCGCCAGTTCTCGGTCATGATCGACGCCGGTCTGCCGCTGGTGCAGTGCCTGGAGATCCTCGGTCAGCAGCAGGAGCACAAGACCTTCAAGCGGACGCTCATTCAGATCCGCCAGGACGTCGAGTCGGGCTCCAGCCTAGCCGACGCCATGCGCAAGCATCCCAAGGTCTTCAACGACCTGTTCACCAACATGGTCGCCGCCGGTGAGGCGGGCGGTATCCTCGACACCATTCTGCAGCGCCTCTCGACCTACATCGAGAAGGCCGTCAAGCTCAACTCCCAGGTCAAGTCGGCGCTCATCTACCCGGTGGCCGTCATCAGCATCGCCTGCATCGTCGTGGCCATCATTCTCTGGAAGGTCATCCCGGTGTTCGCCACGCTGTTCGAGAGCCTCGGCGCCGAGCTGCCCCTGCCGACGCGCATCGTCATCAGCCTGTCGAACTTCATCGGCGACTACTGGTGGCTGATCATCCTGCTCATCATCGCCCTGATCTTCTCCATCCGGAAATATCACGAGACCTACAAGGGCAAGCGCGTGCTCGACGGCCTGATGCTGAAGATGCCCGTCATCGGCATCCTCCTGCGCAAGATCGCCGTGGCCCGCTTCTGCCGCACCCTCTCCACGCTCACCTCCTCCGGCGTTCCCATCCTCGACGGCCTGCAGATCACCGCCAAGACCGCGGGCAACTCCATCGTCGAGGACGCCATCATGGCCACCCGCAAGTCGGTCGAGGAGGGCAAGACCATCAGCGAGCCCCTGGGCGACACGGAAGTCTTCCCGCAGATGGTCGTGCAGATGATCGCCGTCGGCGAGCAGACCGGCGCCCTCGACACCATGCTCTCGAAGATCGCCGACTTCTACGAAGACGAAGTCGACATCGCCGTGGCCGGCCTGATGAAGCTCCTCGAGCCCGTGCTCATCGCCTTCCTCGGCGTCGCCATCGGCGGCATCGTCATCGCCATGTATATGCCGATGTTCGCGTTGATTGGTCAAATTGGCTAGTAGGCGTTAGGTCTCAGGTCTTAGGTGTTAGGGCGCCTAAG
>JBIOTX010000320.1:0-9035 GCA_044866315.1 Thermoanaerobaculia bacterium | reverse complement strand
GCGGGAGCGAGGGACCTGGGTGGGAGGGAGGCACGAGACGCGCGCCACCGCCCGCCCAGGTCCCTCGCTCGCGCTCGGGATGACACAAGCGCGCGTGGGCTAGACTTTCATTCGTAGCGCAGCGCGTCGATCGGGTCGAGGCGGGAGGCCTTCCGGGCCGGGTAGAAGCCGAAGAAGATCCCCACCGTCGCCGCCACGGCGAAGGCGATGATGATCGCCGTCGGGCTGATGACGATCGGCCAGTTGATGGCCTTGCGGATCAACGTGGCCACCCCCACCCCGACCAGCACCCCCACCAGCCCGCCCAGCACCGACAGGGTCACCGCCTCGAACAGGAACTGGATGAGCACGTGCCGCCCGCGCGCGCCGATGGCCATGCGGATGCCGATCTCCCGGGTGCGCTCGGTGACGCTGACCAGCATGATGTTCATGATGCCGATCCCGCCCACGGCCAGCGAGACGATGGCGATGCCGAGGAGGAGGTTGCGCATCAGGCCGATCTGCTGCGACTGGGCGCGGGCCATCTCCTCCTGCGAGCGCATCATGAAGTCGGCGTCGCCGCCCGGCGGGATGCGATGGCGCTGGCGCAGGAGGGCGTCCATCTGCTCCATGGCCGCCTCGACCTGATCGGCCGACGCCGCCGAGACGATGATCATCCCGAAGCGCTGCTGCCCCATGATCCGCTTCTGCACGGTGGTGTAGGGGGCGACGATCATGTCGTCCTGATCGCTGCCCATCATGCTGCCGCCCTTGCGCTCGAGGATGCCGGTCACGCGGAATGGAACGTTTTTGATGCGGATGGTGGAGCCGACCGCATCGCCGTTGGGGAAGAGGTTCTCGGCCACGGTCGCGCCGAGGACGGCCACCTTGGCGCCGGCGCGGACGTCGCTCTCGGTGAAGAACGATCCGTGCTCCACGTTCCAGGCGCGGATGAACGGCCAGTCCACGCCCACGCCCTGGATCTGGGTCGACCAGTTCAGCTCCCCGGCGATGACCTGGGCGCCGCTGCGAAGGTTGGGGGAGACGTACGCGCAGGCGCCGCACTCGCGGCGAATGGCATCCGCATCCTCCTCGGTGAGGGTGGACTGTCCGGTGAAGATGCGCGCGCCGCTCTGCGTGGCCGCGCCGGGCATGACCATGATGTAGTTCGAGCCGAGGGAGTTGATCATCTCCGAGACCGAGGCCGCGACGCCCGCGCCGATGGCCACGGAGACGATCACGCAGGCCACGCCGAAGATCACCCCGAGCGCGGTCAGGAACGAGCGCATCTTGTTGCGGGCGATCGAGCGGAGGCCGACGACGGTGATGTTGCCGAGGCGAACGATGGTATTGCGCATGGTCAGATCCGTACCTGTTCTATCCGTTCGTCCTGCTGGATGCGCCCGTCGCGCACGTGCACGACGCGCTTGGCGTGAGCGGCGATGTCTGACTCGTGAGTGATCAGCACGATGGTCTTGCCGCTGTCGTTGAGCTGCTGAAAGATGCCCATGATCTCGACCGAGGTCTTGGAGTCGAGGTTCCCGGTCGGCTCGTCGGCGAGGAGGATGGCCGGGTTGGTCACCAGGGCCCGGGCGATGGCCACGCGCTGCTGCTGGCCGCCGGAGAGCTGCGAGGGATAGTTGCGCTCGCGGCCGGCCAGGCCGACGCGATGCAGGGCCTCGCGGGCCACGTTGTCGCGATCCTTGCGCGAGAGCGGCACGTCGCCGTAGAGCAGCGGCAGCTCCACGTTCTCCATCGCCGAGGTGCGGGCCAGGAGATTGAAGCTCTGGAAGACGAAGCCGATCTTGGCGTTGCGGATCACCGCGCGCTGATCGCGCGAGAGCTGGGACACGTCCGCGCCATCGAGGACGTACGTGCCCGAGGTCGGCCGGTCCAGACAGCCGACGATGTTCATCAGCGTCGACTTCCCCGAGCCCGACGGGCCCATGATGGCCACGAACTCGCCTTCGTCGACGCGCACGTTGATGCCGTCGAGCGCGCGCACCTCGACCTCGCCGAGCTGGTAGACCTTGACGACGTCTTTGATCTCGATGACCGGCCGGGGCACTACGACCTCCGGCCCCCGCCGCGCTGACCGCCGCCCGCGCCGCCGCCTCCACCACCCATCGGCGGAGGACCTTCGACCTTGGCCGTGGCCAGGCCGACGACCACCGGATCGCCGAGCTTGAGCTCTCCGCCGACCACCTGGGTGAAGCGGCCGTCGGTGATGCCGGTGCGGATCTGCCGGGGCTGGAGCTTCTTGTCCGGGCCGAGGATGTAGACCGTCTGGGCCTTCGCGGCCGCGGCGCCGGGACGTCCCTTGCGGCCGAGTCCCTGCGCTCCGGCGCCGAGTCCGCGGCCCTCGGCACCCTGGGCGACGCGCCGCTCGAAGCCGCCGCCGCTCGTGCCGCCCGCGGTCTGCCCCGCGCCGCCGGCTCCGCGCTCGCCGCCTTCCGGCGCCGGCGGCTTGAAGCGCAGCGCGGCGTTCGGCACGCGCAGCACGTCGCGCACGCTGGCGACGTCGATGGAGACGTTGGCGGTCATCTTCGGGCGGAGACGCCCGTCGGGATTGGGGACCTCCAGGATCACCGGATAGGTGACCACGTTCTGGTTGACCTGGGCGTTGTAGCGGATCTGGGCGATGCGCCCGCGGAACTCCTCGTCCGGATAGGCGTCGACGTTGAAGCGCGCCACCTGTCCCACCTGCACGCGCCCGATGTCGGACTGGTCGACGTCGGCCTGCACCTGCATCTTGGTCAGGTCCTGGGCGATCTGGAACAGCGTCGGAGCCTGGAACGACGCGGCCACGGTCTGCCCGACCTCGTACTGCTTGTCGACCACGACGCCGTCGGTGGGCGAGGTGATCTTCGTGTAGGCGAGGTTCGTCGTGGCCTGACTGAGCGCGGCCTGCGCCTGCGCGACCTGCGCGCGCGCCGAGTCGTACGCCGCCTTCGCCCCATCCACCTCGGCCTGCGAGGTGAGGCCCGCCTCGAGCAGGCGGCGCTGGCGCTCGTACTTGATGCGCGTGTCCTCGGTCTGCACCTGCGCGCGGGTCACGTCCGCGCGGCGCTGCTCGACCATGGCCTGGTACGGCGTCGGATCGAGCTCGGCGAGGAGCTGGCCTTTCTGGACCTGGCTGTTGAAGTCCGCGTACAACCGGGCAATCACGCCGGAGACCTGACTGCCGATCTGCACGGTCGTCACCGCGGACAGCGTTCCCGTCGCGGTCACGGTCATGGTCACCGTCCCGCGATCGGCGTTCTCGGTCTTGTACTGCGGCTGTTTCCCGCCGCGCCCCTTACACGACAGCAGCACGGCGACGAGGAGGATGATCGTTGCGTTGCGTTTCACTTTACAGAGAACCCCTTCTCCATACGACTGGCGGGCGTGCGGCGTTGAAGGCGCGTGGAGTGTACAAGCATCGGGAGTGCCGAAGGGCACGGGGGACAGGAGGGAAGAGATTCGAGGGAAGAGGGAAGAATTGAGAGGCCCGCCCGGGCGGCGGGTTTCTTCCCTCTTCATTCGCCCCTCGAACCTCTTCCCTCATCCTTCTGCCTTCTGCCTTCTGCCTTCTGCCTTCCCCCTTCTGCTATGCTCCCCCCGATTTTTCGGAGTTCTTCTTCATGGCCCTCTTCTCCAAAGACCCCGCCGCTTCTCCTCCGCCCCCCAGCCGTCCCAGCACTCCGGCCCAGCCGGGCGGGACGTTCTTCGGGGCGAACGTCACCATCGAGGGGACGGTCACCGGCTCGGAGCCGGTGCTGATCGAGGGGACCGTGCGCGGGCAGATCAACGTCACCGGCGACCTGCGCGTGGGGACGAAGGCCCGGGTGGAGGCCACGGTCCACGCCCGCACGATGCTCATCGAGGGAAGGGTCACCGGGGACATCTCCGCCGACGACCGGGTGGAGCTGGTGGCCAGCGCCGCCGTGGACGGCAACATCAAGGCCCCGAAGATCATCGTCGCCGAGGGAGCGAGGTTCCGCGGCAACGTCGACATGGGATCGAAAGTGCCCGCCGCCGATGCCGCGGCCAAGACGAAGTAAAAGTAAGGATAGGAAATGCCAGCAACCGAAACGAAACCGCTCGCGCAGCAGTACGGCCTCCGCGAGACGCGCGAGTATGCGAACTACATCGACGGCCAGTGGGTGAAGTCGGGCTCCGGCCGCGTGTTCGAGAACCGCAACCCGGCCAACCACGATGACCTCATTGGCACATTCCAGGAGTCCAATGCCGACGATCTGAACACCGCCGTCGAGGCCGCGGCTCGCGCGTATGACAAGTGGCGCCTCACGCCCGCGCCGAAGCGCGCCGAGTATCTCTACCGCGTCGGCGACATCCTCAAGCGCGACAAGGACAAGATCGCCCGGGAGATGACCCGGGAGATGGGCAAGGTCCTCGACGAGACCCGCGGCGACGTCCAGGAAGCCATCGACATGGCCTTCCTGGCCGCGGGCGAGGGGCGGCGCCTCTTCGGCGTGACCACGCCGTCCGAGCTGGCCAACAAGTTCAACATGGCCGTGCGCATGCCCCTCGGCGTGGCCGGTCTGATCACCCCCTGGAACTTCCCCATCGCCATCCCGGCCTGGAAGGGCATGGCCGCGCTGATCTGCGGCAACACCGTGGTCATCAAGCCGGCCTCGCTCACGCCGCTGTCGGTGATCATGCTCGCCGAGGCGCTGGAGGAGGCGGGGCTGCCGAAGGGCGTGTGGAACGTCGTCACCGGCGGCGGGCGCGAGGTGGGCGAGCCGATGCTCAAGCATTCGAAGGTGCGGGTGATCTCCTTCACCGGCTCCACCGACGTCGGCCGGGACATCAACGTCGCCTGCGCGCCGACGTTCAAGCACGTCCACCTGGAGATGGGCGGCAAGAACATCATCATGGTCATGGAGGACGCGGACGTCGACCTGGCCGTCGACGGTGCGCTGTGGGGCGCGTTCGGTACCACCGGCCAGCGCTGCACGGCCGCCTCGCGCATCGCCGTGCATCACAAGGTCTACGACCAGTTCGTGGAGAAGCTCGCCGGCCGGGCCAAGAAGCTCAAGGTCGGCAACGGACTCGAAGAGGGCGTGCAGATGGGACCGAGCGTCTCCGCCTCGCAGCTCAAGACCGTCGAGACCTACGTGCAGATCGGCAAGGACGAGGGGGCGAAGGTCGTCGCGGGTGGCAACACCCTCACCGGCGGCGAGTACGAGAAGGGCTACTTCCACGAGCCGACCGTCTTCGCCGACGTGAAGCCGGACATGCGCGTCGCCACCGAGGAGATCTTCGGGCCGGTCACCGCGGTGATGAAGTGCGGCTCGCTCGAGGAGGCCATCGAGATCGGCAACAGCGTGAAGTACGGCCTGTCGTCGTCGATCTACACGCGCGATGTGAACAAGGCCTTCGTGGCCATGCGCGACATGTACACGGGCATCTTCTACGTCAATGCCCCGACCATCGGCGCCGAGGTGCACCTGCCGTTCGGCGGCACCAAGGAGACCGGCAACGGTCACCGCGAGGCGGGCGTGGCCGGCATCGACGTGTTCTCGGAGTGGAAGTCGATCTACGTCGACTACTCGGGTGCGCTACAGCGTGCGCAGATCGATACTGAGCTCTAGGAGTGCGGCGGCCCTAGCCGCCGCTTTCCTGTCTTTCTCCGCGCTCGCTCAATCCCCCGAGCAGACCGCGCAGAGGATCATCGCCTACGAGCTGGCCAACTCCCGCGCCTACGACATCCTCTCGTACCTCACCGATCACATCGGCCCGCGCCTCTCCGGCTCGAAGAACGCCGAGCTGGCGGTGAAGTGGACCACGGGCCAGCTCCGCGACTGGAACATTCACTTCCGCAACGAGCCGGTGCGCGTGCCGCACTGGGTGCGCGGCGCCGAGCGCGCGCGCCTGGTCTCGCACAACGACCAGAAGATCGTCGTCACCGCCCTGGGCGGCAGCGTGGCCACGCCGGCGGAGGGGATCACCGCCGAGGTGGTCGAGGTGACGTCGTACGAGGAGCTGGAAAAGCTCGGCCGGGCCAAGGTGCGCGGCAAGATCGTCTTCTACAACAAGCCGATGAACATGGCCCTGGTGGAGAAAGGCCGCGCGTTCGAGGCTTACGGCGACGCGGTCGTCTTCCGCGGCGGCGGCCCGAGCCGGGCCGCGGAATTCGGCGCGGTCGCCGCCGTCGTCCGGTCCGTCGCCTCGGGGTCGCTGCGCACGCCTCACACCGGCGCCACGCGCTACGACGCGAAGTTCCCGAAGATCCCCGCCGCGGCCATGACCACCGAGGACGCGGAGCTCGTGCATCGTCTCTTGGCGAAGGGCGAGCGCGTGCGCATGCACCTCGTGCTCACCCCGCGCACGCTTCCCGACGTCATGTCCGCGAACGTCATCGGCGAGATCCGCGGCACCGAGCATCCCGAGCAGATCGTCCTCATCGGCGGCCATCTCGACTCCTGGGACCTCGGCACCGGTGCCATCGACAACGGCTCCGGCGTGTCCATGGTCATGGAGACCCTGCGCGTGCTCAAGGAGCTGGGCATCCGCCCCAAGCGCACCATCCGCGGCGTCCTGTTCATGAACGAGGAGAACGGCCTCCGCGGCGGCCATGCCTACTTCGACAACGTGGCCAGGCGCGAGGAGCTCCAGCGCCACGTCGCCGCCATCGAGACCGACGCCGGCGCCGCCCCGCCGGTCGGCTTCCTCACCACGCTCGAGGGCAAGGCGCTCGAGTCGCTCCAGCCGCGCCTGCGCGTGCTCAGCCAGATCGCTCCGCTCTATTACGAGAGCTCCCGCCACACCGGCGCCGATACGTCCCCCCTCACCGACGCCGGCGTCCCCGGCTTCGGCCTCATCCCCAACCCGCGCTACTACTTCGACTACCACCACACCTCGGCCGACACCCTGGACAAGGTGGACCCGAAGGCGCTGGCGCAGAACACCGCGGCGCTCGCGGCGCTCGCGTACATCTTGGCGGAAGAGGGGTTGTAACCTACGATCGCCTCTCCGGTGCCGAGTCCGCGATCTTCCGCGGCGATGCCGCGATGTCGGCGAGGTGACCTTCGATCCGCTCGATGCGCTCCTGGGTGACGCGCATGCACTCCCGGTAGCCGCCCTTGCCGAACACGCTCATGCGCCTCATGAAGAACCACCACAGGAAGATCAGAAACAGGAACGGAGCCCAGGTAATCAGCGCCGTGAGGAACGGAGAATCCTGCCGCTCGGCGGCTTCCTGCGCCATCACCATAATGGGCGAGAACGCGGACGTGAATACGACCAGCAATCGCTTCATTGCAGACCTCCAGCAGGGATGGGATGACTCTAGCGCAGCGTCCCGTCCCGCGGCCAACGGGTCTTCATGAATTCCCCACGAAAACCCGACATCTGAGCCGGACGAAGCGTCCATCTTGCTCCCGTAAGGAGGATCCGATGAGACTTCGTTTCTTGGCAGTAGCGGTTCTGGTGATTCTTGCATCCGCCGGCGCGGCGAACGCGCAATCTTGCGAGCAGGGAGGCCCTTACAGCGGCTGTGGTCTTTGTAGCCTGTACTACAACGTGATCTATGACCCGGATTTTCAGCAGACGAGTTGCAACCGCTGGGGATTCGATCCATCCACGGAGCGGGCCAGCGACGGATTTTCGTGCGGCTGGGACGAATACTACGGAAAGATCAGCGGTCCGACGAACGGCTGGAAGAGCATTTATCAATTCACGGAAACGCAGAGCTTCGGGGAGGATTTCTGGTTCTCCTTCGTTGTCGAGAGCGACGATCCGAACGCGTCCATTGAAGTCTGGGTGGGCATTCACCCGAGCATCTGGACATTGGTTTACTCTAACAACGGAGTCGTGGGCTGCGGAAATTACGGGGCCTACCTCGGTCATCACCCGGAGTGGCGGAACAACACGCTGATGGTGGTCATCTCGGCCAATGTCCCGACTTCGGGAAAGCACGTCAAAATCGACCGCGTGGCACTCGATCAGTATTAAGGTTCCGGAGGTGCGAGAATGAGCGTCATGAGCCTTCCGAGATCGGCGGCCATGGCGCTTCTTCTCGCATTCCTCCTGGCACTGGCGGCCGACGTGTCCGCGGATTCGTGGTTGCCTCCAAAGAAGCACCGCTACTGCTCCGCCAACGGCGCGTTCTGCGTCGACGTCGATCCCAAGCCGATCGAGAGCCAGCTTCGCTACTTCGAGGACCACGTGAAGGGAGCGGAGAATCCCGGCGCGGGCGCCGGCAAGCCGCGCACGGCAACGGCGACGCTGCTCGAGCGCAATGAGGGAAAGTACCGGCCGATCCGATCCTTTCCGCTCTCGAACGAAGTCGCGCCCGTGAGTGCCCTGGTGTCGCACGACGGGCAGTATCTGGTCACGTTCGACAACTGGCATTCCGTGGGCTGGGGGGACAGTGTGGTGGTGATCTACCGCAGCGACGGCTCCATGGTCCGGAAGTACTCTCTGGCGCAATTGCTGTCCGAGAAGAAGGTGCGGAAGCTCCCGCGGTCGGTCAGCTCGATCTGGTGGGGCGGCGAGCATCGGCTCGACGAGCGAAGCGGACATCTCGTCCTGCAGATCGTCGCCGCCGGGACGAAGATGTTCGACGAGAACGCAAAGTACTCGGAGCTGCGAATCAGGCTGGCGTCGGGTGAGAAAGTCACAAAGTAAAAGGTTCGCCTTCGTCCTTCTGTTGGCGATTCCGCTCTCCTGCGCCTCGGTTCCGATGGCACCGCCGAGCGAGGACGCGGCGGCCAAGCAGTTCCAGGCTCCGGCGGACAAGGCCCGCATTTACCTGGTGCGCCCGAGCGGCGTTGCGCCGGCCGTCCTGTTCAAGGTCCAGATGGACGGCCGCGGCGTCGGTCTGCTGCCGGTGCATGCCTACTTCGTCGCCGACGTGGACGCCGGCGAGCACACCTTCGTCGCTTCCGGAAATGAGAACGAGGACAGCGTCACGCTGACCGTCGAGAACGGCAAGGCGTACTTTCTGCGCGTCGGACCGCGGCCCGGATGGCTCTTCTCGCGGGTGGCGATCTATGAGATCCCGGAGGCGGAGGGACGGCGGGTGGTTCTCGGCGCGTCGCTGGCCAAGG
>JBIOTX010000319.1:0-23743 GCA_044866315.1 Thermoanaerobaculia bacterium | reverse complement strand
CCCGCCCAGGTCCCTCGCTCCGCTCGGGATGACACTTGACCCCACCACGGCCGCGTCCGCATGATTCGCGGCAATGTCGAAACTGCAGCTCTTTCGCACCAAGTCGCTCGACGCCCTGGTGGCCGAGACTCAGGAAGAGGGGCATCAGCTCAAGAAGGCCCTCGGTCCCTGGAACCTGGTCGCCCTCGGCATCGGCGCCGTCATCGGCGCCGGCATCTTCGCCACCATCGGCACGGCGGCGGCGGGCGACGCCCATCGGCCCGGCGCCGGGCCGGGGCTGATGCTCTCCTTCGTCGTCACCGCCGTGGTGTGCGGCTTCACCGCGCTCTGCTACGCGGAGTTCGCATCGATGGTGCCGGTCTCCGGCTCCGCCTACACCTACTCCTACGGCACGCTCGGCGAGCTGGTGGCCTGGATCATCGGCTGGGACCTGATCATCGAGTACGCGATCGGCAACGTCGCTGTCGCGATCTCATGGGCGAACTACTTCAACACGCTCCTCGAGGGCATGGGGATCTCGTTTCCGCGGTGGCTGGCGACCGATTGGCGGACCGCACACGCGAAGATGCCGGAGGTCATCGAGGCCGCGCCGCACATCTTCGGGATACCAATCGTGTTCAATCTCCTGGCCTTTGCGATCGTCGCCGCGATCACGATCGTCCTGGTTTGGGGAATCCGCGAGTCGGCCAGCTTCAACTTCTACATGGTCGCGCTGAAGTTGGTGGTCCTCGGATTCTTCGTGATCGTCAGCTTCCGCTTCGTGAGGCATGACAACTGGACGCCCTTCGCCCCGAACGGCATGACCGGCATCTTCTCCGGCGCGGCGGTGGTCTTCTTCGCCTACATCGGCTTCGACGCGGTCTCGACGACGGCCGAGGAGGCGCGCAATCCGAAGCGGGACATGCCCATCGGCATCATCGGCTCGCTCATCGTCTGCACGATCATCTACGCGATCGTGGCCGCGGTGTTCACCGGAATGATTCCGTATCGCGCGCTGGTGGGCGCGCTGGCCACCGAACAGGCCGAGCCGCTGACGCTGGCGATGAAGTACGTGCAAATGCCGAACTGGATGGTCGGCGTGGTGGCTCTCGGGTCGGTGATCGCCCACACCGCCGTGCTGCTCGTCTTCCAGCTCGGCCAGCCGCGCATCTTCTTCGCCATGTCCCGCGATGGGCTGCTGCCGAAGTTCTTCGCCAAGGTGCACCCGAAATTCAAGACGCCGCACGTCTCGACGATCATCACCGGCGTCGGTGTCGGTGTATTCGCCATGTTCACCACGCTCGAGGAGATGGTCGATCTGACGAACATCGGGACGCTCTTCGCCTTCTTCCTGGTCTGCATCGGCATCGTCATCCTCCGGGTCAAGGAACCGAACCGCGAGCGTCCCTTCAAGGTGCCGGGCGGCATCGTCCTGCCGATTCTCGGCGCGATCACATGCATCGGCCTGGCGGTCTATCTCCCGCCGACATCGTGGGCCCGGTTTTTCAAGTGGTTCGCTCTGGGACTGGTCGTCTACTTCAGCTACGGCTTCTGGAACAGCCGCCTGCGCAAGCCGGTGCCCGTTCCCATCGTGCCGCCGGAGCACAAGATCGTGCACGACTTCAATCCCGAGCAGCAGCTCCCCGAGCGCGACGTCGACGAAGAGAAATAGTGCACCCGCGCGCGCAGCAACTGATCGACTCGCTCGGCCTCCGCCCCCATCCCGAGGGCGGGTGGTACCGGCAGGTGTACAAGTCGGACGAGCGGGTGACCCGGCACGCCGACGGCGCGGAGCGCTCGGCGGTGACGACGATCTACTTCCTCCTCGCCGAGGGGACGGAGAGCCAGCGGCACCGCGTGGAGTCGGACGAGGTGTGGCACTTCTACGAAGGCGACCCGCTGGAGCTGTTCATCGACGGCGAACGGATCGTCCTCGACGCGGACAACCGCGTACATGTCGTGCCCGCCCGCCGATGGCAATCGGCCCGGCCGTGCGGCGCGTACGCTCTGGTCGGCTGCACGGTCGGGCCGGGGTTCGAGTTCGACGATTTCGAGATGGCCTAGAACAGGTCCGGGAAGCGGATGCTCGGATCGTTCGTCCGGTTGTCCGTCAGCGCCCCGTAGAAGAACATGCTCCCGTCGGTGACCTGCACCTGGATGATGCCGTTCGGCTCGGGCACGGTGCCGCCGAGGAAGTCGGCGACGGGGACCTGCTCGAACCAGTTCGCCTTGTAGGTGCGGCTCAGGGTCTTGATCGTCGCCCCCTCGGCGTTGAACAGGGTGATCGTGACATTCGCGCCGTCGTCGAGCGTGCGCACGCCGATGTTGAGGCGGAAGTTCGTCAGGTCGGCGGGCACGGTGAGCGTGCCCCGCATCGGCTCCTTCATGGCCATGTACGGGGTGAACACGTCCTCGGTGAACCCCGACGTTCCCGCCGCGCCCGCGTCGTTGTAGATGCGCGTGGTGACGTCGGGCGGATAGCCGGACACGGTCACCAGGTCCATGCTCCCGACGCCGGTGACGCCCGTCGCGGCGACGGCGTCGTTGAGGTTCAGCGTCCTCCCGGGCGCGAGCGAGTAAGCGACCGAAGGATCGGTCGGCTGACCCACCACCCCGCCGCGGTGGAAGACGAGCCGGCCGGTGATCGGCGAGCTGCCGCGGTTCGTGAGCTGGACGGCGGTACGGAACTGTGCGCCGAACGCGCCGGGGGCCGAGCCGACGACGGGCAGATAGCCGGCCACGACCTCGGGGTCGGTCGACGCGCGGATGCTCGGGACGACACCCGTGCCGATGATGAACAGGTTGTTGCCGATCTGGGCCACGGGCGGGTCGAGCTCCGCGGTCAGGTAGGCGTCCGTGGTCGAGAAGGCATTGGCGACGCCACCGCAGTTCTCGCGCATCTGGGTGTAGCCGATCAAGTCTCCGGGCGCGAGGATCACCGGCGGGGTGATGGCCATGGTGATCACGCCGTTCACCGAGTCGAAGGCCCCGCGCTCGGCAATCACGGTCACCGTGCCGTTCGGGTTCGGGCGGACGAACTTCAGCTTGAACGAGCCCGTGCAGGGGGAGGTGGCGCCGGTCCAGACCACGGTCGCCCAGTTCACCTCGCCGATGCCGGTCGAGGGGCGGGAGAGGCTGATGACGGTGATGGGCGCGCCGCCGGTGAAGCGGGTCGTCCCGCCCGTCTGCAGCTCGCCGACGATGATCGCGAATGCGTGGATGGGGAGGAGGAGCAGTGCTGCGACAACAGGGATCCGTACTCTCATGGCCTTCCGGCCGTGCACAAGGAGTACCGATGGAAAGTGTCCGGTTTCGAACACCGCGTCCGGAAGCGAACGCCCGGCTGCGGCTAAGTCATTGATTCTGCGTTGCAAACTGCTGGTACGGCGTTCGCGATAGGACGCGCTCATGGATCGTGAGATCGCCCCTGAAATCCGGACCCGCCGCAACCTTCGCCGCGTTGTGACCGTCGTGGTCGCCGTGGCCGCGGTCGTCTTCACCTTCGCCGCCACCGTCGAGTGGCTCCGCCCCTCGGTCAACCGCCGCGACCTGCAGCTCGCCCGCGTCGAGCGCGGCCCGGTCGAGGCCACCCTCCAGGCCGGCGGCACCGTCGTGCCGCTGATCGAGCAGGTGGTCTCCAGCCCTGTCGAGGCCCGCGTGCTGCGCATCGACCGCCGCGCTGGCGACCGCGTGCGCCCCGGCGACGAGCTGCTCTCCCTCGACACCGCCGCCAGCCGTCTCGAGGCCGACCGCCTCGCCGAGCAGCTGGCCCAGAAGGAGAGCGGGAACGCCCAGCTCCGCCTCCAGCTCGACGAGACCCTGGCCACGCTCCGCGCCCAGATCGAGCAGAAGAAGCTCGACGCCGAGATCCTGCACTACACGTCCGAGCAGAAGAACCGCCTGCGCCAGGCCGGCCTGATCGCCGAGCAGGACGCCCTCGCCGCCGCTGCTGCGGCGAAGAAGAGCGACATCGAGCTGCGCGGCCTGGTGGAGGCGCTGCGCCGGGCCCAGGTCTCGCGCGACGTGCAGCTCGCCGCCTCGGCCGAGAATCTGGCCCAGGCCCACCGGGAGCGGCAGGAGTCGCAGCGCCAGCTCGCCCTGGCCATGATGCGCGCCGACCGCGCCGGCGTCCTGACCTGGATCGTCCCCGAGGTCGGAGCGACCGTGCGGCGGGGCGACGTGCTCGCGCGCATCGCCGACCTCACGTCCTACCGCGTCGTAGCCACCATCTCCGACATCCACGCGGCGAAGCTCTCCAGCGGGATGCGCGTGCGGGTGCGGCTCGACGACACCACCCTCACCGGCGGGACCATCGACAGCGTCGACCCGCGCATCGAGAACGGGGTGGTGAAGTTCTTCGTCGCCCTCGACGAGCCGGCCCACCCGCGCCTGCGCAACAACCTGCGCACCGACGTCTACGTCGTCACCGCCCGCCGCGGCGACGCCCAGCGCGTCCGCCGCGGAGCGCTTGGACAATCCGACGTCGAAGAGGTCTTCGTCGTCCGCGGCAACCGCGCCGTCCGCACCACCGTCCGCTACGGCCTCGCCGGCCAGGACGAGATCGAAGTCGCCACCGGCGTGACCGTCGGCGACGAGATCGTCATCTCGAACATGAACGACTACGCATCAGTAAGGGAGCTGCGGCTCCGTTAGGAGGATTCACCATGATCAAGCTGGAAAACATCGACAAGGTCTACCGCACCGAGCGCGTCGAGACGCTCGCCCTGCACAACATCAATCTCGACGTGGCACCGGGCGAGTTCGTCTCGGTGATGGGGCCGTCGGGCTGCGGCAAGAGCACGCTGCTGAACCTCATGGGCCTGCTCGACCGGCCCACCAGCGGCAAGCTGGAGCTGGCGGGGAACACCATCAACGGCGCCGGCGACGGCAAGCTGGCCAAGTTCCGGAACGAGAAGCTCGGCTTCGTCTTCCAGACCTTCCATCTCGTGCCGGACCTGAAGGTCATCGACAACGTCGAGATCCCGCTGCTGTACCGGAAGATGTCCGCCTCGGAGCGCCGCAAGCGCGCCGCGGCCGCGCTCGACCGGGTCGGCCTCTCCTCGCGCATGCATCACTTCCCGACCCAGCTCTCCGGCGGCCAGCAGCAGCGCGTGGCCATCGCCCGGGCCATCGTCGGCAACCCGAAGATCCTCCTCGCCGACGAGCCGACCGGCAACCTCGACTCCCAGATGGGCGAGGAGATCATGGAGATCCTCCACGGCTTGAACAAGACCGACGGCACGACCATCGTCATGGTCACGCACGACGACCGCTTCGCCCGCCGGACGGACCGGATCGTGCGCCTCTTCGACGGACGGCAGGTGGCGTGATGGCAGTGGCCAGTAGCCCGTTGCCAGTAGCCAGTTGCGAGACCTCACAAGCAACTAGCAACCAGCAACTCCACTGGCTACTGGCTACTGGCTACTGGCTACTGGCTACTGGCTACTGGCTACTGGCTACTGGCTACTGGCTACTGGCTACTGGCTACTGGCCACTGGCTACGGAGAACTCATATGAACAGCTACATCAAACTCGCTCTCAAGGTGCTGACCCGAAGGAAGTTCTTCACCTTCATCTCCCTCTTCGGCATCAGCCTCACCCTGGTCGTCCTCGTCGTCGCCACGGCGATGCTGGACGATCTCTTCTCCGCGCGGGGCGCGGAGTCGCGGTTCGACCGGGCGGTCGTGCTCTACCGGGTCGTGCAGTACGGGCCGGGAGCGACGATGACCGTCAACCCCGGCTACAAGCTGCTCCGCGACTACGTCTTCACCCTGCCGGACGTGGAGCGCGTCACCGCGTTCAGCAGCAATATGGACCGCACGATCTACCGCGGCAGTGAGCGCGTGGACGTGTCGCTGCGCCGCACGGACGCGAATTACTGGAAAGTGCTCGACTTCCGCTTCCGCCAGGGACGCCCGTTCACCGCGGACGAGGAGTCGCGCGGCGCGTTCGTGGCCGTGATCACGGACGAGCTGCAGCACAAGCTCTTCCCCGGCGCGAGCGCCCTCGGGCGGACCGTCGAGATCGACGGGCAGCGCTTCGCCGTCATCGGCGTCGTCCGGGCCGAGTCGCAGATGCGCCGCAACGCCTACGGCGACCTCTGGGTGCCGCTCACGACCGCCAAGTCGTCGGCGTACCGCGAGGAGCTGCTGGGCAACTTCAACGCCGTCGTGCTCCTCAAGGACGCCGCGGACCGCGAGCGCGTGCAGCGTCACTTCGCCGCCGTCGCGGCGCGCATTCCCGTCACCGGGAAGGAGTTCACCGGGTTCCGGGCCACCCTCGACTCGCCGTTCGAAGCCTTCGCCCGGGACATCCTCGGCGGAACGAGCTTCAAGAACGCCGCGCCGACGGTGATGCGCGTGATCCTGGCCACTCTGGCGGTGATGTTCATGGTCCTGCCGGCGCTGAACCTCGTCACCATCAACCTGAGCCGTATCCTCGAGCGGGCCTCGGAGATCGGCGTGCGCAAGGCCTTCGGCGCGGGGCGGTTCTCCCTGGTCGGGCAGTTCGTCCTCGAGAATGTGATCCTCACCCTCATCGGCGGCCTCTGCGCGTTCGTGCTGGCCTCGTTCTTCATCGCCTGGCTCAACGGCTCGGGGATGATCCCCCACGCCGAGCTGGCCCTGAACCCGCGCGTGTTCGCCTACGGGATGCTCGTCGCGGCCTTCTTCGGACTGATGTCCGGCGCGTATCCGGCGTGGCGGATGTCGCGTCTCGATCCCGTCACCGCGCTGCGTGGAGGTGTCGCATGATTCGTCATCTGCTGAAAATGGTCTGGCGCCGCAAGCGCGCCAACACCCTGGTCACCATCGAGATCTTCTTCTCGTTCCTGGTGGTCTTCGCCGTCGTCACCGGCGCCGTGGCCCTCATCTCTGGCTGGAACCGCCCCTTGGGCTTCCGGTGGGACAACGTCTGGGTCGTGGAGCTCGGCGGCGACATGCCAAGCTTCTCTCAGATCGAGGGCGACGACCCGCACCGCGAGGCCATCGCCCGCATCCTGCGCGAGACGAAGTCGTTCCCGGAGGTCGCCGCGGTGGGCCTGTCGGAGCTGCCGCCGTTCGGGAACGGGACCTCCGAGGGCGAGTGGAACATCGACGGGCGGAAGGTGCACATGACCCGGGACCACGTCAGCGACGGCTTCGCCGAGGTACTGGGCATCAAGCCGGTGCGCGGGCGCTGGTTCAACGCCGGCGACGATGCCCTCAACTATGTGCCCGTGGTCATCGACAGCGACCTGGCCGCGGCGCTCTACCTCAACGAAGATCCGATCGGCAAGAAGTTCGACGAGATCAACAAGACCGTCTATCGCGTGGTCGGGGTCATCCCGCCGTTCCGGCGCAGCGGCGAGTTCTCCGCCCCGGGCGTGAACCAGGTCTTCTTCCGCAAGTCCGTGACCAAGCCGAACGGCGACATCCCGAGCTCGCTGATGGTGCGCGTGCGCCCCGGCACTCCCGCGGAGTTCGAGGCCGAGCTCACCCAGCACCTGCGCTCGCTCATGCCGCAGGGGACGATCGACATCCGCCGTATGGGCCAGATGCGCGACTCCGCGAACCGGATGCGCATCACGCCGCTCATCGTCGGCGGGGTGATCGCCCTGTTCCTGATCCTGATGGTCGCCCTCGGCCTCACCGGCGTGCTCTGGCAGAACGTCACCCGGCGCACCCGCGAGGTCGGCTTGCGCCGCGCCGTCGGCGCGAGCGGCACCGGCATCCGCTGGCAGATCCTGGCCGAGGTGGCGCTCTTGGCCACACTGGCGGTGATCCTCGGGGTGATCGTCGTCGCCCAGCTGCCGCTGCTCGGCATCTTCGCCCTGGTCACCCCGTCGGTGTACACCGTCGGCATCATCGCCGCCCTTGCGGTGATCTACGCCATCACGTTAGTTTCGGGGCTGTACCCGAGCTGGCTCGCCTCACGCCTCGCGCCGGCGGAAGCATTGCGATACGAGTGAACTCTGCTGGACCGGTCCTGATCGTCGACGACGACGCCTCCATCACGGCGTCGCTGGCGCTGCTGCTCAAGCAGCACGGCTACCGGTCCGTGGTTGCGCATTCTCAAGTCGAGGCGCTCGCTGCCATGCGCGGCGAGCGCCCTTCGCTCGTGATCCAGGACATGAACTTCAGCCGGGCCACGAGCGGCGAGGAGGGACTCGACCTCTTGGGGCGCATCCGCGCCGAGGAGCCGGCCCTGCCGGTCATTCTGATGACGGCCTGGGGCTCGATCGCCCTGGCCGTGGAGGGGATGAAGCGCGGCGCGGCGGACTTCATCACCAAGCCCTGGGCCAACGCGACGGTGGTGCAGTCCGTGGAGACGGCACTGAAGCTCATCGACGCGCGTGTGCCGCAGAAGGACCTGTCGCGCGCCGAGCTCGATGAGCACTACGACTTCTCGAACATCATCGGCATCGATCCGAAGATCACCCGCATGCTGGCCCTGATCGGCCGGGTCGCGCCGACCGACGCCTCGGTGCTGATCACCGGCGAGAGCGGCACGGGCAAGGAGCTCGTCGCCGAGGCCGTGCATCGCAACTCCCGCCGCCGCGGCGGCCCGTTCGTGAAGGTCAACCTCGGCGGCATCTCGGCCACGCTCTTCGAGAGCGAGATGTTCGGCCACGTGCGCGGCGCGTTCACCGACGCCCGGGAGACGCGCAAGGGCCGCTTCGAGACCGCCGACGGCGGGACGATCTTCCTCGACGAGATCGGCGAGCTCGATCCCGCGTCCCAGGTGAAGCTGCTGCGCGTGCTGCAGGACCGGACGTTCGAGGTCCTCGGCTCGAGCCGCCCGCGCACGGTCGACGTGCGCGTGCTCGCGGCGACGAACCGCACGCTGCACGAGATGGTCGAGCGGGGCGACTTCCGCGAAGACCTGCTCTACCGCCTGAACCTCATCAACATCCACCTCCCGCCCCTCCGCGAGCGGCGCGGTGACGTTCCGGCGCTGGCCAATCACTTCCTGCGCCTGGCGAACGAGGCCTACCGGACCGAGGTCGAGTCGATCTCGGCGCGGGCCATGGAGTGGCTGCGGTCGCAGAACTGGCCCGGCAACATCCGACAGCTCAGACAGACCATCGACCGGGCGGTGCTCATCCGCGGCGGCCGCGAGCTCGACGTGGATGACTTCTTCGCCGTCCGCGACGCCGCGGCCACGGACGTGCGCGGCGAAGTCGAGCTCCCCGAGGCGGGATCGATCACCCTCGACGAGCTCGAGAAGCGGATGATCGTCAAGTGCCTCAAACACTACGAGGGCAACATCTCCCGCGCGGCTGAGGCCCTGGGCGTGTCGCGCGCGGCGCTGTACCGTCGGATGGAAAAGTATGGGATTTCGGAGTAGGCGCAGAGGCTCAAGGGCTCAGAGGCTCACAGCGGGACCCTATGAGCCTATGCGCCTTTGCGTCTGTGAGCCTTCTTCATGACTCTCCGCACCAAGATCCTGATCTACATCGCGACGCTGCACGCCGCTCTCGCGGCGGCCGCGGTATTCCTCCTTCTCGAGCGGCCGATGCTCCTCTTCGCCGTGGAGCTGCTGTTCGTGATCTCGATCGTCGTCGGCGTGCGGCTCGTGCGCGCGCTGTTCGTGCCGCTCGATCTGATCCGCACCGGCGCGGAGCTGATCGCCGAGCGCGACTTCACCTCGCGCTTCGTGCCGGTCGGGCAGCCGGAGATGGACACGCTGATCGACGTCTACAACCGGATGATCGACCGGTTGCGTGAGGAGCGTCTGACCGCGGAAGAGCAGCACCAGCTCCTGCAGAAGATCATGGATGCCGCGCCGGTCGGGATCGTGATCTGCGACTACGAGGGGAACGTGCAGCAGACCAATCCGGCGGCGAAGCGGCTGCTGCCCGACGTCACGCCGCTCACCGAAGGGTTGCACCACCTCGGCCCGCGGCGCCTCAAGGTCACGCGCGGCGAGTTCCGCGACCGCGGTTTCGCCAAGAGCTTCTTCGTCATCGAGGAGATGACCGAGGAGCTGCGGCTGTCGGAGAAGGCGGCGTACGAGAAGCTGATCCGGATCATGTCCCACGAGGTGAACAACTCCGTGGGCGCGGTGCGCTCGCTGCTCGAGTCGTCGCTGCGCTACGCGCCGCAGGTGGGGGAGGCCGACCGCGACGATTTCGTGAGCGCCCTGACCATCGCCTCGGCGCGCATCGACGCCCTGAACCGGTTCATGATGGCCTTCGCCGACGTGGTGCGCATCCCGCCGCCGCACAAAACGCCGACGCGTGTCGCCGAGCTGGTCGAGCGCGTGGCCGGCCTGCTCCGTCCCGAGCTCGAGGACCGCTCCATCCGTCTTGAGCTCGACCTCCGGGATCGTGGCGAATACGACCTCGACGCCAGCCAGATCGAGCAGGTCGTGCTCAACGTCTTCCGTAACGCCATCGAGGCTACCGGCCGGGAGGGAACGATCCGGGCGTCGCTTGCCGGGGGCGTGCTCGCCGTCGCCGACTCCGGCCCGGGCATCGCCGACTCCGTGCGGGCGGAGCTGTTCACGCCCTTCTTCACCACCAAGCGCGACGGCCGCGGCCTGGGCCTGACCATCGTGCAGGAGATCCTGGCCAACCACGCCCTCCCGTTCACGCTGGGCAACCGGGAGGGCGGAGGGGCGGAGTTCGTCATCGAGCTCAGCGCTGCGTCAGAATCTCCTCGATGACGTCGAGCGCACGCGGGTCGTCGGTCTGGGAGAGCCAGAACAGCGCCTTCTCGCGCACGCGCGGGCTCTTGTGCGTGCGCACGAGGTCGATGAGCATCGGCACGGAGCGCTCGCGAGGCAGCTGGGAAATGGCGAAGACGGCCTGCTCGCGGATGCGCTCGTCCGGGTCTTCGTCGACGAAGCGCCGCAGCTCGCCGGCGGCCTTGCTGCCCGCGCGCTGGCCGAGCCAGAAGATGGCCTCCTTACGGATCGAGCGGTCCTCGTCGTGGCGGGCCAGATCGATCAGCGTGTTCACCGCCGCATCGACTTTCGACTGGGAGATGGAGAACACGGCCTTCTTGCGCAGGCGCGTGTCCTCGGTCTCGGTCTTCAAGAGGTCGGTGAGGAACCGGTAGCCGCGCTCGCCGCCGCGCTGGCCGAGCCAGAACACGGCGTCCTCGCGCAGCTTGTCGCGGTTGCCGCGCCCGGCCAGCTGCTCCAGCGCGGGAATGGCACTGGGATGGTCGTGCAGGGCGATGGCGGCGAGGAACGAGCCCGGATCGCGATCCGTCCGCCGGGCCTGGCCGGCGAGGAAATGCACGCTCTCGCCGGGATCGACGTTGTCGAGCCAGTGGATCGTGCCCTCCTTCGCCCGCACGTTGCAGGACACGTCGAACATCTCGATCCGGCGCAGGCCGCCGTTCTCGATGCGCCCGACCAGCTTGACGGCGCCGGGGCCGACGGGGTGCTCGTCGCTGATGGTCAGGCCGCTGTTGCGATCGCCGACCCAGCAGCGGTCGCCGTGCACGCGCACGTCATTCGGCGCGGGGACGGTCCAGCCGACCCATTCGGCGCCGGCGGGCATGAAGTTCGTGGCCAGAAGCAGAGAGGCGGCTAAGAGGAGGAAGTTCATGGCGCGCTCCTTAGTCTTCCTTGAGGATCTCGAGCATGTACTCGAGCGCTTCTTCGTTGCCCATCACCGACAGCTTCTCCAGGATGCGGCGCTTCATGCGCTTGTCGGTCTCCTTCTTCGAGAGATCGATGAGCGCCCGGGCGTTGCCCTGGACGAACAGCCCGTCGAGGACGGCGTCCTTGATCCGCTCGTCGCCGGTGGCGTAGAGCTGGAGCAGCGTCGGCGCGGTGCGCTTGCCCATCAGCCCGAGGAACTGGATGGCGTCGCGGCGGAGCGAGGAATCGGGCTCGGCCTTGGCCAGCTCGGTCATGCGGTCGACGTCGCCGGCGACGAAGAGCGCGTTGAGGATCTCCTTCTTCACCTCGCGCGCCGACTCGGTGCCGTACATCGCGCTCAGGTCCGCGCGCGCGCCCATGACGCCGAGGAGCTGCACGGCCTTGCGGCGCAGCCGCGGGTCCTGCTCCGACTTCGCCGCGGCCAGGACGCTGGCCCTGTCGCCGGCGACCATCATGGCGTTTAGGATCTCCTCGCGCACGCGCTGGTCCGTGACCGACCCGTAGAGCTGCCCGAGGACCTGGCGCTTGCCGGAGACGCCGAGGTAGTTCACCGCCTCGCGCTGGAGCTCGGGATTCGCGGCGCCCTTGGCGATGTCGACGAGCAGGGCCTGGGCCTTCGGCGATGACGACTGGCTGAGGACGAACAGGGCCTGTTTCTTGACCTTCTTGCTGCTGCCCGTTCCCTTGACGATCTTCTCGAGCAGCGGAAAGGCCCGCTCGGGATTGGTGTGCATCAGGGAGTTGATGGCGATGACTTTCAGCTCCTCGTCGCTGAGATTCTCCGGCGAGACCTGCTCGCCGCGCGACCGGCGCACCTCGATGGCCAGGGCGTTGGCGTCGTCGATCCACTGGCTGGAGGCATAGCTGGTCTTGAGCAGGTCGATGGTCTTGAGGGCCTCGGCGCGGCGCCCGAGCTTGTTGAGGGCGTAGGCCATCCAGTACAGCGCCCCGTCGGTGCGGCTGGTCTTCAGCTCGGCGACCTTGCCGAAGTGCTTGAGCGCCTGTTCCCACTGTCCCTCGTCGATGGCGTCGGTGCCTTCGTCGTAGAGGTCGTCGGCGCGCTCGTCGCGGCGGGCGCTGCGCTCGTCGCGCTGCTCGGCGTCGGCGAACATGGCCATCTCCCATCCGCCCGCGCTGGCCGTTCCGCTGATCAGTACCGCGGCCGCGAAGGCCGCCAGGAGTCTCGTTGCATTCATGGTCTTCCCCGTCATTTCAGACATTCGGTTGATAGTTGGTGGTCCGGGACGTGTTGCGGACGTCCGCGCGAACGACGCGCAGCTTGAACATCAGTCCCTTGGTCTCCACGCGCTTCTGGATGCGGCGGATCTCCTCCGCGCTCATCTGCGAAGGCGCGTGAGCGATCTGCATCAGCACCGGCTCGAGCTCGTCGAGGAGCGTGGCCACGTCCTCCTCGCCGCGGTCGAGGGCGGTCTGACGGTAGAGCCGGTTGCTGGCGAGCAGCTCCCCGGCCCGTTCTTTCTCAGTGGTGATGTCCGCGCCCTCCCCGGGCGCGAGGTTCGTCAGCTCCACGAGCATCCGCTCGGACTGGTCGAAGTGGTTGCTGACCACCACGAGCAGAATGCGGTCGCGCCCCGGCGCGGTGCTCTGCGCGGCGGCAGGAGCGGCCTTCGCCCCGGCGGTCGTCGTGGCGATCTGCGCCGGCTGCGTGGCCTTCTGGCCGCGATTCCAGAGCAGGCCGCTGATGAAGGCCATGGCGAACACTGCGGCGGCGGCGAGCCACTTCACCGCGTCGAAGCGCGGCCGGCGCGGCTCGCGGCGCATCCGCCAGTGCAGGCGGTCCCACACCCGCTTCTCGTAGTCCTCGTCCGGTTCGGGGACGTCGAGAGGTGTGACGCGGTCGAGCACGGCCCGGAGGCGCGTGAGCTCCTCCTGGCAGAGCGCGCAGGTCGCGAGGTGCTCGCGGTGGGCCGGACGCTCCGGCTCGTCGTAGTAGCTGAGAACGATGTCTTCTTGTGAGAGATGCTTCATACCAGTGATCCCGTGAAGGGTTGCAATTGCGTGCGGAGCTTGCGCACCGCGCGAAAGATCGTGTTCTTCGTGGCATTCATCCGCGTGCCGAGGACCTGGCCGATCTCCTCGAGGGGCATGCCCTCGAAGTGGCGGAGGACGAAGGCCGTGCGCTCGTTGCCGGTCAGTCCGTCCATGGCCACGGTCACGGCGCGCTGCATTTCCGCCCCCAGGGCGATGCGGTCCGGGGCGGCGTCGGTGGAGGCGATGACAGTCATGTCCTCCACGTCGTCCATCCGCCCGTCCCGCCGCTTGCGCGAGTCGATCAGGTCGAGCGCGCAGTTGACGGCGATGCGGTGCAGCCAGGTCGGCAGACTGGCCCGCCCGTCGAACTTGTCCAGGGCCCGGTAGGCCCGGAGGAACGTCTCCTGGACCACGTCATCGGCGTCGGCGGCATTGCCGGTGATGCGATAAGCCGAGCGGTACAGGAAGCGTGAGTGCCGCTCGACGATGTGGCGGAAGGCGTCGTCGTCCCCCCCGCGCACCTTGTCAATGAGCTCGATGTCGACCGCTTCCATTCGAGCAGGTTAGACCGGGTGGGATTGGAATGGTTAGTAGGGGGGGCGGCTTAGCGGGTGGGTTGCGCGCGTCTCGTGCCTCCCACCACCCAGGTCCCTCGCTCCGCTCGGGATGACACCAGGGGGACGATCACAGCGAAGCGACGATCCGCTCCCGTATCTTCGCGTCCGGCAGGATTCCTTGCCCAGCCCGCATGTTCTGCCGCAGGTGCTCCGCCTTCGAGGTCGCGGGGATCGCGCAGGTCACCGCGGGATGCGAGACCACGAACTTGAGGAAGATCTCCGCCCAGCTCTGGCAGTCGATCTCCTTCGCGAACGCGGGCAGAGGCTTGTTGCGGACGTCGCGGAAGAGGGAGCCGCCGCCGAAGGGGCGGTTGATGAGGACGCCGACGCCGCGCTCGCGCGCCAAGGGGAGGAGGCGACGCTCGGCCTCCCGTTCGGCGAGGGAGTAGTTGACCTGCACGAAGTCGATGCCGCCGCGCTGGATGTGCCTGGCCAGGTCGTCGTATGCGCTGGAGGTGTAGTGGGTGATGCCGATGGAGCGGATGCGCCCGGTCCGCTTCCACTCGCGCAGCGTGGCCAGGTGGGTCTCCACGTCGAGGAGGTTGTGGACCTGCATGAGGTCCACCTTGCCGCGGAGCTTGCGCTCGGAGTCCTGCATCTGGGTGATGCCGGCGGCGCGGCCGGTGGTCCAGACCTTGGTGGCCACGAAGAGCTTGTCGCGGATGCCGAGGTCGACCGCGAGGTCGCCGAGGACGGCCTCGGAGCGGCCGTACATCGGGGAGGAGTCGACGACGCGTCCGCCGAGCTGAACGAAGAGCGAGAGGACCTCGCGTAAAGGACGGCGCTCGGCCTCGGACGGGCCGACGTCGAACGTCTGCCACGTGCCGAGGCCGATGCGGGGGATCGGCGTGGTGCGCGCGTCCAACGCGCCTCCGAGGGAAGCGGCGGCCAGCATCACCACGGCCTCACGTCTGGTGAACGTAAGTGTCAGTCCTTCTTGAACATCCCGCACTGGGCCATGGCGCTGTCGTACGGGTTGCCGATCTCGTCCTTGGCGGACTGCAGCCAGGACTTGTTGACCATCGGGCAGAAGGCGACGGCCGGGCGGTCGCCCTTGACCGTGCTGCGCACCTTGATCATCTCCTCGGACAGGGTGCCGAAGGCGGTGCGGGCGGCAGCGATGTCCTTGGCGGCGGCAACGGCCTCGGCCTGCTTGGCCACGGCCTCGTTCTTCGCCGTGCGGGCGGTGGCGGCGAGCTGCTTCGCGGTGGCCTGGGTGTCCTTCAGCGAGCTCTTGAGCAGGCCCTGGCGCACGGCCTCGTACTTCGTGAACAGGTCGGGGCTGGCGAAGAGCGGCGTCGCGGCGAGCGCGAGAACAGCGAAAAGCTTGAATTTCATCGATTTCTCCTTCGGAGGTCGCGTCGTTTCATCATCAGGAAGATGACCGGTGTCACGAGCAGAACGTGGATCGTGCTCGTGATCATCCCGCCGATGAGCGGTACGGCAATCGGCTTCATGACGTCGGATCCCGCCCCGGTGGCCCAAAGGAGCGGTAACAGTCCGATGACGGTGGTGGCCACGGTCATCAGCTTCGGCCTGACGCGCAGCAGCGCCCCCTCCACGGTGGCCTCGAAGACCCCCTCCTCGGTCATCTCCCCGGCCGCGGCGCGCCGGTCGAATGCCTCCTGGAGGTAGAGCACCATGACCACGCCCGTCTGCACGGCCACGCCGTAGAGGGCGATGAAGCCCACCCAGACCGCGACCGACCAGTTGAAGCCGTAGATCCACATCAGATACACGCCGCCGATGAGGGCGAAGGGGACGGACAGCATGACCAGCGTCGCCTCGACGGCCGAGTGGAACGTGAAATAGAGGATGAGGAAGATGATCACCAGGACCATCGGCACGAGCACCTGCAGGCGCTTGCGGGCATGGATCTGGTTCTCGTACTGGCCGGAGAACTGGATCGAGTAGCCGGCGGGAATCTTCAGGTTCTCGTCCAGGGCCTCGCGGGCCTCGTCGACGAACGAGCCCATGTCCCGCCCGCGCACGTTGAGCTGGACCAGCGCGCGCAGCTGTCCGTTCTCGGAGTTGATCATCGCCGGACCGGAGGTCGTGGTGATCCTGGCCAGCTGGCCGAGGGGGAGCTGCAGGGCAGCCGGACCGGCCGCGCTGGTGAATGCGGGCTGGGCGCCTGACGCCCCGCCGCCGCCCATGGACATGCCGCCGCCGCTGAGCGAGGGGCCGGGCGAGATCGCCTGTCCTCCACCGCCCATCGAGGGAATGGTGATGAGCATGTTCTGCAGCGAGGCGATGTCGTCGCGGTAGTCGGGGAGATAGCGCACCTGCACGGGATAGCGCGCCCGGCCCTCGACGGTGGTGGTGACGTTCATGCCGCCGATCGCGGTCTCGATCGCATCCAGCACCACCCCCACGGGGATGCCGTAGCGGGCGATGGCCTCGCGGTCGACGTCGATGTTCACGTACTGGCCGCCGGAGATGCGCTCGGTGTAGAGGTCGGCGGCGCCGGGGACCTTGCGCAGGATCGACTCCGTCTGCAGGCCGAGGTGCTCGAGCGTGTTCAGGTCGGGGCCGAAGATCTTGATGCCCAGCGTGGTGCGCACGCCGGTGTTGAGCATGTCGATGCGGTTGATGATCGGCTGGGTCCAGGCGTTGGTCACGCCGGCGATCTGCAGCTTCTCGTTCAGCTCCTGGATGATCTTGTCCTTGGTCATCCCCTTCGGCCACTCGCCCTTCGGTTTGAGCTCGATGATGGTCTCGAACATCGACACCGGTGCGGGATCGGTGGCCGTCTCCGCGCGTCCGACCTTGCCCAGGACGTACTTGACCGCCGGGTGGGCGGCGATGATCCGGTCCTGCACCTGCACGATGCGCCGGGCCTCGGTGATGTTGATGGCCGGCAGCGTGACCGGCATGTAGAGCAGCGAGCCCTCGTCCAGCGGGGGCATGAACTCGCGGCCCAGGGACATCATCAGCGGGACGGCGATGATCAGCGCGATCAGGTTGATGGCCAGCATGGTCTTGCCCCAGCGCAGCGACCAGCGCAGGAACGGCTCGTAGGCGCGGGTGAAGAAGCGGCTGACCGGGTTCTCGCTCTCCGGCCGCATGCGCCCGCGCATGAAGAACGTCATCAGCACGGGCACGAGGGTGATGGCCAGGACCGACGCGCCGACCATGGCGAAGGTCTTCGTGTACGCCAGCGGCTTGAAGAGCTTCCCCTCCCGGCCGGTGAGGAGAAAGACGGGCATGAACGAGGCGATCATGACCAGCAGCGAGCCGAAGATGGCCGGGCCGACCTGCTGGGCGGATTTGATGATGATCGTGGAGCGGCGGGCTCTCAGCCCGCCGGCATCGTCGGCAGGCTGAGAGCCTGCCGCTCCACCTTCAGCGAGATGCCGGTACGCGTTCTCCACCATCACGATCGACGCATCCACGATCTCGCCGATGGCCAGGGCCACGCCGCCGAGGGACATGATGTTGGAGGTGATGCCGAACTGCTTCATCAGGATGAAGCTGATCAGCGCGGACAGCGGCAGGCCGACGAGCACCGTCACCACCGACCCGCCGTGCAGCAGGAAGATGATGACCACCAGCGAGACGATGATCGCCTCCTCGGTGAGGGCCTCCTTCAGCGTCCCGACGGCGCGCTCGATGAGATCGGAGCGGTCGTAGGCGGTGGTGACGATCACGCCCGGGGGAAGGCCTTTCTTCAGCTCCTCCAGGCGCACCTTCACCCGGTCGATGACCTCCTTGGCGTTCTCGCCGTAGCGGGCGACGATGATGCCGCCGACCACCTCGCCCTTGCCGTTCTGCTCGACCAGGCCGCGGCGCAGCTCCGTTCCGAGCTGCACGCTGCCGAGGGAGGCCAGGTAGATGGGCGTGCCGCCGGGGGCGTCGACGACGATCGTCTCCAGGTCGCGCACGCTGCGCACGTAGCCGATGCCGCGCACGATGGACTCGGTCTGGCCGACCTGGATCAGCCGTCCGCCGACGTCGTTGTTCGAGCGGCGCACGGCGTTGACCACGGTGTCGAGGGACACGCCGCGGGCGGCCATCTTGATCGGATCGAGGTTGACCTGGTACTGCTTGACGAACCCGCCCACACTCGCGACCTCGGCCACGCCGTCGACGGACTGCAGTCCGAGCTTGAGATACCAGTCCTGGATCGAGCGGAGCTGTCCCAGGTCGTGCGACTTCGACTCCAGCGTGTACCAGTAGACGTGGCCGACGCCGGTCCCCTCGGGGCCGAGGCGCGGGGTCACGCCGGCCGGGAGCAGGGCGGTGATGTAGTTCAGCCGCTCGAGCACGCGCGTGCGGGCCCAGTAGATGTCGACGTCGTCGTCGAAGATGACGTAGACCAGCGAGAACCCGAACATCGTCTGCGCGCGCACGGCCTTCAGGTTCGGCAGCCCCTGCAGATTCGAGGCGAGCGGATAGGTGACCTGGTCCTCGACGAGCTGCGGCGAGCGGCCCGGCCAGTCGACGTAGACGATGACCTGGTTGTCGGAGACGTCGGGAATGGCGTCCAGCGGCGTGTGCAGCGTGGCCCACACCCCGAAGCCGATGATGCCGGCGTAGATGACGAGCACGATGAAGCGGTGCTCGGCGGAGAGGGCGATGATTTTGCGGATCATGATGAATGCTCCAGGAGGAGCGCTCCTAGTGCACGTGCCCTCTGGTGGTCGCGCTCCGCAGCTGGGCCTCGGAGTCGAGCAGGAACCCGCCCTCGACTACGACGTTGTCGCCTGCATTCAGGCCCGCGGCGATGACCACCGCCTCGCCGTGCATGCCGCCGGTGGTGACCTCGCGCGGCTCGTAGGTGTTCGGCGCGGTTTCCACCCAGACGAACTTCTTCTGCCCGCGGTCGACCACCGCGCTGGCGGGGACCATGATGTGCGCCGGGGCGGGGGCGCCGATCATGCGCACATTGGCGTACATGTCCGGCTTGAGGACCAGGCCGGGGTTGGGCAGCTCGACGCGCACGCGCGCGGTGCGCGTGGCGCCGGTGAGGATCGGGACGATGAACGAGACCTTGCCGTTGAAGGTGCGGCCGGGAACGGCGGGAGCGGTGATCTCCACGCGGTCGCCGACCTTGACGCTCGGCAGCTGCTGCTCGTACACGTCCGCCTCCACCCATACGGTCGACAGGTCGGCGACCTCGAGGAGCGGCTGTCCCTGGGCGACGTACTGCTGCTCGACGGCGAGCTTCCTGGTGACGATGCCGCTCACGGGCGAGGTGATGTTCGTGGCGAAGATCGGCTTGGCGCTCCTCTCCAGCTGCGCGACCTGGGCCGCGGTCATGCCGAAGAGCATGAGCCGCCGGCGCGTCGACTCGACCAGGTCCTCGGACGCGCTGCGCGCCGAGTCGAAGCCGGCCCGGCGCATGCGCTCCCGGTTCTGCAGGGCCAGGAGGTACTCCTGCTGGGTGGCGAAGAGATCGGGCGAGTAGATCGTGCCGACCACGGCCCCGCGGTGCACCGCGTCGCCGGTGAAGTTGACGAAGAGGCGCTCGATGCGGCCGGCGGTGTAGGCGGTCACCTGGGCCAAACGGCGCTCGTCGAAGGTCACCCGGCCGGTGGTCACCAGCTCGCCGGTGTGCGTGTCCAGGGCCACGCGCATGGTGCGGACGTTGGCCGTGACGCGTTGTTCAGGCGACAACGAGATCGCCTCGAGTGTGGTGCCGCCCTCTCCGGCGGCTCCCGAACCCGCCTGCGGCGTCCGCTTGACCAGGGCCATGCCGCAGATCGGGCAGCTTCCCGGCTTGTCCGACACGACCGTCGGATGCATCGGGCAGTAATAGATGTCCGCGGCTTTCTGCGCGGCTTCCTTCTGGTGCTGGCTGTGATCCTCCTCCTTCCGCTTGCAGGCGGCCGGGAGGAGAGAGAGGAGTGCGAGGAGAACGACGGCGATTTTCTTCATGGCATGCTCGTCATCGCCGAGCGGCTCGGCGTGGTCGGGGTCGCGGACGCGGCGGGCGCGCCGCTCATGGCGGCGCCGGCGCGCGCTCCGCGGCGCAGCGCCTCGTAGTTGACGACGGCCTGCGCGTGGCGGGCGAGGAAGTCGAAGTACTGGAGCTGGAGGCGGAGGTAATCGGTCTCGGTGGTGAGGATGGCGTCGAAGGGCGTCTTGCCGGTCTGGTAGGCGGCCAGGGTCGACTCGAAGGCGAGCTTGGCCTGGGGCACGAGCACCTCGCGGTGGAGGTTCAACTGCTCGGTGGCCGTGGCGTGCTCGGCGACGGCGCCCGCCAGGGCGGCCACGAGGTCGCGGCGCAGCTCTTCGATGCGCGTCTTGGCCGCGTCGCGCAGGGCCATGGCCTCGCGCACGCGCGGTTCGATAGTCTGGTTGCGGCGCAGCCAGGGCAGCTCGATCTTCGCGGTGACGCTGAACATGTCCCGCTCGATGCGGCGGTGGCCGTACTGGGCCTCGACCTCGAAGTCGGGCTTGAGCTCGAGCCGGGCCAGGCGGATGGCCTCCTCCCGCCGCGCCACCTCGGCCCGCAGCGCCGCGATGGCAGGATGGTCCTCGGGCGGCGCGGCGGGGGCGTCGATCGCCAGGTCTTCCGTCGACTCCGGGAAGCGCAGCGGCGGAACGTCCGTCGTCGTCGGGAGGCCGAGGAGGGGGAGGAGGCGGGCCAGGGCTGCGCGGCGGATCCCGCGCAGCCGGAGGATCTCGTGATCGAGAGTGCTCGACTGGAGCTGGGCCCGGATGACGTCCGCCTGGGCGGAGGTGCCGACCTCGTAGCGCACGCGCGCGGCGGCGACGACGGCGTCGATCAGCTCGCGCACCTGAGTGGTCGTGTGGATCTGCGCGTCGGCAGCGGCGACGTCGTACCAGGCCAGGAGCACGTCCCGCTCGATCTCCGCGCGGGCGGAGCCGAGCTGCAGCTCCAGGGCAAGGGCCTCGAGCTCGGCGGCGGTGCGGCGGGCCTCTCGCTTGGACGGCCGGGTGATGGTCTGCGACGCGCCGACCATGTACATGGTCATCATCTCGTCGTCGGACAGGTCGACTTGCTTGTCCTGCACGCCGGCCATGACCATGGGGTTGGGCAGGGCCGCCGCCGGCGCGACGCGCTCCCGCGCCGCCGCCACCTCGGCATTGAGGCGCGCCAGCGTCGGGCTGGCGGCGATCGCGGCCTCGGTCAGCGCCCGGGGATCATGGAAGTCGATTGCGAACAGCGGCTGCGCGAGCAGCAATGAAACCAGGAGTCTTCTCATCGAAACACACCTCGACCGTTCTGCGGGGAAGCAGGGGAGGGGCGCTTCGGATCAGATCAGGAATTGCTCGTTGAGGAGGAAGAGCGGGGGCGAGGGCTCGTGTGGAGCGTCCAGGGTGAAGTCGGCTACCACCCGGATGTGCGACGGGACGTCCATCGCCGGGAGCCGCTCGATCGTCGCCACGGGCACCGAGAAGAGTCCGTCCGCCGCCGGCCGCAGGGCGCTGAGGTCGCGGCTGGCGGTCATGGCCGGCTCCGCGCAGCAGGGCATTGCGGCGTGGATCATCGGCGCGTCGGGCGTGACGGGACAACACAGGCCCTCGGCGCATGCCGGCAGGACGCTCGCGGCGAGGAGGCTCACTGTCGCAAGGACGAGGATGGTGCTGCGGAACTTCACGCTGAACAGCCTCAACAGAGCTTACCGCATCCGGATTTCAGCTTGTGACAGGCGTCACCCCGACGGGTGATTGCCGCCGGTGCGCGCCATGGGTCCGGCCTCTAGATTCAGTGACGTACAGAACGGAGGCCGTATGCCGTCGCCCTACAACCTCGAAGTCGAATACAACTGTTCGGCGTGCCGCGTGCGCGCGGATCGGCTGTTCTGCAATATGTCCGATTCCGCCGTGGCCGCGCTGGACACGGTGAAGTTCACCGGCCTCTATCCCAAGGGCTCGCTGCTGTTCGTCGAGGGCGAGGAGCCGCGGGGCGTGTTCATCCTCTGCAGCGGCCGGGCGAAGCTGACCACGTCCTCCACCGAGGGGAAGACCCTGATCGTCAAGATCGCCGAGCCGGGAGAAGTCCTCGGCGCCAGCGCGACCATCCTCGGCAAGCCGTACGAGGTCTCCGCCGAGACCATCGAGCCCTCCCAGCTGAACTTCGTCAAGCGCGACGACTTCCTCAAGTACCTCAACACCCACGCCGAGGCCTGCCTGCACACGGCCCAGCAGCTCAGCGAGAAGTACCACTCCGCGCAGCGCGAGATCCGCTCCCTCGGCCTCTCCCAGACCACCTCGGAGAAGCTCGCCCGGCTGCTGCTGGACTGGTGCGAGCGCGGCGGCGAGGAGACCACGCGGGGCATCCGCCTCAAGGTCCTCCTCACCCACGAGGAGATCGCCCAGATGATCGGCACCACCCGCGAGACCGTGACCCGGCTCCTGAGCGACTTCAAGAAAAAGAAGATGATCGACGTGAAGGGGTCGAGTCTCTTCGTGCTCAACAAGCCGCAGCTCGAGAATCTCGTCAGCGTATGAGCACCGCCATTACCGAATCGCTCGCCCCGTACGAACGCGTGGAGATCTGGCCCGCCGGGGCCGTTCTGTTCCGCGAGGGCTCCGCGCCGGTCGGCGTCTACTACATCCACTCCGGCCAGATCGCGCTCTCGTTCTCCTCCAAGCCCCTGTTCTTCGCCGACGCCGGCCAAATCCTCGGAATCAGCGCGGTGATGTCCGATCGCCCGCACGACTCCACGGCCACCACCCGCTACGACTGCATCACCGGCTTCGTGGAGAAGCAGCAGTTCCTGCGGCTCCTCGACGAAAAGCCGATGCTCTGGCTGAACGTGCTGGAGATGATCAGCTCGGACATCAGCGCCTGCTGGAGCTACATGCGCAGTCGCTGATTTGGAGAGGAAACGCAATGTCCCAGCCCCGGTACGCGATGCTCGACGGCAACGAAGCCGTCGCCCATGTGGCCTACAAGGCCAGTGAAGTCATCGCGATCTATCCGATCACGCCGTCCTCGCCGATGGGCGAGTGGTCGGACGAGTGGGCCTCGGCCAAGCAGCCGAACCTCTGGGGCACCGTCCCCACGGTCGTGGAGATGCAGAGCGAGGCCGGCGCCGCCGGCGCGGTGCACGGCGCGCTGCAGACCGGGTCGCTGGCCACGACGTTCACCTCATCCCAGGGCCTGCTGCTGATGGTCCCGAACATGTACAAGATCGCCGGCGAGCTCACGCCGGCGGTCATCCACGTGGCCGCGCGGGCCGTGGCCACGCACGCGCTGTCGATCTTCGGCGATCACAGCGACGTGATGTCCTGCCGGGCCACCGGCTGGGGCATGCTCGCCGCGGCCAGCGTGCAGGAGGCCCACGATTTCGCCCTGGTCGCCCACGCCGCCTCGCTGGAGGCGCGCATCCCCTTCATCCACTTCTTCGACGGCTTCCGCACCTCGCACGAGATGGCCAAGGTGGAGCTGCTCTCCGACGACGAGATGCGGGCGATGATCGACCTCGAGTTGGTCTTCGATCATCGCTCCCGGGCCCTCTCGCCCGACCACCCGGTCGTGCGCGGCACGGCCCAGAACCCGGACGTCTTCTTCCAGTCGCGCGAGCGCGCGAACCCGTTCTACGACGCCTGCCCGGCCATCGTGGCCGAGACCTTCGAGCGCC